>CAZVTK010000006.1:0-85853 GCA_964629765.1 uncultured Mesorhizobium sp.
CGTCGCAGCCGTAGATGCGGTTGCCCATCAGCGAGCGCAACTCGCGCGGGATCGGGCCGGCGTGCTCGATGGTGAGGTAGGAGATGCAGCGCCGCGCATCGAGCTGGTAGGGCGCCGGAAAGGCCGCCGTCGGGCAGATGTCGAGGCAGGCGCGGCACGAGCCGCAATGGTCGGCGACCGTCAGGTCGGGCTCCAGCTCGGCGGTGGTGAAGACCGAGCCGAGGAACAGCCACGAGCCGAACTCGCGGCTGACGAGGTTGGTGTGCTTGCCCTGCCAGCCGAGCCCGGCGGCGCCGGCCAGCGGCTTTTCCATGACGGGCGCCGTGTCGACGAACACTTTTACGTCGGCGCCGCTGCCGGAGGCGATCTTCTGCGCCAGCTCCTTCAGCCGGCCCTTGATGACGTCGTGATAGTCGCGGTTCCTTGCATAGACCGAGATCGCCGCGCGGTCGCGGCGCGTCAAAAGCTCCAGCGGGTCCTCGTCGGGGCCGTAATTGACGCCCAGCATGACGACGCTGCGGACCTCGCTCCACAGCGACAGCGGGCTGCCGCGCCGTTCCGCCGTCTCCGCCATCCAGCCCATCGTGCCGTGCCGGCCCATGGCGACGAACTCGGCCAGCCGCCCGGCGGCGTGCGGCACGGAACCCGGCGCGGCGACGCCGGTCGCGTCGAAACCCAGCTCCTTCGCCCAGCGGTCGATCTTCTTCCGCAGGTCGCTTGCGCCGCCGCGGGCCGCGGCGCCGGCCATCAGAAATCGAGGTCCGAATAGTGCGAGGAGGGCGACAGCCCGCGCACCCGGTCGGCCAGCAGCGGCCGGAAGCAGGGGCGCGACTTCATGCGCTGGTACCAGTCGCGCGCCGGCCTGTGCTCGCTCCAGTCGATCTCGCCCATATAGTCGAGCACCGACAGCGTGGCGGCGGCGGCAAGGTCCGCATAGGTCATGCGCGGCCCGGCCAGCCAGTTGCGGCTGGCGGCCAGCCATGCGGTGTAGCGCAAATGCTGGCGGATGTTGGCGCGGGCGGCGCGGATGACGGCCGAATCCGGCGCGCCGCCGCCGTCCTCCATCTGCGGCTTGAGCACGCGCTCGCGCACCAGGTGGCGGGTCACGTCGTCATGCGCCTTGACCAGATACCAGTCGCACAGCCGCCTGATCTCGGCGCGCTCGATGGAATCCTCGACGAACAGGCGCTTGTCGCGCTTGAACACCCCGCGCGTCTCGTCGACATATTCGGCGATCACCGAGGCGCCCACCACGGGCACGTCGCCCTCGGCCAGCAGCACCGGCAAGGTGCCCGCCGGGTTCAGCGCCAGGAATTCGCGCCGCCGCTGCCACGGTCTCTCCTCGATCAGCGACAGATCCTCGCCATATTCGGCGAAGACGAGGCGCGCGAAGCGGCTGGCCGGAAAAAGCGGATAGTGGAACAGCGTCAGCATGGATCCCGGCGTCACCCCCCCGAATCGTCTCCCGATCATCCGGCCAACCGGGTCTGGCCAACAAAAACTGGCGGGAGTAGACACGGCCGTCCGATTCGGGACGGAAGACCAGTTCGAGAACGGGCTTCCGGCGGAGGCGAGCTATAGGGGCCGCCGCCGCTCAAGACAAGCCGGGCGAGACAGGCCGGCCCAACACAGGCCAGCCCAACACAGGCCGGCGGCAGGCGGGGACCCGATGGCGGAACAGACGATCGTCGAAGCAGCCCTTCTCGGCGTGCTGGAGGGCTTGACCGAGTTCATCCCGGTGTCCTCCACCGGGCACATCCTGCTCGCCGGCCATTTCCTCGGCTTCGAATCCACCGGCAAGGCGTTCGAGGTGCTGATCCAGCTCGGCGCGATCCTCGCCATCCTGTCGGTCTATTTCGCCCGGCTCTGGCACATGCTGGTGTCGCTGCCGCGCGACCGCGCCACGCAATATTTCGTCGGCGGCATCCTCCTTGCCTTCCTGCCGGCGGCCGTGATCGGCGCGCTGGCGCACGACTTCATCAAGACCGTGCTGTTCGAATCGCCGGCCACCATCTGCGTCGCGCTCATCGTCGGCGGGATCATCCTGCTGTGGGTGGACCGCTGGGCGCTGAAGCCGCGCCACACCGACGTGACGAAGTTCCCGCTTGCGACCTATCTCGGCATCGGCCTGTTCCAGTGCCTCGCCATGATCCCCGGCACGTCGCGCTCGGGCGCAACCATCGTCGGCGCGCTGCTGATGGGCGCGGACAAGCGCTCGGCCGCCGAATTCTCCTTCTGGCTGGCCATGCCCACCATGGTCGGCGCCTTCGCGCTCGACCTGTTCAAGAACCGCGACCTGCTGACCGCCGCCGACCTGCCGATCATCGCCACCGGTTTCGTGACGGCCTTCGTCGTCGCGGTCTTCGTGGTGCGCGGCCTGCTCGATTTCGTCTCGCGGCGCGGCTATGCGCCGTTCGGCTGGTGGCGCATAGCCGTCGGTCTCGCGGGCCTCGCCGGCCTGTGGCTGGTCGGCTGACCATCCATCGATCCGGCTGATCGGACCCATTCGCAAGTATCGTTTCAGGAATCGGGCCATCCGTGCGAAAAGCGCGGCCGAAGACCTTCGAGACCTTTCATGACGCTGACCGGCTTCGTCGCCTATTCCGCCGCGCTCGCCATCGCCGCCGCCATTCCCGGCCCGGGCGTGACGGCGCTCGTCGCCCGCGCGCTGGGCGCGGGCTTCCGCTCGGCGCTGTTCATGTCCTTCGGCCTGCTGCTGGGCGACCTTGCCTATCTCACCGCCGTGGTGCTCGGCCTCGCCCTTCTCGCCCAGACCTTCGGCGCCGTGTTCCTCGCGGTGAAGTGGCTCGGCGTCGCCTATCTCGCCTGGCTGGCCTGGGGTTTCTGGCGGACCGGCATCACCGCCGAGACGGTGGAGGCGAAACGCGGTACGGGCGGCTTCGTCGGCAGCTTCATGGCCGGCCTGCTGGTCACGCTCGGCAATCCGAAGGTCATGGTCTTCTACGTGGCGCTGACCCCGACCATCGTCGACCTGCGCACCGTCGCCTTCACCGACTATCTCGTTCTGGCGACGCTGACCGTATTGATCCTGCTCGTCGTGCTGGTGCCCTATCTGCTGCTGGCGGCCAAGGCGCGCAGCCTGCTCGCCGCGCCGCGCGCGCTGAAGGCGCTGAACCGCACCGCCGCCGCCTTCATGTTCGGCGCCGCCGCCACCATCGCATTCAGGCAATAGTGGCAGGCAGCGGGGGCAGGCGGCAGCAGGCCGGCCTCTCCCCGCCGCGCGAACGCTCATCCCCGCGCTCGTATGAATTTGGTGTTGGCAATCGTTCTGCGGCCGCTACACTGGCCCTCCAACGGACCGCCGGCACACGGCGGCCTTGCAGCATCCGGGAGGACTTTCATGAGCATTTCGTTCCGCCGCGTCGTTGCGGCTTCCGCGGTCGCCTTTGGCCTGTCGGCCGTGCCCGCCTCGGCGCAGACCTTCATCAACGTGCTGACCGGCGGCACTTCCGGCGTCTATTATCCGCTCGGCGTGGCGCTGTCGGAGATCTACGGCGCCGGCATCCAGGGCGCCCGCGCGCAGGTGCAGGCCACCAAGGCATCGGTGGAGAACCTCAACTTGCTTCAGCAGGGCAAGGGCGAGATCGCCTTCTCGCTCGGCGATTCCGTGCAGGAGGCGTGGAAGGGCAACACCGAGGCCGGCTTCCCCGGCAAGCTCGACAAGCTGCGCGGCATCGCCGCCATCTACCCGAACTACATCCAGATCGTCGCCACCGCCGAGTCCGGCATCAAGTCGCTGGCCGACCTCAAGGGCAGGAGCCTGTCGGTGGGCGCGCCGGCATCGGGCACCGAGCTCAACGCGCGCGCCATCTTCGCGGCGGCCGGCATGAGCTACAGCGATCTCGGCAAGATCGAGTACCTGCCCTTCGCCGAATCGGTGGAGCTGATCAAGAACCGCCAGCTCGACGCCACGTTGCAGTCCGCCGGCCTCGGCGTCGCCTCGATCCGCGACCTCGCGACCTCGGTTTCCATCAACGTCGTGGCCGTTCCCGCCGCCGATGTCGAGAAGATCGGCTCGCCCTATGTGGTCGCGACCATCCCGGCCAACACCTATCCGGGCCAGACGGCGGATGTCGGCACGGCGGCGGTCGGCAATTTCCTCGTCACCCATGACGGCGTGCCGGAGGAGGTCGTCTACCAGATGACCAAGCTGATGTTCGACAACCTCGACAAGATGGCGGCCTCGCACGCCGCGGCGAGGGCGATCGACCCGGCCAAGGCGCTGGACGGCATGCCGATCCCGCTGCATCCGGGCGCCGAGCGCTATTATCGCGAGGCGGGTATCCTCAAATAGGCTCGTCGACCGGGCGCGCTTATGCCCTTCGACACCCCCCTCTGGCCTGCCGGCCATCTCCCCCTCAAGGGGGGAGATCGGCTGTCGTCATTGCCTTTTCCAAACGTCACTGATTGGCGAAAGCCGAACTGCAATTCGATCTCCCCCCCTTGAGGGGGAGATGGCCGGCAGGCCAGAGGGGGGTGTCGCTTGACGCTGACTCAGCAAGATATCGCCGCCCCGCCGCTCGACCCGCCGGGCGAGCACACGGAGGGGCTGCCGCCCGGCTGGGGCGAGGGCTGGGCCGGCCGCTTCGCCTTCTGGCTGGCGGTGTCGTTCTCCGTGTTCCAGCTCTGGACAGCGGCCTACGGCACGCTCGCCTCGCAGATCGTGCGCGCCATGCACGTGGCGTTCCTGCTGGCGCTCGGCTTCGTGCTGCTCGCCAACCTCACGGCGAAGACGGCCGCCGGCAGAGCGTGGTTCTGGCTGCTCGCCGTCGCCGGTTTCGGCACCGGCCTTTATCAATGGGTCTTCTATTTCGACCTGATCCGCCGGTCGGGCTTCCATACGCCGACGGATCTTGCCGTCGGCACGATCCTGATCGCGCTCACCTTCGAGGCGGCGCGGCGGCTGATGGGCCTGCCGCTCGCCATCGTCGCCGGCGTCTTCCTCGCCTACTGCTTCTTCGGCAACTACCTGCCGGCGCCGCTGATCCATCGCGGCTACGATTTCGCGCTCATCATCGAGCATTTCGCCTTCGGCACCGAGGGCATATACGGCACGCCGGTCTACGTCTCGGCCGCCTACATCTTCATCTTCGTGGTCTTCGCTGCCTTCCTCGAGCGGGCCGGCATGATCGCCCTCTTCAACGATTTCGCGCTCGGCCTGGTCGGCTCGTGGCGCGGCGGGCCGGCGCAGGTCTGCGTCATGTCGTCGGCGCTGATGGGCACCATCTCGGGCTCCGGCGTCGCCAACGTCGTCGCCTCGGGCCAGTTCACCATCCCGCTGATGAAACGCTTCGGCTTCTCGTCCGCGTTCTCGGGCGGGGTGGAGGCCACCTCCTCCATGGGTGGGCAGATCATGCCGCCGGTCATGGGCGCCGTCGCCTTCATCATGGCCGAGACGCTGAACATTCCCTACGCCTCGGTGGTGCAGGCCGCGATCATCCCGGCGCTGCTCTATTTCGGCGTCTGCTTCTGGATGGTGCACCTCGAAGCCGGCAAGGCCGGGCTCGGCGGCATGGACAAGGCGCTGCTGCCCAACCCGTGGGCGGCGGTGCGCCAGCACTGGCCGCTGGTGCTGCCCTTGGCCATGCTGGTCTACCTGCTCTTTGCCGGCTACACGCCGATCTTCGCCGGCACGATGGGGCTGGCGCTGGTGGTCGTGCTGGTCCTCGGCATGCCGCTTGCCGCCGCCATCGGCCCGATGGTCTTCCGCATCGTGTTCTGGATCGCGCTGGGCCTCGCCGCCGCCGCCTTCCTGAAATACGGCGTCAACATCCTCCTTCTCGTCATCGCCGCGCTGGTCGCCGCCTGCGTGGTCATGAGGGGCGGCCGCGAGGCGCTCGCCATCTGCCGCGACTCGCTGGCGGAAGGCGCCAAGAACGCGCTGCCGGTGGGCATCGCCTGCGCCATCGTCGGCATCGTCATCGGCACGCTGACGCTGACCGGCATCGCCTCGACCTTCATCGGCGCGGTGATCGCCATCGGCAGGGATTCGCTGTTCCTGTCGCTGATCCTCACCATGATCACCTGCCTGATCCTCGGCATGGGCATCCCGACCATCCCCAACTACATCATCACCTCCTCGCTGGCCGGCCCGGCGCTGCTGGAGCTCGGCGTGCCACTGCTGGTCAGCCACATGTTCGTCTTCTATTTCGGCATCATGGCCGACCTGACGCCGCCGGTGGCGCTCGCCTGCTTCGCCGCCGCGCCGATGGCTAAGACGTCGGGGCTGAAGATCTCGATGCAGGCGGTGAAGCTCGCCACGGCGGGCTTCGTCATCCCGTTCATGGCGGTCTACACGCCGGCGCTCATGCTCCAGGACGGCGGGCCGATGGCCGTGTGGCTCGGCTATCCGGTCGAGGTCGCCTATGTCGTCCTCAAGGCGTGTTTCGCCGTGGCCTTGTGGGGCGCGGCCTTCGTCGGCTTCCTGTTCGGCAGGCTGGCGGCGTGGGAGCGGCTGGTCGCCTTCGCGGCAGGCGTGCTGCTGGTGCTCGCGCTTCCCGTCACCGACGAGGCCGGCTGGGTTCTCGGCGTGCTCTGGGCCGGCTGGCACTGGTGGCGGTCGCGTTCCGCACCAGCCGTCCCCGCTGCGTAGACATGCAGCGCCCCGTCACCCCCCTCTGTCCTGCCGGACATCTCCCTCTCAAGGGGGAGATGTCCGGCAGGACAGAGGGGGGTGCGAAGAGGCGCTGACAGTGCCGGTCTGCCTGCTCGCCGCCGGCAAGGTCGCGGTCGTCGCGGCCTCGGCCTTCACGCTGGGCTGGACCCATTCGGTCCAACGCACCGAATGGCAGGAGGACTGGCGGCTCGTTCCGGCCGGGCTCCAGCTCGTCGAGGCCCGGGTCAAGGGTTCCGGCGCGGGCATGGAGCCGCCCGAAGGTTCCGTCCTGAAGGATGGCTGGTGGGTCTATGCGCCGGACCTGCCGCCGCAGCCGCGGCTCGTTCTGGCGAGCTCGGGTGCGACCGCATCCGGCTGGACGCTGTGCGGCGAAAGCGGCTGCAACGAAATCGGGGCCGCCGCCGGCGACCCCGTCACGATCGCGCCCTGCGACTAGGCGCAGCCTGCGAGCAGGCGAACGTTCGCGGTTTGCACCTAGAGCCTTTCATGGCTACACGGAATCGTTCTGCCGGAGCGATTTCGGGCCAAATCCTTCGGTCTTCGTCTCGGCCGTATCCCGATACGACCTTCGCCGAAGCCCTCGACCTTGGCCCGAAATCGCTCCGGCAGAACGATTCCGTGTAGCCATGAAAGGCTCTAGCGGAAGCTGGCGCGGCTCTCGAAGGCCATGCCCATGCGCCGCGCGCAGGCCGGGCCGGGCCCGCGCATATAGTGCCGCTCGGGGCGGTAGGTTGGGGCCACGAATTCGCGCATGGCGGCTGCGGCCCGCCGGATCGACGACCAGAAGCTCATCTTTGCCAGTCCCTGAAAATCCCGCCGGCGTTTCCCCGGCTGGGATGTCCCTTCATTGACCGCGATCATAGCAGGCGGTTCTGAATGTTCTGTGAACGCGATGTTAAGTTTCGCGCCTATCGCCCTCTAATCATGGCGAAAACCCGGATTCGGGAAGGCATTCCGGTGGCGCCGGCCCGCTTGCCGCCGCCTGTGGCGGCAATGCCACGCCCGTAACGGCACGGCGCGCTCATCACTTCATGTTTCAGCGGGAACGGGCGCCGCCGCCGCGTGTTCATGTCCCATGCCGGCCGCGTACGGCCGGTCGCGTCCGCAAGACGCCCCCTACAACCTCACGGCAGAAGGAAGGGACAAGAGCGATGGGCCTGTTCTCGAAAGACATCAAGACGATGGACGACCTGTTCGTCCACACGCTCCAGGACATCTATTACGCCGAAAAGCAGATCGCCAAGGCGCTGCCCAAGATGATCGACAAGGCGACCGATCCGGCCCTGCGGAAGGGTTTCGAGACGCATCTGAAGGAGACGGAAGGCCACATCGCGCGCGTCGAGCAGGTGTTCGAGATGCATGGCCACAAGCCGAAGGCGGTGGACTGCCCGGCGATCGACGGCATCCTCAAGGAAGCCAACGAGATTGCCGGCGAGATCGCCGACAAGCACGTTCTGGACGCGGCCCTCATCGCCTCCGCGCAGGCCGTCGAGCACTACGAGATGACGCGCTACGGCACGCTGATCGCCTGGGCGAAGGAGCTGGGCCGCGCCGACTGCGCCGCCGTGCTGAAGAAGAACCTCGACGAGGAGAAGGCGACCGACAAGAAGCTCACCGGGCTCGCCGAATCCAAGGTCAATCTCCAGGCCGCCGAATAGAGCGGCCGCAAGGAGCGCGTGTCCGGTTTTCCCGGCACGCTCTGGCCCGCCGCGTTGCCCGGCGGGCCTTTTCTTTGCGGGCCTTTCGGGGCTGGATCAGGCGTTGCCGATGAGGATGCCTGCGGCCAGCACGAGGCTGCCGCCCAGCACCACCTGCACGACGGCGCGCAGGAACGGCGTTTCCATGTAGCGCTTCTGGATCCAGGCGATGGCCCAGAGCTCGAAGAACACCACGACCGCCGCTGTCACCGTCGCCGTCCAGAATTGCGGGATCAGGTAGGGCAGGGCGTGGCCCAGCCCGCCCAGCGCCGTCATGATGCCGGAGGCGAGTCCGCGCTTGAGCGGCGAGCCGCGGCCCGACAGCCTGCCGTCGTCATGGGCCGCCTCGGTAAAACCCATCGAGATGCCGGCGCCGACCGAGGCCGACAGGCCGACGAGGAAGGTCTGCCAGGTGTCCTGCGTGGCGAAGGCGGCGGCGAAGATCGGCGCCAGCGTCGACACCGAGCCGTCCATCAGCCCGGCCAGCCCCGGCTGCACATAGGTGAGGATGAACTGCCGGCGCTCCGCCTTCGCCTCGGCGTCGCGCACGTCCTGCGGCGCGTGCTCGCGGCCGAGGCGGCCGGCCAGCGTCTCGTGCCCCCGCTCCGCGACGGCGAGATCGCCCAGCAGCTTGCGCGTCGCCGCGTCGCTCGCGCGCTTCGCCGCCTCGACATAGAAGCGCTCGGCCTGCCGCTCCATCTGCTGCGCCTGCGCGCGGACATGGTCGATGCCGAGCGGGCGCACCAGCCAGTCCGGCCGGCGGTCGTAATAGCCCTTCACATGCTCGCGGCGGATGAGCGGGATGCGTTCGCCGAAGCGCTTGCGGTGCAGCTCGATCAGCGCGGCGCGATGGGCGTTTTCCTCCTCCGCCATGCCGTCGAACAGCGCGGCGGTGTCCGGAAACTGCGCGCGCAGCCCGTCGGCATAGGCGCCGTAGATGCGGGCATCGTCCTCCTCCGAGGAAACGGCCAGCGCCAGCATCTCCTGCTCCGACAGCGAATCGAAGGGCCGGCGGCGATAGCCGAAGACGCGGGAGAGCATGATGGGAAAACTCCAGTTTAGAATGATTCTAATCTAGTGGCTTTCCCGCGCGGGCTCAACCACCCCGTCGCCGCTCGCTCGACCACAGGCGGCGCGGCGGGCCGCGCAAGAGGCGTCCGTGCGACGGGTTGTGCTTGGCGAAGGTTTACCTATATGTCGGTCTCCTCACCCCGACGGAGTGCCAAGCGTGGTCGAGAAGAAGACGCAGACGGGACACGGCGCGACGGCCGCCCCCGACGTGCCCGGGGCCGCCGACCCGAAGATGATCATCCAGTTGATCGAGACGATCCAGGCCGACCTCGACCGCCTGCGCGGGCTGGTCGAGCCGCAGCTCGGCGAGTTCGTGCCCGGCGACCCGCGCAACAAGACCTGCGACGGCAAGCTCACCGACAAGGGCGTCGAGTGCTGCTATCGCATGTTCGACGAGGGCAGGTCGCGCTATTCGGTGGCGCGCGAGATGAAGATCTCCTTCGCCGCCGCCACCCACCGTTTCGCCGTGTGGATGAAGGCCGGCGGCAAGGAGCGCGACAGGAGCTCCACGCTGCGGCTTGGCTGACGCCGAGGGCGGCTACACGAGCCCCGCTCTTTTCGCCTCGTCGAGGAAGCCGCGGCTGATCGGCAGCAGCGTCCCGTCCTTCATGCGCACCATCGGCCGCCCGCCTACGCGCACGAGCTCGGCGACCATGTCGCGCGCGACCCAGTGGGAGCGGTGGATCTGGAGCCCGTCGATGCCGTCCGTCTCGGCGATGGCGTCGGCGAAACGCATCAGCACCAGCGCGCCGCCGCGTTCGGTGCGCACGTCGACATAGTGGTCCTGCATGGTCATGTGGCTGAGGCGCCCGCGCTGCGGCGCCGGCAGCCGGTCGAGGATTCGCGGCCGCGCCGCCCCCGCCGCTGCCGATGCCGGCGGTGCGACGTCGGCTTCCTGCTTGTGGAATTCGTGCGAGAACAGCGCCACCAGCGCCGAGACGACGGCCGAGACGGCGACGATGCTCGCGCCCAGCGGCAGCAGTGCCGGAAGCGGGTCGGCCGCGGCGAACACGGCGGCGTTGATCGCCCACACCACCAGCGTCACCGGCACGCCCGCCGCCGCCCCGTAAAGGCCGAAGGCGACGGGGCCGGGCATGCGCTCGCCCGTATGCAGGCGCTGGAGCAGCACCACCACGCCGAAGCCGGCGAGATAGGTCGCCACCGCCGTCACCGCCCAGTAGGCGAGCCGCGCCGGCAGCCGCAGTTCGTCATAAGTGCCGAACGGCCCCACAAGGCCGAGCAGGACGGACGCGCCGGCGATCGCCGCCCAGAAGCGCGGGGAGCCGGTCACGCGCCGCAATTCGCGCATCGTGGATTGCAGGGCGCCTTCGCTCACGAATTGTCCTGTCGTTTCGCGCATCCGCGTTGGTGGGCGAATCTACAAAAGCGCTAGCCGATCTCCAACAGCCCGGCTGCCGCAGGGCCGCCGCCGTCCTGAAGAGATCGCCCGAAAGAAACGACGAAGAAACCACCATGAACCTGACCCCGTTGCTCGAAGCCTCGCCCGCCATCCAGATCCACGTCGCGGCGGCGCTCGCCGCCATGCTCTCCGGCGCGGCCATCCTGTTCCGCCGCAAGGGCGACACGGCGCACCGCATGGCCGGCCGGGCGTGGGTGGGCCTGATGGCGCTCGTCTGCCTCTCGTCCTTCTTCATCTGGTCGATCCGTCTGGTCGGGCCGTTCAGCCCGATCCACCTGCTTTCGGTGGGCACGCTGTGGGCGCTGTGGAAAGGCGTCGGCTATGCGCGGGCGCGCGCCATCGTCGCGCACAGGCGCACCATGCAGATCACCTATGCGGGCGCGCTGGTGATCACCGGCTTCTTCACGCTGCTGCCGGGGCGGATCATGTACGAGGTCTTTTTCGGCGGCGACGAACCTCTCGCCGGCGCCGTCGTGCTGGCGGCGCTGGTTGCCGGCGGCGCGTGGATGGCGCTGGCCGGTAGCAGGCCGGTGAGGCCCCGTCCGCGTGCCGCGCGCGACCGTCACACAGCCGTGACATGACGACGCTATCCGTGCGCCGTCTCCCCTCACCGGAGGCGGCCGAAGCGACGGCTCCCGGATGGTCGGAGCCGTTGCTTCTCCCTTGCGCCGGTCAGTCCGCGGGGCTGATGCGCAGGATCTCGCCGTTCGTCTCGTCGGTGGCGACATAGATCGCCCCGTCCGGCCCCTGCGCCACGTCGCGGATGCGCAGCCCCAGCGCCTCCAGCAGCCGCTCCTCGCCGCCCACTCGGTCGCCGTCGACCTCGAGCCTGACCAGCGCGGTGGAGGCGAGCCCGCCGACGAAGAGGTCGCCGCGCCAGCCGGGGAAGGCGTCGCCGTCGTAGAAGATCATGCCCGACGGCGCGATCACCGGCGTCCACGAATAGATGGCGTCGACCATGCCCTCGCGATGCTGCGCCGCGCCGTTCACCGGGTCGCCGCTATATTCGACGCCGAGCGTCGCCACCGGCCACCCGTAATTGGCGCCCGGCTCGATGACGTTGAGCTCGTCGCCGCCGCGCGGCCCGTGCTCGATCTCCCAGAGCTTGCCGCTTTCGGGATGGATCGCCGCCGCCTGCGAATTGCGGATGCCGTAGGCGTAGATTTCCGGCAGGGCGCCCGCCCGGCTGGCAGAGGGGCCCACGAACGGATTGTCGTCCGGCACCGAGCCGTCGGGGTTGATGCGCACGATCTTGCCCAGATGCGAGCCGAGATCCTGCGCCTGCGCGCGGAACTGCCGCGCCGAGCGCTCGCCCAGCGTGACGTAGAGATGCCCGTCGCCGTCGAACACCAGACGCGAGCCGAAATGGTGGTTGCTCTGCACCTTGGGCTGCTGCCGGAAGATGGTTTCGACGTTCTCGAGCGCCGTCATGTCGGCGTTCAGCGCGCCGCGCGCCACGGCGGTGCCGTTGGCGCCACCCTCGCCCGGCTCGGCGTAGCTGAGATAGACGAGCCGGTTCTGCGCGAAACCGGGATCGAGCGCGACGTCGAGCAGCCCGCCCTGCCGGCGGGCGTCCACCTCCGGCACGCCGGCGATGGGCTCCCCCACCGCGCCGTCCGTGCCGATCATGCGCAGATTGCCCTCCTTCTCGCTCACCAGCATGCCGCCGCCGGGCAGGAAGGCGATCGCCCATGGATTGGCAAGGCCCCCGGCGAAGGTCTCGACCCGGATCGAGCCGCTTTTCGTCTCGAAGGTCGTGTCGACGGCATGCGCCGGGGAGGCGGCGACGAGCGCCATCGGAGCGGCGGCCAGTGCCAGCGTCGTCAATCTCATGGCAAAACTCCCTTTTGGTTGACCGGGGTGGTTGGCCCTCGCGCCAACATGGGGACAAGGGAGCCGCCGTCCAGGAGTTCCGGCCGTCAATACAATGTTATCGCGGGGTTATCACCGGTGCAGCAGGTAGGGCCCGAGCGTGATCAGCGTCACCGCGACGATGGCCACGGCGACGCCGATGCCTTCCATCACCCCCACGCGCTCGCCGAACCAGACGAAGGCGACGATGTTGACCGCCACGAGCTGGATCACGGCCGACAGGCTCAGCGCGATGCTCATGCCGAACTCGCGGATCAGGCGCAGCATGATGAGATTGCCGGCCGTATAGAGAAGCAGCACCAGCGCCAGCCGCCAGTGGCCGGGCGACAGCGTCCACCATTTCGCCGCGCTCGCCGCCGACAGGAAGATCACCGTCGAAGCGGCAAGCTGGCCCATTCCCCATATGGTCACAAAAGACTCCTCCGCCCCGACCGGGGCGTGATGGCGCGCCGCCCGCCCGCGGTCAAGCGGCGTCGCGATACCATCGCAGGTTGCCGCGCCGCCCGCCAGCGGCGACAATGGCGCGCGAATCACGCGCTGCGCGGGGGGATCCCCCGGGAAGGTCCCATGAGCAAGCCCCCAACTATGAAAGCAGGCATCGCGGCATGGGCGGCATCGCTTTGCGTCGTTGCGCTGGCCGGCTGTGGCGGCTTGTCGGCGAACCAGCCGAGCCTCACCACCCAGACCGCGGCCGCGAAATGGCACGGCGTCGGCTACGCCAAGAGCGCGACGGGCAACGTGATCGGGGTCATCGACAAGTCCGACAATGCGCAGACCGGGCGTCTGGTCACCACGCTGGCCAACGGCCTCGCCACCAGCGCCGATGTCGAGCTGGACGGCACGATGGAAGGCGGCACCAGGGTGCCGAAGGGCGACAATCTGAAGGTCGACCCCGCCAACACGGCGAATTTCAGCAACAATGACAGCTTCCTCGGCCGCGCGCTCGCCGGCAGCAGCTACAATGTCGTGCAGTACCGCACCCGCAGCGGCACCACCGATTTCATAGCCTATGGATCCCACGGCACGTTGACCGGCAACATGCCGAGCGGCGGCAGCTTCGCCTACGCCGGCAAGGCGGTGGGGTCGGCCTACGGCTCGGCAACGGGCCAGGCCGAGATTGCCGGCGACGTGCGCATCGACGCGACGTTCCAGCCCGGCGGCGGCAATGTCAGCGGCCGCATCTCCAACCTCAACGGCCCGTTGCAGGGCGTCGACATCCTGCTGAACCAGAAGACGATTTCCGGCAATTCCTATGCGAACGGCCAGCTCAGCCTCGTGGCGGCGGGCGGCAATACGCCTGTCGCGAACTTGACGGGAGCGGATTATCAAGGTTCCTTCTTCGGAACCGGCGCCGCCGAGACGGCCGGCACGTTCCAGCTCGGCGCGCAGGCGGTGCCCATGGTCGGCGGCGGCGCCCAGCGCGTCGAAGCCGTCGGGGGCTTCGGGGCCGGCAGGTAGCAGCCGCAGAGGCTGCCGGCAGGAGGTGCCGATGGCCCGCAGAAGAAGCGCAATCGCGATCGCGGCTCTCTTGCCGTTGCTCGCTGCCTGCACCGGCGCCGGCGGCAACCCGGTGACGCTGGTGCCGAGCGTCACGCTCAGCCATTTCATCGCGCTGGAAACGCAGCGCGACGGCACCCCGGTCGCCGTCGCCGACCGCTCTGTGGCGCCCGAGATGATGACGGTGCTGGAATATGACGACGGCTCCTCGCGCACCGCCGCGTCGGCCTGGGTCATCGGCGTTCTGCCCGGCGGCACCAGCATCCCCGATCTGACGGGACTCGACCCCGACCCGACCTATCCGGGCAACTACATCCGCACCGTCATCTCCAATGACGGCTTCCTCGACGAGGTCGGCTCGGGCGACGGCTTCGCGCTCGGTCGCTACAGCGTACGCAACCGGGCGCGCGACCGCCTGTTCCTCGGCTACCGCTTCGTCGGCGACATCGTCAGCAACCGGCCGGCCACGGGCTCCGCCGCGTATGAGGGCATCGCCCACGCCATGATGTTCGGCTCGTTCACCGGCGCCCGGGACGTCTCCGGCCGCGCCGCGCTCAAGGCCGAGTTCGACGGCGCGGGCGGCAGCGTCTCCGGCCGGCTGAGCGATCTCAAGGCGGGCGGCCAGCCGGTGGGCTACGAGCTCGTGCTCCAGCCGGCCGGCATTTCCGAAGCCGCCTTCCTGGGCGGCAGGATAGCGGTCGAGGGCGTGGGCGGCGCGCCGAGCGGAGCGACCGTCACGTCGAGCGACTGGCAGGGCATGTTCTTCGGCGCGGGCGCTAAGGCGGCGGCCGGCACCTTCACGCTCGGCGCGGACGGCGTGCCGCGGCCGGGCGGCGGCACCGAATCGGTGCAGGGCGTCGGGGGCTTCGGCGGCTCGCGCTGAAGCGGCTGCGCCTTGCCTCGGCCCGCTTCAGCCCTCCTGGGCGACGGGCATCAGCGCGTTGGTCTGGATCTCGCGCAGCACCGCGTGCAGCAGCGCGCGGATGTCGTTTTCCGCCGCCTCGCGGTCCATGCCCATGCCCATGCCCAGCCTCAGGAGGCGCTTTGCGGTGCGCCGCCAGTAGATGTTGGCGGCCTCGCCATGCTTGTTGCCCAGAACGCGGGCCACGCCGACGACCAGATCGCGACGCCGGTGGAACGGAAACGCTACCACGCTCATGCACTGTCCCCTCGAATCCCTGCATTGAGGGTTACCGGCGGCGTAGTTAAGGAGTCGTAAGCGGCGTTGCTGCTGCATAGCGAAGGCGGCGCGTTGACAATGCCGCTGCCGCTGCGTGAGACTGGCACGATGGCCGCGGCCGGCCCGGCCCGGACTGCCCCGCGGCCGCCGGCGAGGCCGGCCAACCACACGAGGGTGAACCATGCGCAACCTGTTTCCGACATCGGCGGCCGCGCTTGCCGCCGCGCTGCTCGCCTTTCCTGCCGGCGCGCAGGAATCGGCCGACCCGATCAAGCTCACGCTGCACGACTGGACCGGCCAGCTCATCACCACGGAGCTGATGGGCGAGGTGCTGAAGAAGGCCGGCTACAATGTCGACTATGTGCAGGCCGACTATCTGGCGCAGTTCGCCGGCCTCGAGACCGGCGACCTGCATGTCGCCATGGAGATGTGGGAGACCACCGGCCGCGACGCCATGGACGCCTCCACCGCCACCGGCAAGACCGAGGTGCTGGGCCCTACCGGCATGAAGGCCAAGGAGGAGTGGTGGTATCCGCTCTACATGAAGGAGAAGTGCCCCGGCCTGCCGAACTGGGAGGCGCTGAAGGACGAGGCTTGCGCCGCCGCCTTCTCCACGGCCGAGACGGCGCCCAAGGGCCGCTATCTGGGCGGGCCGGTCACCTGGGGCGGCTATGACGACGAGCGCGTCGTCGCGCTCGACCTGCCCTTCGAGGTCATCCACGCCGGCACCGACGCGGCGCTCTTTGCCGAGCTCGAAAGCGCCTACCAACGGCAGGCGCCGATCCTCCTGTGGATCTACGCACCGCACTGGGCGCCGGCCAAGTATCAGGGCGAATGGGTGGAATTCCCCGAATACACGCTCGAATGCTACACCGATCCGGCCTGGGGCTCGAACCCGTCCGAGCTCTACGATTGCGGCAAGCCGTTCGGCGAGATCTGGAAGGTGGCCTGGGCCGGGCTGAAGGACAAGTGGCCGGGCGCCCACAAGGCCATCGCCGCCTTCACCGTCGACAATGACGAGATGGGCAGGATGATCACCGAGGTCGACCTCAACGGCAAGCCGGTGTCGGAGGTGGTCGCCGCGTGGATGGCGGCCAACGAGGCGCGCTGGTCGGGGTGGATCGGGAAGTAAGTTTGCAAGCCGGTGACTTTTTGCACCCCCCTCTGGCCTGCCGGCCATCTCCCCCTTAAGGGGGGAGATTGGACATCGGTTCGGCTTTCGCCAACCTTTGGTGATTGGCGAAAGCCCGTCTGCAATCCGATCTCCCCCCTTGAGGGGGAGATGGCCGGCAGGCCAGAGGGGGGTGCCTTGCGCCGGGCATGACCGTCGGTTCCCCAAAACTCGTCTGCCGCGGCGTATGGAAGGTCTTCGGCGCGGCCGAGCGGACCTTCCGCGCCGATGCGCCGCCTCGCCAGGCGGCGGTGCGCGACGTCAACCTTGCTGTGCGCGCCGGCGAGTGCTTCGTCATCATGGGCCTGTCGGGCTCGGGCAAGTCGACGCTGGTGCGCTGCCTGTCGCGGCTGGTCGAGCCGACGGCGGGCGAGATCCTGTTCGACGGCGAGAACCTGCTCGCCGCCGACGCGAAGCGGATGATCGACATCCGCCGGCATCGCATGGGCATGGTGTTCCAGCACTTCGCCCTGCTGCCGCATCTGAGCGTGCTCGACAATGTCGCCTTCCCGCTGGAGATCCAGGGCGTCGAGCGCGCGCGGCGCGCGGCGCGGGCGCGCGAGATGGTCGCGCTGGTCGGCCTTGCCGGGCGCGAGGACGCCTTCCCGCGCGAGCTCTCCGGCGGCCAGCAGCAGCGCGTCGGCATCGCCCGTTCGCTGGCGGCCGAGCCGGAGCTGTGGTTCCTCGACGAGCCCTTCTCGGCGCTCGACCCGCTGATCCGCCGCGAGATGCAGGACGAGTTCCTGCGGCTCCAGTCGATGCTCGGCAAGACCATCGTCTTCATCACCCATGATTTCGACGAGGCGATCCGCCTCGCCGACCGCATCGCCATCATGAAGGACGGTGCGGTGGTGCAGACCGGCACGCCGGAGGAGCTGGTCCTGTCGCCCGCCGACGACTACGTTGCCGCCTTCACCCGCAACGTGGCGAGGGCCAAGGTGGTGCGCGTGGCGTCGCTGGCGAGGCCGGGCGAATCGGGTTCTGGCGGCCCGCCGGTTGGCGCCCGCGCCACCGTCGCGGAGGCCGCCGCGCTGTTCGGCCCGGGCGTCGAGGCGCTGAAGGTCCATGGACCCGACGGGCAGGATGCCGGTCTGCTGCACCGCGCCGACGTGGTCGAGATGATGATGCGGGGGTGAATATGGTGCTGGCCTGCACCCCCCTCCGGCCTGCCGGCCATCTCCCCCTCAAGGGGGGAGATTGGATTGCAGATACGATTTCGCCAATCGCCGAATGTTGGCGAAACAAAAGCGGCCATCCAATCTCCCCTCTTGAGGGGGAGATGGCCGGCAGGCCGGAGGGGGGTGGCTCGTGACGATCACGGCCCTGCCCGACAAAAACCTGCGCCCTGCCACCCCGCGCATGGCGCGCCGCCTGCCTTCGATCGCATGGATCGCCGCGCTCGCCGCCTTCGTGCTGCTCTGGCAGTTCGGCGACGCGGCGGCGAAATGGGCGATGGTCTATCCGCGCGCCTGGACGCTGCCGGTCGCGGCGTGGATCGGCGGCTTCGTCAAATGGCTGGTCAACGAGGCGAGCTTCGGCCTGTTCAGCTTCACCGAGGCGACGCGCTTCCTCGCCGCCATCATCGAGGCGCCCTACCGTCTCGCGCTGGGCCTCCTGTCGTCCGGCCTCACGAGCGGCCAGGGCTCGGGCGCGGTGCAGCACCTGCCGCCGCTGTCCTGGGTGGCGGTCGTCGGCCTCGCGGCGCTGCTCGGCTGGCGGCTGGGCGGCTGGCGGCTCGCCGCGCTGGCGGGGGCCTGCTTCCTCTACCTCGCCGTATTCGGCCAGTGGACCAGCGCCATGGTGACGCTGGCCTCGATCCTCGTCGCCGTGCCGATCGGCGTCGTGGGCGGCCTGCTGCTCGGCATCGCCGCCTTCCGCTGGCCGCGCTTCGAGCGGGCGCTGACGCCGCTGCTCGACCTGATGCAGACGATCCCCGTCTTTGCCTATCTGGTGCCGATCCTCATCCTGTTCGGCTTCGGGCCGGTCGCCGCCGTGGTGGCGACGCTGATCTATGCCATGCCGCCGATGACGCGCATCACCGCGCTGGCGCTGCGCGGCATTCCCGCCGAGATGGTCGACCTCGGCAACATGGCCGGCTGCACGCGCCGGCAGATGACGTGGAAGATCATGGTGCCGGTGGCGCGCGAGAGCCTGATGGTCGGCGTCAACCAGGTGATCATGCTGTCGCTGAACATGGTGATCATCGCATCGATGATCGGCGCCGGCGGGCTCGGCTTCGACGTCCTGGCGGCGCTGCGCCGCCTCGACATCGGCGCCGGCATCGAGGCGGGCTTCGCCATCGTCGCGCTCGCCATCGCGCTCGACAGGCTGAGCCAGGCCGCCGCCCACCGCATGGCGCCCGCGCAGGGAACGGGGTGGCTGGCGCGCAACGCCTATCTCACCGGTGCGCTCGTCCTCGTCGCCGCCACCTTTATCGCCGGCCTGCTCGTGCCCGCGATACAGAGCTATCCCGCCGCCGCGACTGTCTCCACCGGCAGTTTCTGGTCGGAGATCGTGCGCTTCGTCAACGTCAATTTTTTCGATACGCTGGAAGCGATCAAGAACGCGGTGCTGCTCAACGTGCTGGTGCCCGCCAAGCGCCTGCTCGGCGGCCTGCCCTGGCTGGGCGTGGTGGGCCTGCTCGCCTTCGCCGGCTGGCGGCTGGGCGGCTGGCGGCTGGCGCTGCTCGCCGCGGCCCTGTCCTTCCTGATCGCCGCCACCGGCCAGTGGGACAAGGCGACGGTGACGGTCTATCTGTGCGGCGTGTCGGTGGTGTTCGCCGCGCTCATCGGCATTCCGGTCGGCATCGTCGCGGCCGAGCGCGCCGCGCTATGGCGCTGGGTGCAGGCGGTGATCGACACGCTGCAAACGCTGCCCTCCTTCGTCTACCTGATGCCCGCCGTCATGCTCTTCCGCGTCGGCGACTTCACCGCCATGCTGGCGGTCGTCGCCTATGCCGTCGCCCCTGCCATCCGCTACACTGCGCTGGGGCTGAGGAAGGTCGACCCGCGCGTGGTGGAAGCCGGCCGCGCGATGGGCTGCACCGACTGGCAGCTCCTGACCCGCATCAAGCTGAAGCTGGCGCTGCCCGAGATCATGCTCGGCATCAACCAGACCATCATGTTCGCGCTGTCCATGCTGGTCATCACCGCGCTGGTGGGCACGCGCGACCTCGGCCAGGAGGTCTACATCGCGCTGACCAAGGCCGATGTGGGGCGCGGGCTGGTGGCCGGGCTCGCCGTCGCCTTCATCGCCATCATCGCCGACAGGCTGATCGCGGCGGGCGCGGCGCGGACGAAGCGGCGGCTGGGGCTGGCTTGAGGAAGAACATGATCGAAGACGATGTCGCAGAGGCTGTCGCCGCCATACCGCTCCTCGCCGGCACGGGCGCCGCGCCGCAGCGGCTCGGCGGGCTGACCAACCGCGTCTACCGGGTCGGCGATTTCTGCCTGCGCATCCCCGGCAAGGGAACGGAGGAATATATCAATCGCGCAAACGAGTCCGCCGCCGCCCGCGCGGCCGCCGCTGCCGGCGTGAGCCCGCAGGTGGTTCATGCGGACCCCGCGACCGGCGTGATGGTGACGCGTTTCATCGACGGTGCGGTGACGATGTCGGCGCAGAATTTCGCCGCGCGTCCGGGCGCCGCGGCGCGCGCCGGCGCCGCCTTCCGCAAGCTGCACGACAGCGGCGCGGTCTTTCCGTTCCGCTTCGAGCTGTTTTCCATGATCGACAGCTATCTCGGCGTGCTGGCGACGAAGGACGTCGCGCTGCCGCAGGGCTACCACGAGGTGGTGCGCGAGGCCGACCAGTCGGTGCGCGCCGCGCTCGCCGCCCATCCCGCGCCGCTCGCGCCCTGCCATTGCGACCCGCTCGCGGAGAACCTCATCGACACGGGCAGCCGCATGTGGCTCGTCGACTGGGAATATTCGGGCATGAACGATGCGATGTGGGACCTCGGCGACCTCTCGGTCGAGGCCGGTCTTTCGCCCGCGCTGGAGGAGGAGATGATTCGTGCCTATTTCGGCGGCGAGCCCCGTCCCGCCGAGCGCGGCCGCATCGTCATCTACAAGGCGATGTGCGACCTGCTCTGGACGCTGTGGGGGCTGATCCAGCTCGCCAACGGCAACCCGGCCGACGATTTCCGCGCCTATGCCGACGGCCGCTTCGCCCGCTGCCGGGCACTGATGGCCACCAGCGGTTTTTCGCGCCATGTCGCTGCGGTCGCCGCGGGCCGCTGACGCCCCGCACCCCTCCCGAGCAAAAAAGCCCCGCCGTGCTCATGGGGCTCGCACGGCGGGGCAATGGACCGGCTGCCGCCACCGCAAAGCAGTCGGCTGTACCGGTCGAAGCTCGCGGCATGCGCCGAAATCCGCATGGACGCGCTTCATGTGCGGCTCATGGTTGCACATGAGCGCGCCGCTGCCATGGGCCAGCACCCGTTCGGAAAGCGGGCCTCGCCCTGCAACCTGAAGAGGTATCCCATATGCAACAATCCCTCGAGTCCCCCAGGGTGGATATACGGTATCCTGACGATAGCTGCCCTGGCGGGCAGGCCCGTCTGCGTCAGTTTCCGCACGGAAGGCGACCTCGTCGCATCACGCGCCGCGGCACTGTGCCTGCCACAATTCACCGCTAGAGACGCGTGTCGGTGGCCGGTAGGATGGCCGCCTGCGAGGGTCTTGCGATGCGCGCGCCGTTCCGCCTGTTCTGTCTTGCCGCCGCTGCGGCGCTGTTCCTCGCCACGGCGGCCGTCGCCCGGGCGCAGGAATTGTCCGGCGTCGCGCTGGTCGTCGGCCAGTCGAAATACGAGCATCTCTCGCCGCTTCCCAATCCGGCGGCCGACGCGCGCGCCATGGCCAAGCTGCTGACCGATCTCGGCTTCGACACGCGCACCGTGACCGACCGCGACGCGGCGCGGCTGTCGCGCGACCTCGAACGTTTCGCCGAGGATGCGGCCGAGGCCGATGTCGCGCTGGTCTACTACGCCGGCCACGGCATCGAGGCGGGCGGCGAGAACTGGCTGCTGCCGGTCGACGCCGACCACTCGTCGCTCGATAATGCCGCCGGCACGCTGGTGCCGCTCGCCGGCCTGCTCGACGAATTGAAGCGCAGCGTGCCGCTGACCATCGTGCTGCTCGACGCCTGCCGCACCAGCCCGTTCCCCGAAGGCGCGGTGATCCGCCGCGACGCGTCGGCCGTGCCCGAGCCGGTCGCCGCCGGCGGGCTGACGGCGGTGCGCGGCGCCACCGCGATGGGCCAGCCGAAGCCGGGCGCGGAGGAAAGTCTCGGCATCGTCATCGGCTTCGCCGCCGAGCCGGGCGCGCCCGCGCTCGACGGCGCGGCCGGCGACAACAGCCCCTACGCCAAGGCGCTGCTGCGCCATCTGGCCGCCATGCAGGGCGCCGAGTTCGGTCAGGTCATGCGCATGGTCACCGAGGAGGTGTACCTCGCCACCGGCGCGCGGCAGCGGCCGTGGGTCAACGAGAGCCTGCGCCGGCTGGTCTATTTCGGCATCGCCCCCGACGAGCCGGAGGGCGTCGACAAGACCATAACCGGCGAGCGCCGCCAATTGCTGCTGACCATGGCCGCGCTGCCGGACCCCGAGCGCTTGCAGGTCGAGCGCGTGGCGGCGCGCGAGGGCGTGAAGCTCGATTCGCTCTACGGCATCCTGCGCGCCATGGGCACTGAGCGCATGCCGGACAGCCCCGACGAGCTCCAGCAGGTGCTGGAGGACCAGGCCGCCCGCCTGCGCGACATGCTGGGCCAGCGCGCCGCGCTGTCGACCGACGACCCCGAGGTCGCCGCGCTCGCGGCCGCCGCCGACCGCGCCATCGCGGAAGGGGCGATCCAGTCGGCTCGCGCCTTCCTCGACCAGGCGGTCGCCCGCGTCGAGAAGGACGCGCCGGCGGTGGACGAGCTGGAGGATCTTCTCAAGCAGAAGCGCATCGCCGATGCCGCGATCTACGCAAGGCGCGCCGATGCCGCCGCGCTGGCCTTCGCCTTCCGCGAGGCGGCGGCCGATTACGGCCGCGCCTACGAGCTGGTGTCGCGCTGGGACGACAAGCTCGCATGGAACTATCGCAACCTCCAGGCCGAGGCGCTGCACAGCTTCGGCGCGGCGGCCGGCGAGCGGACGGCGCTGGAAGAGGCCGTCGCCGCCTATCAGAGCGTGCTCGACATGCTGCCCAACGGCGAGAAGGGGGCGGACTGGGCCCGCACCCGCAACAACATGGCCGTCGTCCTCCATTCGCTCGGCGAACGCGAGGAGGCCAGCGACAATCTGCTGAAGGCGAAGGCCATGTTCGAGGAGACGCTGCCCATCCTCGCCGAAGCCGGCGACGATGCGAGCTGGGCGGCGGCGCAGAACAATATCGGCAACGTGCTCTATCTCGTCGGCCAGCGCAGCGGCGACCACGCCATGGTGCGGGCGGCGATCGACGCCTACCGCGCGGCGCTCGAGAAGCGTCCGCGCGAGACGATGCCGAAGGACTGGGCCGCCACGCAGGGCAATATTGGGCTTGCCACCGCGCTGCTGGCCGAGCAGCGGCCGGACCTCGCCGCGCTGGAGGACGCCGAGGCGGCTTACCGCGCGGCGCTGGAGGTGCTCACGCGCCAGGGCGATCCCGCCGAATGGGCGCTGGTGCAGAACAATCTCGGCAACGCGCTGCTGTCCATCGGCAAGCGGCGCAACGACCCGTCCTTCTATCCGAAGGCGGCCGAAGCCTACGAGGCGGCGCTGACGGTGCGCGACAGGCAGAGCTGGCCGCTGCTCCACGCGCTGACGGTGATGCATCTGGGCAATGCCTACGCCTCGATGGGCCAGCACGAATGGGGCACGACGAGCCTCGAAAAGGCGCGTGTCTCCTTCGAGACGGCGCTGTCGCTGCTCGACCGCGACCGCACGCCGCTCGACTGGGCCGCCGTGCAGAACAATCTCGGCATCGCGCTCCAGACGCTCGGCCAGAAGACCACGAACGCCGAGACGCTTCAGGCGTCCGCGCAGGCGTTCCGCGCCGCGGCGAGCGCCTATCCGCGCGACAGGCTGCCGCTCGACTGGGCGATGGCGCAGTACAATCTCGGCAACACGCTGAAGCTGGTGGCCGCTGTCACCGGCGGCGACCCCGAGGCGTACCGTCAGGCGGCGGACGCCTACCGGGCGGCGCTGGAGGAATTCACCCGCGACCGCGTTCCCGTGCAGTGGGCCACCGCGACGGCGAGCCTCGGCGACATGCTCCAGTCGCTTGCCAACTACGAGACGGAAACGGACGGCCTGCGCGAATCGATCGAGCTGCGCCGCGCCGCGCTCGGCGTGCTGACCTTCGAGGGCTCGCCGCTCGAATGGGCCAACGCGCAGAACGGGCTGGGCACCAGCCTGCTCAACCTCTCCAACCGCGAGATGAGCGGTGCGCGGCTGCCCGAGGCGCGCGCCGCCTTCGAGGCCACGCTCAAGGTCTTCACCCGCGAGGCGCAGCCCCTGCAATGGGCCTTCGCGCAGAACAATATCGGCGACACGCACTGGTCGGCCGGCGCGTTCGGCGGCGGCGAGCCGGAATACCGCCTCGCGCTCGCCCGGTTCGAGACGGCGAAGGAGTTTTTCGCCAGCTTCGGCTTCGCGCCGCTGGTCGAGCTGATCGACACCAAGATCGTCGCCGTCGGCCAGCAGATCGCCGCCGCCAGTCC
This sequence comes from uncultured Mesorhizobium sp., assembly GCA_964629765.1. Lineage (GTDB taxonomy): Bacteria > Pseudomonadota > Alphaproteobacteria > Rhizobiales > Rhizobiaceae > RCIO01. The sequence goes on from CAZVTK010000006.1 coordinate 24,226, forward strand.
ATGATGATTCAGGCGCGGCTTGAAATGCGCGCCCGTGCTTCCCATATGACGACGAGCGGCCGCCTTGAGCCGGTGCGGGATGTCCGGCAGGATTTGCCGAGAGGTTCCCCGGTTCGGCGGCCGTATTCGAACCGATCGACCTTCGCCGGCCACGGATGTACTGGCGGCGGATCGGGTTGTCGGGAATGAAGGAAGCGGGCGCCCGGGCCCGCTTTTTCATTTTTTGGCACTGGCGTGAGCCTATGGCTGCCAGTCGACCATGTGCAGCGCGTTGCCGCCGAGCTTCTGGAAGGCGCGCTGCCGGCACGAGAACACGATGATCTGCTGGTCCTTCGCCTGCCGGTGCAGCGCGTCGAACATCTTTTCGATCCGGTCGTCGTCGGAATAGACGAGCGCGTCGTCCAGGATCACCGGGGCCGACCGGCCGTCGCGGGCCAGCAGCCGCGCGAAAGCCAGCCGCGTCAGCACCGAGAGCTGCTCGCGCATGCCGCCGCTCAGACGCTCGACGTCCTCCTCCTGCCCGTTGCGCTCGATCGTCTGGGGCAGGAGCGTCCTGTCGTCGAAGGTGATGGAGACGTCGTCGAACAGCAGGCCGAGAAGCGGCTTCAACTCGCCCATCACCGGCTTGAGATAGAGCTCCCGCGCCTGCGAGCGGGCCGTCTCCAGCGCCGAGGAAAGCCGCCGCAGCACCGCCGCCTCCTTCTCGAAGGCGGCGACGCGGGCATTCGCCGCCGACAGCGCCTCGCCGGCCTCGCGCCATTTCTCCTCCACCGCGTCGTCCGCATAGGCACTGATGCGGCCGGTCAGTTCGGCGAGCGTCTCGCGCAGTGTCGCGGCTTCCTTCTCGGCAGCGTCATGGGCGGAACGGATGCGGCTGAGCCTCGCCTCGACGGCGGCGAGGTCGACCGCGCCCGCCCGCAGCGTCGCGGCCTGCGCCTCGGCCCCGGCGAGCGCTGCCTCGCGCTCGCGCAGCAGATCGCAAAGGGCCTGTTCGCGTTCGCCGCGCTCGTCTTGCGGGCCGATCAACGCCTCGACTTGCCCCCGCTCGGCCAAGAGGAGCGCCAGCCCCGTCTCGGCCGCGACGAAGGCGTCGTCGGCGCCGCCGCGCAGCGGTTCCGCGTCCTTCAGCGCCTGCCGTGCCTCCTTTCGCCGCGCCTCGGCATCGGCAAGGGCGGTGCGCGCATGATCGGGGTCGCCCTTCAGCTCCAGCATTCCGGCGCCGGCCGCGTCGCGGGCCGCAACCTCTTCCCGCAACCTCGCCAGACCCTCCGGCGCGAGCAGCGAGAGCCGCGCCTGCGCCTCGCGCAGCTCGGCCTCCATCTGCTGCGCCCGCGCCTGCCGCGCCCGCGCCCCGGCGAGATCGGCGACGCCCATGGAAGCCAGCAGCGCGCGCCGTGCGCCTTCCGCCTTGGCCAGCCGCCCGTCACTGGCGACATGGCGGTTCGCGCGTAGCGTGATCGTGCCGATGCCCGGCACCGAAAGCTGCGCCTGCGCCGCGTAGCTGCGTTCCTCGGCCTCCCCCAGCGGCGTGCCGTCCATGGTCACGGAGCCGGCGGCATCGCCCTCATAGGTGATGGAAACGGACGGGCGCCCGGCCTCCTCCATCGCCCGCAGCCGGACGATCTCGACGTCGAGGGACTGGAGCTGGTCGACGGCGGCCGGCGGAACCTTCGCGAGCGCGAGCCTCGCTTCGCCCTCCTCGATCCGCCGGCGGGTCGCTTCCGCCTGCTCCAGCCGCTCCTTGAGCACGGACAGATGCCCGGCCGCCTCGCGCGCCTTCAGCGCGGCGTCGAGCCGGGCCAGCAGGTCGCGTGCCTCCTGCTCGTCGGTTTCCGCGCGTTCCGCATTGGCTCTTGCCGCCTCGACGGCCGCTGCGGCGTTGCGGCGTTTTTCCACGGCGTCGCTGCGTTGCCGTTCCGCCGCGCGCAGCTTGCCCTCGATCTCGCTTGCCCTGCCGAGCGCGTCGCGGAACGCCTTGAGCGCGCAGTGGGCCGCATCCCGGCGCTCGCGGGCGAAGGCCAGTTCGGCCTCGGCCGTCCGCAGCCTTTCGCCATGCGCCCTTGCCGCGTCGAATGCCGCCTGCGCCGTCTCGACCGCCTTGCGCCGCTCCTCCCTGTCCTCGGGCCGGTCGAGCCCGGCGAGCCGCTTTACGGCGCCGGCCCGCGCGTCCAGCGCCTCGCGCAGGGCGGCGACCTCGCCGGCAAGCCGCCGTTCCTCCGCGGCCAGCCGGTCGCGATCCTCTATTGTCGCGGCGTAGCGCCCGCCCGCCTTCGGCTTGCCGGTGGGGGTAACGAGCTCAAAGAGGGCTTCGCCGGCGGCGGCCATGATCCCGGCCATGCGGCGCCCGCCGGTGACGGCTTCCACCTCGCCCTGGACGGATTCGAGCAGGCTCCTGCGAACCTCCTTCTCGCCGTCCTCGTCGGACCTGCTGCGCCGCTCGATGCCGGTGACGCCCTGGCGAACCCATAAGAGGCCGGCCGGGCCGGCGGTGCCGCCCTTGACCAGCCCGGCGATGAAATTCTCGGCCTCGTCCGCCTGCGCCACCAGCCGCCCGGTCGCCAGGTCGGTGACGCGCGCGAAGCGGCCGCCATAATATTGCTTGGTGATGCGGAAGCGGCCTTCGGCGGCGACGATATCGGCCTCGACCAGCGGGTTGCCGCCGCTATAGGGCCGCAATCGCTGCACGTCGCCCGGTGTGCCGGTATGCGGCTGGAAGAACAGCGCGTGCAGCGCCTCGAAGCTGGTGGACTTGCCGAACTCGTTGACGGCGCAAAGCACGTTGACGCCGTCGCCGATGCCCTCGATGGCGACGCCGCGGCCGCCGAAGCGCTTGACGTTGAAGAGGCGCAGCGCCGACAGCTTCATGGCGCGACCGCCTGAGCAAGGGCGTAGAGACGGGCGAGCGCGGCCCGCGCGATGTCGCGGTCGGCGGCCGAACGGCTCTCGTCCCCGACCTCGGCGAGCAGCGCGTCGGCGGCTTCGCGCAGTGCGCCGGCACGGTCGATCCCATCGAGATCGCCCGGCTCGCAATCCGACGCGAGCTCGCCGTCGTCGAGCAGCAGGAAGGCGAATTCCGGCGCCGCGCTCTCGATCGCGCGGGCAAGCGCGGCGTGCCCTGCCAGCCGGCTGCGCCCCGTCGCCGTCACGCGCGCCAGCGTCTGCCGCCGCAGCCGGGCCTCCGGCAGCAGCGCCTCCAGCGCCGCCGCCGGATCGTCGCCGTCGAGCAGGTGCAGGTCCAGCATGCGCCATGCGAAACTGGCGGTGGCGAGCGGCGTCACGGCCGGCGGGGCGGACGCGCCGGCGATGCTCACCAGCAGCGCCTCGCCGGGCCGGTCGTGCTTGAACCTGTCGGGCTCGGGCGTGCCGCTGTAGCGGGTGCGCGCGTCGACCTCGACCGCGCCGTGCCAGTCGCCCAGCGCCATATAGGCAAGGCCGGCGCGCGCTGCCCGGTCCGGCGCGATGATGTCGGACGCGCCGGCTTCCTCGGAAAAGCCGCGGATGGCGCCGTGGGCGAGGCCGATGCGGATGGCGCCGTCCTCTGTGCCCGCGTCGTCCATCCATTCGGTCAGGTCGCGGCCCGGGCGGCGCGTCGTGCAGGGCGCGGGCAGGAGCACGGCACCCGCCGCCAGTTCCAGCGGACGCGGTTCCGTCGCCAGCACGACATTCGCGGGCGCTTCGGCGCCGAGCGCCGCCCAGAGCTGCGCCGCCTGGAGCGAATCGTGGTTGCCGGGCAGGATCACCCAGCGGACCGGCGCATGATGCGCCATCTCGGCCAGCGCCTGCCGGCGGATGTCCGGCGCCGGCGTCTCCGTGTCGAACGTGTCGCCGGCGAGCAGGATCGTCCCGGCGCCTTGCTCGCGCGCAAGCTGCGCCAGCCGCGCGATGACCGCGTGCCGCGCCTCGCGCAGCCGGCCCGGCAGGTCGCCGGAAAAGCCGCCGAACCGCTTTCCCAGATGCAGGTCGCTGGAATGGATGAAACGGAACATGCCTGTACTGGTGATGGGGACCGCCTTGCCGCGCCATGAGCCGCCGCCTTCGCGGCGCGCATGGCGCGACTCTTTATCGGAAGGCACCCCGTATTCAAACAGCAGGCGGCGGCCGGGATTATCGAAGCTGCGCCTGCGGCGTCCCTTCGCCGGTCATGTCGCCAAAACTCCACATGAAGCCGTGGGGCGAGCGGGCGATGCGCTCGAGCCGGGCGAACACGTCGTCGTTCCCGGGCTCGTCTCCGGAAGCGTCGGGGAACCCGGCGTCCAGCGCCGCCTGCAACTCCGGCGACACCTTCCAGCCCGGATCGACGCCGTCCATGTTGGGCAGCTCGTGGGCGATGCCCTTGTGGCAGTCGATGCAGGTGGCCTGCCCGGAGAGCAGGAAGCGCGTGTGGATCTCCGCCGCCCGCGGCGCCTGCCGCGACAGGTCCATGGCCACCGACGAATGGCAGTTGCGGCATTCGAGGCTGTCGTTTGCCTTCAGCCGCGCCCATTCGTGCTGGGCGAGCTCCAGCCGCTTTTCCAGGAACTTCTGCCGCGTGTTGATGGTGCCGAAGATCTTGCCCCAGACCTCCTTCGACGCCTGCATCTTGCGGGCGATCTTGTCGGTCCATTCGTGCGGCACGTGGCAGTCCGGGCAGGAGGCGCGCACGCCGGACCGGTTGGAGAAGTGCACCGTGCGCGTCAGCTCCTCGTAGACGTTGTCCTCCATCTCGTGGCACGAGATGCAGAAAGCCTCCGTGTTGGTGATCTCCAGCGCCGTGTTGAACGCGCCCCAGAAGATGACGCCGCCGAGGAAGCCGCCCAGCGTCAGGAAGCCGAGGCCGAGCGTGGCGGCCGGCGTGGCGAGGATGCCCCAGCACCACAGGACGGCGGCCTTGATGAGCGCCCACATGCTACCGGTCCCCGGCGTGGCCGACGCCGAGCTCGCTCATGTCGATGAAGACGTTGCCGACCAGCGGCGGCGTGTCGGCCTGCGGCACATGGCAGGCGGTGCAGAAATAGCGGCGCGGCGACACGTCGGCGAGCATCTGGCCCTGGCGGTCCATGTAGTGGGTGACGCTGATCATCGGCGCGCCCGAGCCTTGCGTGAACTCGCGCTTGTGGCAGGACATGCAGCGGTTGGTGTTGACCGAGAGCTGGTAGCCCTCGATCGAATGCGGGATCACGGGCGGCTGCTCGGGATAGGCGCGCATGCGGCGCACGTCGTCGACCACCCAGCGCGGCACCGGCGGCGCGGGGATGGCCTCCATCGGGTTGCCGGCGCCGGTCAGCGGCGGCACGATATGCGCCGACATCTGCGCCAGCGCGGCGGTGCCTATCGCCGCCAGCAGCCCGGCGGCAAGGAGGACGCGCGCGCGGCGCGTCATGCGGGGACGACCTTGACCGCGCATTTCTTGAAATCCGTCTGCTTGGAGATGGGATCGGTGGCGTCGAGCGTGACCTTGTTGATCAGCCGGCTGGCGTCGAACCACGGCACGAAGACGACGCCGCGCGGCATGCGGTTGCGCCCGCGCGTCTCGACCCGCACGCGGATCTCGCCGCGCCGCGAGACGACGCGCACCTCCGCGCCCTGGTTGATGCCGCGCCGGCGCGCGTCGTCGGCGTTCATGAAGCAGACCGCGCCCGGGAACGCCCTGTAGAGCTCCGGCACGCGCATGGTCATGGAGCCGGAGTGCCAGTGCTCCAGCACGCGGCCGGTGACCAGCCACACGTCGAACTCGTCGTCGGGCGATTCGGCCGGCGGCTCGTAGGGCACGGCGAGGATGACGGCGCGCCCGTCCGGCCGGCCGTAGAATTTCACGCCCTCGCCGGGCTTCACGTAGGGGTCCAACCCCTCGCGGTAGCGCCACTTCGTCTCTTCGCCGTTGACCACCGGCCAGCGCAGGCCGCGCACCTCGTGATAGGTGTCGTAGGGCGCGAGGTCGTGGCCGTGGCCGCGGCCGAACTCGGCATATTCCTCGAACAGGCCCTTCTGAAGATAGAAGCCGTACTCCTTCGATTCGCGGTTTTCGTATTCCGGGTCGAGCTCGGAGACGGGGAAGGCATTCACCTTGCCGTTGGCGAACAGCACGTCGAACAGCGTCTTGCCGCGATAGTCGGGATTGGCGTCGAGGATCTCCGCCGGCCACACCTCGTCGGTGACGAAACGCTTCGAGAACTCGGTGAGCTGCCACACGTCCGAGCGCGCCTCGCCCGGCGCGTCGACGAGCTGGTGCCAGACATGGGTGCGCCGCTCGGCATTGCCGTAGGCCCCCTCCTTCTCCACCCACATGGCGGCGGGCAGGATGACGTCGGCCGACAGCGCGGTGACGGTCGGATAGGCATCGGAGACGACGATGAAATTGTCGGGGTTGCGGTAGCCGGGATAGGTCTCGTTAGAGGTGTTGGGCGCGGCCTGGACGTTGTTGTTGACCTGCACCCAGTAGAAGTTGAGCTTGCCGTCCTTCAGCATGCGGTCCTGCTGCACGGCGTGAAAACCCGGCTTCTCGGGCAGCAGCCCATGCGGCAGCTTCCAGATCTCCTCGGCGTGGTGGCGGTGCTCGGGATTGGTCACCACCATGTCGGCCGGCAGGCGGTGGGCGAAGGTGCCGACCTCGCGCGCCGTGCCGCAGGCCGAAGGCTGGCCGGTGAGCGAGAACGGGCTGTTGCCCGGCTCGGAGATTTTCCCGGTCAGCAGGTGGATGTTGTAGACCATCTGGTTGGCCCACACGCCGCGCACATGCTGGTTGAAGCCCATGGTCCACAGCGACATGACCTTCACGGCCGGGTCGGCATAGAGCTCGGCGAGCTGCTCCAGGAAGCCGGGCTCGACGCCCGACAGCTCCGCCACCTTCTCCAGCGTGTAGTCGGCGACATGCGCCTTGAACGCCTCGAAGTCGATCGGCTCGGTCCTGCCGGGATCGGCGGCGCCCGTCGCCGCGAGCTCGGCCGGATTGTCGGGCCGCAGCCCGTAGCCGATGTCGGTCTGGCCGCGCGCGAAGACGGCATGGTCGCGCACGAAGGCTTCGTTGACCCGGCCGGTCCGGATGATGTGGTTGGCGATGTAGTTGAGGATCGCCAGATCCGTGCCCGGCCTGAACACGACGGGAATGTCGGCGAGGTCCATCGAACGGTGGGTGAAGGTCGACAGCACCGCGCATTTGACATGCGGATGGCCGAGCCTGCGGTCCGCCACCCGCGTCCACAGGATCGGGTGCATCTCGGCCATGTTCGAGCCCCACAGCACGAAGGCGTCGGCATGCTCGAAATCGTCGTAGCAGCCCATCGGCTCGTCCATGCCGAAGGTGCGCATGAAGGCGACGGCGGCGGAAGCCATGCAGTGGCGGGCGTTGGGGTCGAGATTGTTGGAGCGGAAGCCGGCGCGCATCAGCTTGGTGGCGGCATAGCCCTCGAAGATGGTCCACTGGCCGGAGCCGAACATGCCGACCGCCTCGGGACCCTTCGCGCGCAGCACCTGCTTGCACTTGTCGGCCATCACGTCGAAGGCTTCGTCCCACGACACGGGCTCGAACTCGCCCTCCTTGTCGTAGACCCCGCCGCGCTTGCGCATCAGCGGCGTGGTCAGCCGGTCCTCGCCATACATGATCTTGGAGAGGAAATAGCCCTTCACGCAGTTGAGGCCGCGATTGACCTCGGCCTGCATGTCGCCATGGGTGGCGACGACGCGGCCTTCCTTGACGCCGACCATGACGCCGCACCCCGTGCCGCAGAAGCGGCAGGGCGCCTTCGACCATTTGATCTCCAGCGCGCCGACGCCGCCCGCAACGGGTTGCGCCGCCGCCGGCAGCGAGATGCCGGCCGATGCCGCCGCGAGCGCGGCCGCGTGCGCCTTGATGAGGTCGCGACGGTTGATGGCTGCCGTCATGTGGCGCGGGCCTCCGTTTCCTCGAAATGCTCGAAAACCATGTTGGCCGAGAGCACGCCGTCGATCAGCGACATGGCGGCCAGCGTCTCGCCGAGGCCGCCGCTGGTCGCCCCCTCGATGGTGACGACGATGCGGCTGCCCTCGGCGGCGTGGATCTCGACGCCCTGCATCAGCCGCAGCCGGCCGCACACCGCCTCGCGCTTCGCAGGCAGTGCGACGACCACGGCGCTCGAAATATAGTGCCGGCCGGGAACGGAGCCCGTCAGCAGCGCGCGGCGGGTGAGGGTGGATTTCGGCGCCATGGTTCAGCCCCCCGGAGGCCCGGGCGGGCCAAGCACGATCTGGACCATCCACACGAGAAAGCCGTAGCCGCCGACGACGCCGACGGCGACGATCGGCCAGATGCCGAAGGCGAGCGCGAAGAACGCCAGCAGCTCCCGCCGCCGGCTCGGCGCGGATGGTTGCGGGCCCGCTGCCGTCGCGGGCTGGGCCTTGTCCTGGGTCATGACCTCCTCATGGGCCTTGGACAGGTCGAAAACGATCCGCTTCCACCAGCGGGTGCTGATGGAAGCTACCCGAAAAAGTGGATTGCGCAATGCCCTTTTCGGGCGGCTCCGTCGGAGAGTCCGTTACGCGGCGTCAGTCGCGCCGCGCGTGCGAGACGGACCGGCTGGCGCCGACCCGATGCTTCCGCAACGCCGCTCCGCGCGATATTGCTGGCGCATCAGGCACAGGGCGGCAGCATGCGCATCGTGATTACCGGGGCCAGCGGCTTCGTCGGGCGGCAACTGGTGCCGCTGCTTTTGCGGGGAGGCGCAACGCTGCTGCTGGTCGGCCGCGACCCGGCTGCGATCCGGCGGCAGTTCCCCGGCTGCGAGGTCGCAGGCTACGAGGATATCCCCGCCGTGGCGGCGGGCTACGACATGCTCGTCCATCTTGCGGTGATCAACAACGGCAGGGCCGCCAGTTGGGCCGCCGGCCGGGACGATGTGCGGCGCGTCAACGTCGAGCTCGCCGCGCGGACCTGCGCCTATGCGAGGGAAGCCGGGATAGGCCGCTTCGTGCTGGCCTCGTCGGTTCACGCCTTGCAGGAGAGGAACGGCAGCGACTATGCCGCGTCCAAGCGCCTGGCCGCGGAAAGGATCGCGGCGGTCGAGGGCATCGCGAGAATCGTCCTGTTCCTGCCGGCCGTGACCGGCGAGAGTTTTGCGGGCAAGCTGCAAATGCTGAACTGGCTGCCGCGGCCGCTGGCCAGGCTTGCGCTCGCGGCGCTCTCGGCCCTGCGCCCCACCGTCCATGTGGCGACCGTCGCGGACTATCTTCTGGCCGGAGCCCCGGCGCCAGAAACGTCGCCAGAAACGGCGCCCGTCGCCTCCGTGATCCTGAGCGAGGACCAGCAGCGCAACCCTGTGTTCACGGGCGTGAAGCGGCTGGCCGACATCGGATTGTCGCTAGCCGCCATCCTCCTGCTCTGGTGGGCGATGCTGCTGATCTGGGCCGGCATCAGGATGAGCTCGCCCGGTCCGGGTATCTTCCGCCAGCTCCGCGTCGGGCGCGGGGAGAGGCCGTTCACCTGCTTGAAGTTCCGCACCATGAAAGCGACCGCGCCCAACGTGGCGACGCATGAGGTTTCAGCCGCCGAGGTGACGCCGCTGGGCAGGTTCCTGCGCCGGACCAAGCTCGACGAGCTGCCGCAGGTCCTCAACGTGCTGAGGAACGAGATGAGCTTCGTCGGCCCGAGGCCCTGTCTGCCGTCGCAGCACGCGCTGATCGAGGCGCGGCGGGCGCGCGGCGTCCTTGATATCAAGCCCGGCATCACCGGCTATGCGCAGATTCGGGGCCTCGACATGAGCGATCCGGAAGCGCTCGCCGTGTCGGACGGGCAATATCTGCGGCTTCAGTCGCTCGCGCTGGACGCCGCCATCATCGTCAGGACCGCGCTGGGCGGCGGCGGCGGCGACAGGCTGCGCAAATAGGGCGGCTGCCCTTTGTCGGCGCTGTCCGCGAGCCTACGGTGCGAGCGGCTTGTTGATCTCGATGATGTTGAAGTCGGGATCGAGGATGTAGAGGCGGTCATAGCCTGCCGCCGCCCGCGTCACGTGAATGCGGGACCGGTCCCCGTCCCCGGCATTCTCGGTGAAGCCGCACGCCACGAGCGTCGAGATCGCGGCCTCGAAATCGTCCACCGTCAACGCGAAATGCCGGTCGAGCGTGTTGATGACGGGCTCCGGCCGGTAGGTGGCGAGCGGTTCCTCGTTGAGGTGGAGCTGGCTCGTCGGGGTGATTGCCAGCCAGGCGCCCGGCTTGCGGAACGGCGGGTGGTCGAGTTCGGGAAAACCGAAAATGCGTTCGTAGAAAGCGTGCGAGCGCGCCAGGTCGCGGACCGGCAGCGACACGTGATGAAGCAGCGTGATCTTCATGGAGAGTCCTCCGTCCCGGCCCTCGTTCCGGCCCTACCTGTAGCGGAACGCCCGCTCAGGATGCCGCGTGAGCGGCGATCAGCGATTGCGCGCGTTCGTAATAATGGTGCGGATCGAGCCCGGCACCGCGCATCTCGTCGAACCAGTAGCCGGCGGCCGTCTCGACGCGGCGCCTGACCTCGTCGATCTCGGCGGCCGAGAACCGAATGAAATGCGCGCCCTCCTTCCGCGGGATCTGGCGCACCAGCGCGGCCTCGGCATCCCATGCGGACCCCGCCAGCTTCGCCGTTTCGATGCCCGAATTCGCGTCGATGGCGCGGCGCAGCTCGGCCGGCAGGCTCTCGTACCGGTCCCGGTTCATGGTCATCATATGCGTCTGCGTATAGAGCGTCGGCGCGAAGTCGAACTCGATATAGTGGGTCGCGTGAAGAATGGCCCCGAAGGAGCGAACGCCTTCCCAGGGCAGGATCAACCCGTCGATCTCTCCCTTCGCGAACGCCTCGACCGCCGCATAGATGTTCATCTTCAACGGAACCGCGCCCAGCGCGGAGAAGATCGCCTTCTGGGCGCGGGTGAGATAGCGGATGCGCAGGCCCTTGAGGTCGTCGATGTCCCCGACCGGCCGGTTCAGGCACAGCACGCCGAAGTCGTGCGTCCAGAAGAAGACCGGCTTGACGTCGGCGAACTCGTCCGCCGCCTCGGTCTCGGCGAATTCCTGGAACGCCGCCGACGTGACCCGCGCGGACGGGGAGGCGATGAAGGGCAGCTCGAACACTTCCGATTTGAGGAAGCGGCCGGGATTGTAGGACGGCAGCATCCAGGCCGCGTCGATGAAGCCGGTGCGGCTCTGGTCGAACAGCTCGTCGGCCTTGCCGCCCAGCTCCATCTTCGTGAACAGCCGCACCTCCATGCGCCCGCCGGAATCCCGCGCGATCCGCTCGGCCCACGGCGCGAGCAGGTTGCGATGGGCGTGGGCCGCGCTCGTCATGAAGTGCTGGAGCGTCAGGGTCACGGGCGAGGGCATGGCGATTGTCCGGCAGGTCGTCGGGAGGGACGGTCGGCTCAGGCCGTCCGCGGGGCGGTGCTCCACCAGTATTCCACCGCGCGCTGCAGCCAGAAGGGCTGCTCCCAGTCGTAAGCGGCCTGCAATTTTTCGGATATTTTCGGGATGGCGGATTCGATCGGCTCTCCCTCGTCCTTCAGCGTGCGGGCCAGATCGCGCATCGTGTGGTGGAAGGAGAGAACGTCCGCGATCAGCGCCTTTCCGGCGACCTTTCCGTGGCCGGGAACGACGATGCGCGGATCGTATTCGAGGAACGCGCCGAGGACGCGGATCCAGTTGTCGCCGTCGATGTTGACATCGTCCGGGGGAAGCCAGGGGAAGATCGGGAAGATGCTGTTTTCCATCAGGTCGCCGGTGAAGAGGATGCGCTCCTGCGGCAGGAATATGATCTGGTCGCCCTTGGTGTGGGCCATCCCCCAGTTGCGCAAGGAAACGCGGCGCCCGCCGAGGTCGAGCTCCATCGAGCCGCCGCCATAGGTGAAATGCGGGCGCGTCAGCGTCACCGGATCGAGCATCTCCTTCACCTTGGGCGAGAAGATCGTCTTGAAGCGGTTGAGATACCACTCGCCCTTTTCGATCAGCTCGACTTCCTGCGACGTGTTGTAGAAGATGATCGCATCGTCCTTGAACACCTGCGCGCCATAGGCGTGCTCGGGATGGAAATGCGTCGTCGTCAGGAAGATGCGCTTGCCGCCCGCCAGCTCGCGTGCCTTCGCAAGCATGCGCTGGCCGTTCTCCGGCCCCAGCCCCGTGTCGATGACGAGGACGGAGTGGGACCCCGCCACGATGGCCGTGTTCGGGCGCAGCGGCACCAGGTCGACGTCCTCGAAGACCCAGACGCCCGCGGCGATCTCCCGGGGCTTGTCGGTCTCGATATAGGGGGGCACGGCTTTGAGCGGAGAGGACATGGCGGATTTCTCGGACAGGAAGCGAAAAGGAGCGGGATCGGCCCGGCGAACGGGGCTCTAGCTGAGATCGGCGACCAGGCCGCAGCTTTCGATCGCATGCACGACCACCGCCTCGTCCCGCGCGGCAAGGTCCCCGGTGGCGCCCATCGCCCCGAGCAGCTTCCTGTCGGCGTCGCGGATCAGCACGCCGCCCAGCATGGGCACGACCCGGCCGTTCGACGCGGGCATCATCGACTGGACGAACAGGGGGAAGCGCGCCCCGAGATCCTCCATCAGCCAGCGCGTGGAGTGGCCGACGCCGAGCGCGCCCCATGCCTTGCCGAAGGCGATCTCGTAGCGCAGGTTGCCCGCGCCGTCCTCGCGCTGGGCGGAGATCAGGTGGCCTCCGCTGTCGAGCACGGCGAAGGTCATCGCGTTCAGCTTCTCCCGGCGCGAATACGCGACCGCGGCGGCAAGCATTTCGTTGGCAATTGCAAGGGTCAGGCCCGACACTTCCGCCTCCCGATTCCGGATGGACATGCGATAAGGTTCGCGTTCAAATCTATGAGACGCGCTCTATTGTGTCAAATAGCAATCTATCGTATCGTCAAAGAGTAGAGTGCAGACGCTGGCATGGCGGGGGCTGACGTGCCGATCGTGACGATTGAGATGTTCGAGGGGCGCACGCCGGACCAGAAGTCCAGGCTTCACCGGGAGGTGTCGGCGGCCGTCGCGGACTGTGCCGGCTGCGCCGTCGGCGACGTGCGCATCATCATCCGCGAGATGCAGCGGGAGAACTATTCGGTCGGGGGCCGGAGCAGCATCGCAAGCGCGGCAGCCGCGGGCGCCCACGAAGGACGGGACAGGACATGAGCACGATCGACAGATACAAGGACTCGTATCAGGAGCTGTTCGGCTTCATGCCGCCGCGCGTTGCGCGGCGCATGGAGATTGGCGACGAGCTCAATCCCGCTCTGCTCGAAACCGTCGAGCAGACGCGGATGGCCGCGCTCTATCCCGCCGAATTCGACGTGAAGACGACCCAGCTCATGGTCTTCGGCATTCTGCTGTCGCAGCTCTCGAACGGAGCCGGGCTGCATGCCAAGGCCGCGCGGAAGGCCGGGGCGACAAGGGCCGAGCTCCACGCGGTCGTCGGGCTCGCCTATCTCTATCGGGGGCTGTCGGCATTCAATATGGGCGTTGAAATGATCGACGCCGCGTTTCAGGACTGACGCCGGCCCGGCTCGCCGGAAATCCCGAATGCCGGAAAGATGGGCCCCTTGTGGGCGGCAGCGATCACGGTCCGCGAAAAGGGTCGGCCCGGATGAGAGCGGGCCGCGTTTCGGAACCGGCCCGACCTGTCCGCCGCTTCTCCGAAGCCATCTTGCGTTTGCCGGCGCGAAGCCGGGCCGCGCCCTGGCCTTGCCGGCAATGAGCAGCAGCCAGCGAGGGTTGCATCAAATAATGATATTGCGTATCGAAAAACGATGCGATATATCTCGCGTTAGGAATTTGATAGCGTATACAGCCCTCTGTGCTCGCAAGTTTCGCATTTCTGCAAAGGTTTCGATATGACGTCCCAGACTGCAGACAGTGTCGCCGACCCCGGTTCGCTGGGCGCCTGGGAGCTGCCGGAAGAGCTCGTGGCGCTGCGCGATACGGTGCGCCGGTTCGTGACCGACGAGGTCAGGCCGGTCGAGGACATGCAGCCGCATGACTGCTTCGAGCTGCCGGCCGCGCAGCTCGCGCGATTGCAGGAGAAGGCGAAGGCTCTGGGCCTGTGGTGCCTGGCCTCGCCGGCCGAATATGGCGGCGCCGGCCTCAGCCTGCTCGGGCAGGTGATCGTCGCCGAGGAGGCCGCCAAGTGCAGGATGGGCGCCTACGTGCCGGCATGCGGCGCGTTCGGCATCGATCCGCCCTCGGTCATCTGGCTCGGGTCGGAGGAGCAGAAGCAGAAATACGGCGTGCAGGGCATCCAGCGCGGCAAGAAGAATTTCGTCGCCATCTCCGAGCAGTCCGGCGGCTCCGACCCGGGCCACAAGATCCAGACGCGCGCCGTCCGCGACGGCGACCACTATGTCATCAACGGCTCGAAGCTGTGGATCACGGCGGCGGGCAATGCGGACTGGGGCATCGTGTTCGCCCGCACCGGCGAGGCCGGCAAGGGCGAGGGCATCACCGCCTTCATCGTCGACAAGGAGACGCCCGGCATCACCTACCGGGAGATCGGGGTGATCCGCTCCTATTCGCCCTACGAGCTGACCTTCGACAATGTGCGCGTGCCGGCGGCGAACCGCCTCGGCGAGGAAGGGCAAGGCTTCGCCATCTGCCAGAAATGGCTCGTGCACGCGCGGGTGCCCTATTCGGCCGCCGTCATCGGCATCGCGCAGGAAGCCCTGCGGCTGGCGATCGAATGGGCGCGCCAGCGGAGCGTCCACAAGTCGCGCCTCGCCGACAAGCAGGCCATCCAGTGGATGATCGCCGACAGCGAGATGGAGCTGCGGGCGGCCCGGCTGCTGACCTATCAGGCCGCGTGGAACGGCGATCTCGGACGCGACATCAAGACCGATGCGTCGATCGCCAAGGTCGTCTCCACCGAGACCGCCGGCCGCGTCATCGACAGGGTCGTGCAGATCTTCGGCGCTATGGGCGTGGCCAAGGAAATGCCCATCGAGCGCTGGTATCGCGAGCTGCGGATCAAGCGCATCGGCGAGGGTCCGTCCGAGGTCCACCGCATGGTGCTGGCGCGCGAGCTGCTGAGGGGCTGAGCATGTCCATCGACTTCGACCTGCATGACGGCATCGCGACGATCACCATCAACCGGCCGGAGCGGCGAAACGCGCTGGATACCGAGCATTATGCGGCGCTGTCGCAAGCATGGTGCCGCGTTCGCGACGATGCCGATGTCCGCGTCGCCGTCATAACGGGCGCCGGCGACAAGGCGTTCTGCGCCGGCGCCGACATCAAGTCCTTCGTCGGCCGCGCCCAGCCTTTGTCCGAGGTCTGGCTGACGCAGAAGGACAACCTGCTCAATCGTGGCCTGGAAGTGTGGAAGCCGGTCATCGCCGCCGTCAACGGCGCGGCCGTCGGCGGCGGCATGACGCTGCTCATGGCGACCGACATCCGCGTCGCTTGCGAGGACGCCACCTTCTCCATCTCGGAGGTGAAGCGCGGCATCATCGCCGCCAATGGCGGCACCCAGCGCGTGATGAAGCAGCTCCCCTATGCGATTGCGATGGAGATGCTGCTGCTGGGCGACAGCATCGACGCGGCCACGGCCGCCCGCTGGGGGCTGATAAACCGGGTGGTGCCGCGGGCCGATCTGCTCGACACGGCCTATGCCCTGGCGGGGCGCATCAAGCAGAACGCGCCGCTTGCCGTGCAGGCGGCGAAGGAGCTGGCGATACGCTCGCTCGACATGAGCCTGTCCGAGGGGCTGCGCATGGAGCAGTTCGTGAACCGCATCCTGCACCATTCGGAAGACACGAAGCGCGCCAAGGAGGCATTTGCCGAAAAGCGCACGCCGGACTTTCGCGGAGAATAGCATGTCGGGAACGCAGCCTCTCGCCGGGGTCCGGGTTCTCGACCTGACCCAGATCTACAATGGTCCCTATGCGACGTTCCTGATGGCCATGGCCGGCGCCGAGGTCATCAAGGTGGAGCCGATCGGCGGCGAGTTCCTGCGCCGGCGCGACGCCAATTCCGGCGCGTTCGTGCCCTTTGCCATGCTCAACGCCTGCAAGAGCTCGGTCTCGCTGAACCTCAAGTCCGAGGAAGGCAAGGACATCTTCTACAGGCTGCTGGAGACCGCGGACGTGGTCGTCGAGAACTATGCGCCCGGCGTGATCGACCGCCTCGGCATAGGCTACGAGGCGCTGCGCCGGCGCAAGCCCGACATCATCCTCGCCAGCGGCTCCGGCTACGGGCAGGATGGCGCCTACCGCGACTACATGGCGATGGACCTGACGATCCAGGCCATGTCCGGCGTGATGAGCGTGACCGGCTATTCCGACGGGCCGCCGACGAAATCGGGAGCCGCGCTGTGCGATTTCTCGGGCGGCGTGCACCTGTTCGGCGCGATCTCCGCGGCGCTCTACCGTCGCGCGACCACCGGCGAGGGCGCCAGGATCGACGTCTCCATGCTGGAGGCCGTCTATGTG
The DNA here is from genome assembly GCA_964629765.1 of uncultured Mesorhizobium sp. Classification (GTDB taxonomy): domain Bacteria; phylum Pseudomonadota; class Alphaproteobacteria; order Rhizobiales; family Rhizobiaceae; genus RCIO01. Next base: position 40,613 of record CAZVTK010000006.1, read on the forward strand.
ACGATGGCGTCCAACATCGGCATGACCTTCGGCGCCCGCAACGACATTCCGCTGCGCACCGGCAACAGGCATGGCGGGCTGAGCCTGTGCCCCTACAACGTCTACCCGGCGCGCGACGGCTACGTGGCGATCATCTGCAACAACGACAGCCACTGGGAGGGCCTTGCGAGGGCCATGGGACGTCCGGACCTCGTGACGGCGCCTGAGACGGCGCGCAACAAGGACCGCGTCGCCAACATGGAGATGGTCGACGAGCTCGTCGCCGGCTTCACGCGGCAATACGGCCGGTACGAGCTGCTCGATCTGCTCCAGTCGAAGCGGGTGCCCACGGCGCCGGTGCGCGACCTTCCCGAGGTCATCGCCGACCGCGCGCTCCACGACAGGGGCGCGCTCATCGACGTCGACCACCCGGCGTTCGGCCCCGTCACGCTGCCGCGTTCGGCGATCCGCTTTTCGGATGTCGCGCAGCCCGACTATCGTTGCAGCCCCGAATACGGCGCCGACAACGCCCGCCTCTACGGCGAGATCGGCCTCGACGCCGCCGCGCTGGACGAGCTCGCCCGCAAGGGGGTCGTCTGATGCGCGGCAAGGTCGTCATAGCCGGCGTCGGCCACACGCGCTACGGCAAGCATCCCGGGCGCGACCGCGTGGACCTCATCGTGGAGGCGACGCGAAACGCGCTCGCCGATGCCGGACTCGAAAAGGATGAGGTCGACGGCGTCTTCGTCAAGATGGCCAATTCGGAACCGTCGATCCTCTACGGCCAGAAGGTTTCCGAAGCGCTCGGGCTGCGGCCGAGGATCGGCTGCTCGCTGGACCAGGGCGGGGCGGCCAATATCGGCCTCATCACCTATGCCGCGATGGCCATAGAGGCCGGGATGATCGACGTCGCGCTGGTCTGCTACGGCGACACGGCGCGTACCGGTTCGCGCGCCGTCTATCATCGTCCCCGCGGCGACGACGCGGTGGTTGGCTGGTACTCGACGGCCGCGGGCTATGCGCTGATCCATCAGGCGTACCGCAACGCTTACTCCCCGCGCGACGAGGAATTCGGCGTCGTCGCCGTGCAGGCGCGGGCGAATGCGCTCGACAACGAGAACGCGCATCTGCGCGCGGCCCTGTCGATGGACGACTATCTTGCGAGCCCCTTCGTGGTCGCGCCGATGCGGCGGGACGATTGCTGCCTCGTCTCCGACGGCGGCGCCGCCATCATCCTGATGAGCGCAGAGCGCGCCCGCCGGACCGGCCGCCACGATGCCGTGCCGATCCTCGGGCTGGGGCAGGGCCAGGAGAGCTGGGACGTGCATCTTCGCCCCGACCTCATTCGCACGATGGCCGCCGGTTCGGCGGCGGCGGCCTTCGGCATGGCCGGGCTGGGCCCAAAGGATATCGGCGTCGCCCAGATCTACGACTGCTTCACGATAACGGTGCTCCAGACCCTCGAGGATTACGGGCTGGCGCCGCGCGGGCAGGCGGGCGCGAAAGCGCTGGCCGAAGGGATCGGCCCCGAAGGCTGGCTTCCCCTCAACACGTCCGGCGGCCTGCTCGCCGAAAGCGGGACGCCCGGCTTGCAGCTCATCATCGAAGGCGTCCGCCAGATGCGCGGCGATGCCCGCTTGCAGGTGAGGAAGCCGGGCGCCTGCATCGTGTCGAACCAGGGCGGATCGATGCACACGCATGCGACGATGATACTCGGGGAACCGGCATGAGCTTTCCCGTCCCGACGATCACCGAGGTCAATCGCGCCTACTGGGAGGGGCTGGCGGCGGGAAAGCTGCGCTACCAGTGCTGCCGGGCCTGCGGCCATTCGTGGCTGCCGCCGCGCGCCAACTGCCCGCGCTGCCTCGCCGCCGGGCCGGAATGGCGGGACGCGAGCGGACGCGGCACCGTGCTGTCGTGGGTCGTCTATCACACCGCCTATGCCGAGCACCTGAAGGCGCGTGTGCCCTACGACGTGACGCTCGTCGAGCTCGAGGAAGGCCCCCGGCTCCTGACCAACGTCATCAATTCCGGGGCCGGGCGCCGTCTCTCGTTCGGGGCTCCCGTGACGCTTGCGATCGAGACCGAAGAAGGCGTGGCCATTCCGCGCTTCGCCCTGAATGCTACCGAGGAACTTCGCAATGACTGATGCCCTGCCCAAAGAATCGGCGCGGACCCGGCAGATGATCGTCAACGGGACGGTCGTTCCGTTTGCGGATGCCACCGTCCATCTGATGTCCCCCGCCATGCGCTACGGGCTGAACGTCTTCGAGGGCCTGCGCGCGTACTGGAACGACGACGAGGGCCAGCTCTACGTTTTCCGTTTGCAGGAACATATGGAGCGCTTCGAGCAGTCCATCCGGCTGATGCGCTTCCAGTCCAAATTTTCGATGGACGAGGTGTCCGGCGCGGTCCTGAAGCTTCTGAGGGCCGACGGGCACCGGGCGAACTGCCATATCCGCACCACCGCCTATCTCGACGGCATCGGCGAGCACCACGTGCCCGGCCCGGTGAGCTGGATGGTCTATGCAGGCCCGCGCCCGCGCGGAAAGAAGGTCGAGACCGGCATCTCCGCCCATGTCTCCTCGTGGCGCCGCATGTCGGACAATGCGATGCCGCCGCGGATCAAGTGCGGCGCCAACTACGCCAATGCGCGGCTCGCCCGGTATCAGGCGCAGGTCGACGGCTACGACGACGCCATCATGCTGAACGATGCCGGCAAGCTCGGCGAGGGCCCGGGCGCCTGCGTGTTTCTCGTGCGCGGCGGCCGCCTGATCACGCCGGACGTGACCAGCGGCATCCTCGAGAGCATCACCCGCGACACGATCATCCATCTGGCGAAGGACGCCGGCATTGCGGTCGAGGAACGTTCGGTCGACCGGACCGAGCTCTACGCCGCGCAGGAGGTCTTCCTCGCCGGGTCGGCCGCCGAGGTGATGCCCGTCACGTCGGTCGACCGCATGGCCGTCGGGACGGGGCAGGTCGGCCCGGTCGCGAGGTTGCTCCAGGCCGGCTACTTCGCCGCGGTCGAGGGGCGGAACGGCTCGAAAATGGACTGGCTGACGCCCGTCTGGAACGGCTGAAGGAGGCGCGGATGCGGATCGAGCCGCCCAGGGCCGGCGAGATCGTCCCGGTCGAACGGCTGAGGGCGCTGACCGCGTCGATCCTCGTCGAGGCGGGAATGCGCGACGAGGAAGCCGGCGACATGGCGGACCTGCTCGTCTTCGCGCAGGAGAGCGGCATCGAGAGCCACGGCCTGATGCACCTGCCGTCCTACCTCGCCGGCATTGCATCCGGGTCGCTCAAGGCCCGGCCGCGGTTCGGGACGGAGGCGCCCTTCCGCGCGGCCGCGATCCTCGACGCGGACCAGGCGCCGGGCCCACTCGCCGGGGCCAAGGCGTGCCGCATGGCGATCGAACGCGCGCGCGATTGCGGCGTCGCCGTCGTCGCGGTGCGCAACTCGGCGCATTTCGGCGCGGCCTCGGCCTATGCGGAGCGGCTCGCGGCGGCCGGGATGGTCAGCCTGATCCTCTCCAACGCATCCGCCACCGTCGCCCCGCGCGGCGGCGCCACCGCGCTGTTCGGCACAAACCCCATCGCCGCGGGCTTCCCGCGCGCCGGCGGCACGCCCGTGCTGGTCGACTTCGCGACGACGGCCGGCGCCCGCGCGCGGATCAGAAAGGCGGCCGCCGAAGGCAGGCCGATCCCGGCCGACTGGGCGCTCGACGGGCATGGGCGCCCGACCACCGATGCCAGGGCGGCGCTGTCGGGCACGATGCAGGCGCTCGGCGGCGAGAAGGGCGCCATCCTTCCGCTGCTGGTCGAACTGCTCTGCGTCGGCCTGTCCGGCGGCGGTCCCGGCGTCGACGTGCTGGTGCCGCAGGATGCGACGGCGAGGCCGCGCGGCATCAGCCATCTGTTCGTCGCGATCGACGCTCGCGCCTTTGGCGGCCTCGATGCCGTCAGTCGGCGCGTGGCAACGATCTCCGCCCTGGTCGAAAATGCGGCGCCCGTCGATCCCGAGCAGCCTCCGCGCATGCCGGGCGCCCGCGGCGCGGCGCGGCGCATCCGCGCCCGCGACGAGGGCATCGTCCTATCGCCCGCGCTGGCAACCGCCGTCGGGGAGGCGATTTCCACGGCGCGCGCCATCGCCAACGCCACGATGCCGACGAAAGCCTGCCTGTCATGAGCCCGCCTGTCATGAAATTGCGTATTGCCGTCGACGTGGGCGGCACCTTCACCGACGGCGTTCTCCTCGAGGAGGAGACCGGCCGCATCTGGCTTGCAAAGGCGCTCACCACCTATGGCGATCCCGGCGACGCGATCGCGACGGTATCGCAACAGCTTCTCGACCAATTCGGCTCGGCCGCCAACGTCGAGCAGGTCGTCCACGGAACGACGCTGATCACCAACTCGCTCATCGAGCGCAAGGGCGTGAAGACCGCGCTGGTGACGAATTCGGGGATGGGCGACGCGCTCGATATCCGCCGCGAGCTTCGCTACGACACCTACGACCTCGCCTTGACCTATCCGCAGCCCCTCGTCGCTGCCGAGGATCGCTACGAGATCGCGGCGCGGCTGGGTCCCGACGGATCCGAATGGGCGCCGGTCGACGAAGAGGAGCTCGCCGACATCGCGGCGCGGATGCGCGCGACGGGTGTGGGCTCCGTCGCCATCTGTCTGCTGCATGCGCCCGTTTCCGCGCGGCACGAGGAAAGGTGCCGCGATATCCTCGCCGGCCTGCTGCCGGGAATACCCGTCTCGATCTCGTCGCAGGTCTCGGGCAGCATCGGCGAATATGAGCGCATGTCGACTACGGTCGCCAACGCCTTCGTGCAGCCCCTCGTCAAGACCTATCTCGACAGGCTGCTGTCGCGGTTCGCGGCGAGCGGCATCGATGCCCGCCTCGATGTCATGGTTTCGAACGGCGCGTTCACGACGGCTGCGCAGGCCGCCCAGTTTCCCATACGCCTGCTCGAATCCGGGCCGGCCGGCGGCGTGCTGTCGGCGATCAATTCCGGCCTGCTTCAGAACGCGGATCGTGTCCTCGCCTTCGACATGGGCGGAACGACCGCGAAGTCGAGCGTTGCGATCGACGGCCATCCCGAGATCACCCACACATTCGAGTTCGCGCGCGAGAAGCGTTTCAAGAAGGGCTCCGGCCTGCCGGCGCAGACGCCGTCCATCGACCTGATCGAAATCGGCGCCGGCGGCGGGTCGATCGCGAGGATCAGCCCCCTCGGCCTGTTGCAGGTCGGTCCCGAAAGCGCCGGGTCGGAACCCGGCCCGGCCTGCTACGCGCTGGGCGGGCAGGCGCCGACCGTGACCGACGCCGACCTCGTGCTCGGTCATCTCGACGCGGACGGCTTCCTCGGCGGCACCATGAAGCTCGATACGGAGCGGGCCGCGCAGGCGTTGCGGGATCTCGGCGGCCGGATCGGCCTCGACGCGGTCGAGACCGCCCGCGGCATCAACGAGATCGTCAACGAGAACATGGCGGCGGCCGCGCGCACCTATGTCGCGGAAAAAGGTCTCGACATCCGCCAGTTCACGCTGGTCGCCACCGGCGGGGCGGGGCCGGTGCACGCGGTGGACGTGGCGCGCCGCCTGCGCATCCGCCGCATCCTGTGCCCGATCGCCTCGGGCGTCGGCTCGTGCCTCGGCTTTCTCGTCGCGCCGACGCGCGCCGACCGCGCCTGGTCGCGCGTCGAAACGGTCGAGACGCTGGACCGCGACGGGCTGGGCGCGCGCATCGATGCCGCGCGCGCGGAGATCGTCGGCGAGATCGTCGCAAGCGGCGCGGCCGAAGGCGAGATCGCGTGGCACTTCCTGGTCGAGATGCGCTATCTCGGGCAGGGGGCCAATGTGGAGGTCGTGCTCGACCCGGCGGGCGCGCCCGAGCCTGAGACGCTGGCGCAGCGCTTCCTCGACGAATACACGAAGGTGTTCGGCAGGAGCGTGCCGGGAGGCATTCCCGAAGTCGTGACCTGGCGCCTGTGGGGCATCGCCGGACAGGCGGTCAGGACGTTCACGCTCGGCAATCCGGTCGCTGTCGATAGTGCCGCTGCGCGCCGCATGCTTTATGTCCCGGCAAGGCACGCGCTCGTCGAGGTCGATGTCCACCAGCGATCGACGCTCGCTCCCGGAGCGCGGTTCAGGGGCCCGTGCGTCGTGACAGAGAAGGAATCGACCCTCGTCGTCTCCCATGCCGCCGCCATGAGCGTGCTGTCCGACGGCACCATCGAGGTCCTGCTTGACGAGGTTGACGCATGAGCGAGCTGAGCCCCATCGCGACCGAGATCTTGTGGACGCGGCTCATCGGCATCGTCGACGAGGCGGCCGCCACCTTTGTGCGCGCATCGTTCTCGACGCTCGTCCGCGAAGCCAACGATTATGCGGTGGTGCTGACCGACCGGCATGGCCGGAACCTCGCCCAGAGCTCGCAGTCGATCCCGTCCTTCATCGCGACGCTGCCCGAGACGGTGCGGCTGTTCCTGCGCGAGTTCGGTATAGGGACCATGCGGCCCGGCGATGCCTTCATCACCAACGATCCGTGGTTCGGCACGGGGCACCTGAACGATGCGACCATCGTCGCGCCGATCTTTCTCGGCGGCGAGGTGGTGGCCTTTGCCGGCGTCGTCAGCCATCTGCCGGACATTGGCGGCCGGCTGCGCAACCCGTCCAACCGGGAGCTGTTCGAGGAAGGTCTCCAGATTCCCCCGCTGCGGCTGCTGCACGCGGGCGAGGAGGACCGGGTGCTGATCCGGCTGATCCGCGAGAACGTTCGCGTTCCCGACGAGACGATGGGCGACATCTGGGCGATGACGGCCTGCGTCAACTCTCTCGGCAATCGGCTCGCATCGATGCTGACGGAGACGGGGATCGACCTCGGCGCGTTCGCCGACGACATCATCCGCCGGACGGAGACGGCGATGCGCGACGCCATCCGCGCGGCGCCCGACGGCTCGTGGGACTACGAGATCCGCAATGACGGCCCCACCGGCGTCGCGGGCGGCGAGATCGTGATCCGGGCGACGGTGACGATCGCCGGCGACGAGGTCTCGGTCGATTATGCCGGCTCGTCCGGGCAGGTGAATCTCGCGATCAATACGGTGCTGAACTACACCAAGGCTTATTCGGCCTATGCGCTGAAGTCGCTGTTCGCGCCGTGGATACCGAACAACGAGGGGGCCTTCCTGCCGCTGTCGATCACCGCGCCCGAGGGCAGCATCCTCAATCCCGTCAGGCCGGCGCCGGTCGGCGCGCGCGGCATGATCGGGCACCTGCTGCCGCCGGCGATCTTCGGGGCCTTGGTCGATGCGCTCGGCGAGCGGACCCAGGCCGCCCCCGGATCGCCGTCGAACAACATCCAGATTTCGAGCCTCTCCGGCCGCAAGCGCTACGCGGTCAACGCCTTCCTCGGGGCCGGGCAGGGCGGCGGCGCCGGCCGGCACGGCGCCAGCGCCGTCAGCTTCCCGTCCAACCTGTCCAATACGCCGGTCGAGGTGCTGGAGAACCAGGCGCCGATCGAGGTGCATGAGCGCAAGATCCTGCGCGGCTCGGGCGGCGGCGGCCGCTTCCGCGGCGGCGACGGCATCGGCATGAGCTTCACCTTCCGCGGCGAGGCGTCGGCGATCGCGTCCTTCATGATCAACCGCATCCGGTGCCCGGCGCCGGGCCTGAAAGGCGGCGCGCCGGGACGCGCCGCGAAACTGGAGATCAACGGCACCCCCCATGCCGCGTCCGGCACCCACGTCCTGTCGCAGGGCGACCGCGTGGTCATCGAGACGGGCGGCGGGGGCGGGTTTGGAGAGGGCAAATGAAGCACGCCGGCAAGGTCGCAATCATCACCGGGGCCGCGCAGGGCATCGGCAGGGCCTGCGCCGAGCGGCTGTTCGCCGACGGCGCCACCGTCGCGATCACCGACATCCAGGCAGATCTGGCCCGGTCGGTGGCCGAGACGCTCGATCCGTCGGGAAAGCGGGCGATCGCGATGCGGTGCGACGTCGGCAAGCGCAGCGACATCAAGGAGGTCGTCGCCGCCGTGGCCGGGCGTTTCGGCCGCCTCGACATCATGGTCAACAATGCCGCGATCACCTGCACGACGCCGGCGATCGACCTGACCGAGGAGGAGCTGGACCGCGTCCTCGACGTCAATCTGAAGGGCTGCTATTTCGGCACGCAGGAAGCCGCGCGCGTCATGCTCGGGCAGGAGACGGGCGGCGCCATCGTCAACATGTCGTCGGCGCAGGCCGAACTCGTCATCCCGGACAGGGTTCCGTACGGCATCTCCAAGGCCGCGATCAACCAGATCACCCGCATCTTCGCCATCGCGCTGGCCCGGCAGAACATCCGCGTCAACGCCGTCGGTCCGGGCACGATCCTAACGCCGCTCGTCGTCGGCATGAACAGCAACGAGGCCGCCTATCGCCGCGTGCTGTCGCGCACGCCGATGGGCCGGGTCGGACGGGCGGACGAGGTCGCGGGGATCGTCTCGTTCCTGGCGAGCGACGATGCGTCCTACGTGACCGGGCAGACCGTCTACGCCGATGGCGGGCGCGCCTACCTGAACTACACCGTCCCCGTCGACGACGTCCTCCCGGAGCTCAAGCTTTCATGACGACCGCCTGCATCATCACCGTCGCCATCAACGGCTCCGTCCCGCAGAAAGCCGACACGCCCGCGGTGCCGATTTCCGTCGCCGAGATGATCGAGAGCACGCACGATGCCTTCGAGGCGGGCGCCTCGCTGGTCCATATGCATGCCCGCAATGCCGACGGCAGCTCCAGCTCCGACCCGGAGGTCTTCTGGGGCGCCAGGGAGGGCATCGAGAAGCACTGCCCGGGCATGATCATCCAGTATTCGACCGGGGCGCGGGGGCGCGAGCTGTCCCAGCGCAGCGGCATGCTCGACCAGTCGCCGGACATGGCCTCGCTCGCCACCGGCTCGGTCAATTTTCCCACCTTCGTCAACGAGAACCCGCCGGCCTTCATCGACGACCTCGCGAGCCGGATGCTGACATACGGCGTGAAGGCGGAGTGCGAGATTTTCGACCTCGCGATGCTCTACAACACCAGGGATCTGGTGGATCGCGAGCTGCTCAAGCCGAATCCCCACGTCCAGTTCGTGTTCGGCGTCCGCAACGCCCTGCCGGCCCGGCGCGAGATCCTGGAGTTCCAGTTGTCCGAGCTCAAGAAGGTCCTGCCCGGCGCGACATGGGCCGCGGCGGGCCTCGGCCGGCACCAGCTCGAGGTCAACCACTGGACTCTCGAGCTCGGCGGGCACTGCCGCACCGGGCTGGAGGACAACATCAAGTTCGACAAGACGCGCCTGGCGGCGTCCAATGCCGAGCTCGTCGCCCGGCTGGCCTCGCTGTGCCCGCACTATGGCCGGCACGTCGCGACTCCTGCCGAGGCGCGGGCGATCCTCGGCCTGCGCCCGGTTTCGGCCCCGGCCGCGGTCAGGTGAACCGGCATCCCGAGCACGCTCCGGGAAAGCGAAGGTCAGGGCGCCTCGAAAACGTTCCTGGGCACCACGCCGCCGAGCACGCGGGTGGCCTGGTTCGCCGCATTGACGACGATCGCCGCGACGCGGTCGAACTCCGAGCGGGGCAGCGACGTGGAATCGCTCGTCAGCACGATCGATCCCACGGGCATCGGATCGGCGCTCCAGATCGGCGCGGCGATGCTGCTGATGCGCGATACGGTGCCCCGCTCGGTGACCGCGTACATGCGGTCGCGGGTGGCGAGCAGCTCCTTGCGGATGTCCTCGGGGCTTTCCTGCGCATCGTCGGACTTGCCGGCCGACGACAGGACCTTGTCGATGGTGGCATCGTCGTAGAAGGCCAGGATGGCGCGGCCGGACGCCGTGAGGTGCATCGGGATCCGCTGGCCGGGATCGGACGAATTGGCCCGCCCCTTGTCCCCCTCGTGCTTGTCCAGATAGACGATGTCGGGAAAATCGGCCCAGGCCAGATAGGCCGTGAACTCGGAGATCTTGCTCGCATACCGAATGATGGGGCGGATGAGCCGGCGCGGCTCGTTCCGCACGATCACGCTGGAGCCCAGCTCCCACAGGCGCAAGGTCGGCCTGTAGCGGCTCGTATCAGTCGTCTTCTCGACATAGCCCTCGTCGAGAAGGGTCTGGATGATACGCTGTACCGCGCTCTTGTTGAGGGCGATGTCGCGCGACAGCTCGGAAATGCCTCTCGGCGTATCCGACGTTGCGATCGACTCAAGTACCCTCAGACATTTCCGTAATGTGGTGCTCAAAGACCGCCTCGCAGATTCCGTATCGATTTGCGCGCGCAACCTACATGATCGGTTCGCATTTCGATACCGATCATTTTCATGTTCCGCCGGCGCGTGCGACTCTGTCCGTAACGACGTATTTATGAGCAGCGCCCGTCTTAATACGGCGTCGCGTAATATGAATAATCATATTGATTAACGATAGGCTGTATCATATATTGGCCTCCTGCCTATCCGAGGGGCCGGTCAAGCGGAGGACGGATCGTTTATGGTAGCCAGACACTCTGCCGCCGGCGCTCCTGACACGAAGCGCTCGAAGATGCGGGTCTCGCAGTCGGACGTCGCCCTCGAAATGGCGGGCGTCAACAAATGGTACGGCGACTTTCAGGTCCTGACCAACGTCAACCTGAAGGTGATGCAGGGCGAGCGCGTCGTGATCTGCGGCCCTTCCGGTTCCGGGAAGTCGACGCTGATACGCTGCGTCAACCGCCTCGAGGAGCATCAGGAGGGCAGCATCGTCGTTGACGGCATCGCGCTGACCGGCGACCTCAAGAAGATCGACGAGGTGCGCCGCGAGGTCGGAATGGTGTTCCAGAGCTTCAACCTCTTCCCGCACCTGACGATCCTCGAGAATTGCACGCTGGCGCCGATCTGGGTCCGCAAGATCTCCCGCAGGCAGGCCGAGGAGACGGCCATGCACTTCCTGCACCGCGTCAAGATCCCCGAGCAGGCTCACAAATATCCCGGCCAGCTTTCCGGCGGCCAGCAGCAGCGCGTCGCCATCGCCCGGTCGCTCTGCATGAATCCGCGCCTGATGCTGTTCGACGAGCCGACCTCGGCGCTCGACCCGGAGATGGTCAACGAGGTGCTGGAGACGATGGTCTCGCTGGCGGAGGAGGGCATGACCATGCTGTGCGTGACCCACGAGATGGGGTTCGCGCGCAACGTGGCCAACCGCGTGATCTTCATGGATAAGGGCCAGATCGTCGAGCAGAACTCGCCGGACGAGTTCTTCGGCAATCCCCGGCACGAGCGCACCCGCGATTTCCTGCGGCAGATCCTTCATTGAGATCGGCGAAGGGCCGGCCGCAGCGGGTCGTGGAGATAGGAGGTCGCGATGACGACGAATAGCGAAAGCACGCGCCGCGTGGCGCTGGTCACCGCGGCCAGCCGCGGCATGGGCGAGGGCATCGCCCGGGAGCTGGTGCGCCGGGGCTGGCGCGTCTCGCTGTTCGCGCGTTCGGAGCAGGTGCTGGAGCTCGGCAAGGAGCTCGATGCGCCCGCCTTTCGGGGGTCGACGGCGAATGCCGATGATCTCGCGCGGTTCGTCGATTCGAGCTGGGAGCGGTTCGGGCGGATCGACGCGGTGGTCAACAATACCGGTCACCCGCCGAGGGGCGACCTGCTCGCCATACCGGACGAGGACTGGCATGAGGCGATGGATCTCGTTCTCCTGAACGTCGCGCGCATGAGCCGCCTCGTGACGCCGCTGATGCTCCGGGGCGGACAGAGCGGCGCGTCGCTCAACATATCGAGCATCGCCGCCATTCAGCCCGATGCGACGCACCCCGTCTCGGCCGTGCTGCGGGCGGGCCTCGGCAGCTTCGCCAAGCTCTATGCCGACCGCTATGCGGCGCAGGGCCTGCGCATGAACAACATCCTTGCCGGCCGGATCGACAGCTATCCCCAGCCGCCGGAGCGAATCCGGGAAATCCCCGCGGGACGGCTCGGGACGGTTTCGGAAGTGGCCGAATTCGCGGCGTTCCTGTTGTCCGAGGGCGCGTCCTACATCAACGGCCAGAGCATCGCCGTCGATGGCGGTTTGACGCGCCGTATCTAAAATATCCCCTCAAATAGCGCTCGATGTGGTAACAGGGTATGACGTTGCCACATAACTTATCGTTTGAGGTGATAATTGACACGTCGTATCCTAAAATGATACGAAAGAGCAGATTGTGTGGGGGCGAAGGGGAACTCGCTCGAAGCAATCGTTGAGGCCGCCTCCACCCCTGAGGCGACAACGTGAGGAGAAATCTCTATGAAAATCCGCGATATGTTCCTTCTGGCACTGTCGGCGACAGTGCTGGCGGGCTTCAGCGAAACTGCGCTGGCCCAGCAGACCAACGTCGAGACGATCAAGGCGCGCGGGAAGGTTCTCTGCGCCATTCCCAACGGCGCCCGCCCCGGTTACGCCGAACTGGATTCGGCCAACAAATGGCGCGGCATGGATATCGACATGTGCCGCGCCGTCGCCGCTGCGCTTTTCAACGATCCCGAGGCGATCGACTTCAAGCCGCTGAGCTGGCCCCAGCGTTTCCCGGCCTTGCAGACGGGCGAGATCGATTTCATCTCCTATACGACCACCTGGATCCTCTCGCGCGACACCGAGCTCGGCCTCCAGTTCTCGCGTCCGTACTATTTCGGCGAAGTGGGCGTTGTGGCGCATGCCGACCTCAACGTCACCAGCCTGGAAGAGCTCGACGGCGCGGCGATCTGCGTTCCCTCGGGCACCAGCTTCGAGAAGACGCTGGCCAACTGGTTCTCCGCCCACAATCTGAAATACACGCCGGTCAGCTTCGAGAACGTCAACGACGTGCAGAAGGCGTATCTGGAGCGGCGCTGCGACGCCTGGATGGCGAACCAGACGCAGATCGCCACCGCGGTGTATATCGAGAGCGACAAGCCGGAGGACCATGTGGTCCTGAAGGAGACGCTGTCGCTCGATCCGAACGGCTACGTGGTCACTGCCACGAAGATCGACCTGCTGGACCTGCTGAACTGGACCATCAACGTCATGATCAACGCCGAGGAAGCGGGCATCACCTCGGCCAATGTCGAGGAACGGCGCGCCTCGGCGACCGATCCGGTCCAGGCCAAGCTGCTCGGCACCGCTCCCGGCATCGGCGCCGGGCTGAAGCTGGGCGACGACTGGGCGTACAACGTGATCAAGCATGTCGGCAATTACGGCGAGATGTGGGATCGCAACCTCGGCGCCAACTCGCCCTTCAAGCGCAAGCGCGGCTACAATGCGCTCGTCAAGGATGGCGGCCTGCACTTCCCGGTTTCGACGGACTGACGGCGCGTTCCGTCTGACGTCTGACCCCTGTTAAATGGGAATACGGCCGGCACCGTCAGTCGGTGCCGGCACCCGCAGATGGTTGTCGCTGGGATGTTGAACAACAAGCAGGTCCGGGATCTCGTCGTCCAGGTCGTCGTCCTGGCCCTGTTCATCGGAACCATCGCGCTGTTCGTGATCATCGGCGTGAGGAACATCCAGGCCCTGGGCATGTCCTACGGCTGGGGCTTTCTCTCCCGCCAAGCCGGCATCGCCTTGACGTCGACATGGCCGTTCGAGCAGTCGGTGAGGGCGACCTATCTCGAATTCATCCTGATCGGCACCGCCAACACGATCCGTCTCTCCCTCGTCGTCATCGTCTTCGCCCTGCTGATCGGCATTCCGATCGGCGCCGCGCGTCTGTCGCGCGGACCCTCCGCCGTTGCCGCGAGCATCTACATCCACACGGTGAGAGGGCCGTCCCTGCTCCTGCACGTGATGTTCTGGTACGCCGCCACCCGCACCTTCGGCCTGCCGCGGGCGGTCTACGAGCCGGGCGACTGGTTCATCCTGTCGAACCGGGGCGTGTTCCTGCCGGCGCTCTCGTCCGATGCGGCGCAAACGGCGCTGATCGCGCTCGGCCTGTGCGTGCTCGCCGTCGCCGGCGCGCGGATGGCGCTGCGGGAGCGGCTGTCCGACCACCCGCACCGCAAGCTGGATTTCGCTCTGGCGTCCTGCGCCGGCACCGTCCTCGCCGTGCTGCTGGCGGTCGCGGTCCTGCACGGGTCCGAAGCCTTCGAGCTGCCGGTCGCCGCGGGTTTCCGCGTCGTCGGCGGCATGGCGGTCTCGCCGGAGTTCTTCGCGTTCGCGTTGGCCGCGATCGTCTACATCGCCAATTACGTCGCCGAGATCGTCCGCCAGGGCGTCCAGTCCGTCGACCGCGGACTGACGGAGGCCGCGACCGCGCTGGCCCTGAAGCCGTGGCAGGTGTTCGTGCTCGTCCAGATGCCGCTCGCGATGCGCAACATGCTGCCGCCCTTCACCAATCTCATAACCTTCATCATCAAGTCCACCGCCGCCGCCACGGCGGTCGGCTATTCGGAACTCTTCACGGTCACGTCGCTGTCGATCAACCACACCGGGCATGTTCTCGAGTTGCTGCTGATCATGTGCGCCATCTATCTCCTCATCAATACGGCCGTGACCTTCGCGATGAACCTGATCAACGAGAAGATGAAGGTCCCGACCCGATGAGCAGGCCGCGTCCTCGCCGATCGTTTCTCGCCGCCTGGTTCGGCGGGAGCATGCCTGCGTTCTTCGCGTCCGTGCTCTCGATGCTGATGATGCTCTATGTCCTCAAGAGCGTCGTGAGCTGGGGCATCCTGGACGCCAGCTTCACCGCCGGGGGCTTTTCCGAATGCGCCGAGGTCGTCGGCGCATGCTGGGTGGCGGCCACCCATCGGCTGGACATGATCTTTTTCGGCCTGTACCCGTCCGCGCTGCTGTGGCGCGCCCAGACCGGGCTCGCCATCCTCGTCGTGGCGATCGTCCTGACCTGCATGCCGTCGCTGTGGCGGGTGAACCGGCTCCTGCCCGTCTGGCTCGTCTCCGGCATCGCCTTCCTCGTGGTCATGCGCGGCGGGATCTTCGGGCTGGCGCCCGTCCCCACGTCGCAATGGGGCGGCTTCACGCTCAACCTGTTCATCTTCTTCTGCGTCATCGTCGCGGGCATGCCGATCGCCGTCGTCCTCGCCCTGATGCGCCAGTCGGAGTTGCGCGGCATACGCTTCGTGGCGGGCGCCTTCATCGACCTGACGAGAAGCCTGCCTCTCGTCGGCATCCTGTTCTTCGCGGTGCTGATCTTTCCGCTGGTCCTGCCGCGCGGGCTGGAGACGGACACGCTGATCCGCGTGATCGTCGCCTTCGCCTTCTTCTTCGGCTGCTACGAGGCCGAGGTCCTGCGCGGCGGCTTCCAGTCGATCGCCCGCGGCCAGACCGAGGCCAGCGATTCCCTCGGCCTGACCTACTGGCAGCGCACGCGCCTGATCATGATGCCGCAGGTTCTGGAGAAGTCGTTCCCGACCACGCTCAACCAGTTCGTGATCACCTTCAAGGAGACGTCCCTCGTCTTCATCGTCGGCCTGTTCGACGTCCTCAGGGCATCGGAGGTGCTGATCGGCATGCCGGGCTGGGGAAGCTATTACCTGGAGGTCTACACGGTCACCGCCCTGCTGTTCTTCGCGGTGACCTTCACCCTGTCGCATTATGGCCGCTTCCTGGAAAACAGGATCGCGCAGGGGCGAAACCGTTGATCCGCAACGGCTCGGAATCGTTCGGGCCGTTTCCTCCGTGTCTCGAAATCGGGCTCTCGGAAATGCCGTCTGGTCGCCGCAAGCTGGGATTGATCGCCGTCGACGTCGACGAGGTCATCGAGGATGACTTCCGGCATATGTCGGCGGGCATCGATGAAGTCGGAATGGTCACGAGCCGGTTCAGGCTGGGGCCGCTCGACGCCCTCGGCAACACCGCGCCGCTCGAACAGGCGATCGCCGGGGCGGCAGGGCTGCTCGCGCCGCGGTCGGATCTCGATGCGGTGGTGTTCGGCTGCGCCTCCGCGTCGCTGGCGCTGGGACAGGACAAGGTCGAGCGGATCGTGAGGGACGCGCGGCAGCGCGGGGTGAGCGTGATCACCCCGCTCGGGGCGTCGATCGCGGCGATGGAAGCGCTGAACGTCGGGTCGGTGCTGCTCGTGACGCCCTATCCGGAGGCGATCGACGCAGGGATCAGGGCCGCGATCGGGAAGGCGGGCGTGGCGGTCAAGGCGTCGGTCCGGGTGCCGACAAGCGCGTACAGGCAGTTTTCCGACGTGCCCGGCTCCGTGGTCGCCGATCTTGTCCTTGCCGCCTTGCGGGATGTGGAGGCGGATTGCGCCCTGGTCTCCTGCACCGCGCTGCGCGTCTCGCCCCTCATTCAGGCGATGGAACGCGAAAGCGGCAAGCCCGTGCTCGCCAGCAACCAGTGCGCCCTGTGGAGCGCCTTGCGCCTGCTGGGTTGCAGCCGGATGGCCGCCGGCTACGGTCGGCTGATGGAGACCCTCCCGCCGGCGGCGACCGGCTCGGGCGCGTCGCCGAGCTGACAGGGCCCGAAAAGAGGGATCCTGGGCTGCGTTGTGACGCCGCCCGATCCGCCTTGACCTTCGGCCGCGCTTCGGGACTATCGTTCTCGGCGACGCGGAATGTTGCGGCCGCCGGCCGCGACCCTGACCGGCGGCGAGGCGAGGTGCTTGCGCAATGACCAGACGAATCCTCCACGTCGTCAGCAATGTCGCGCACTATGCCGATCCCGACGACCCCACGGGCCTTTGGTTGTCGGAGCTCACTCACGCCTGGGATGTCTTTGCCGGGCACGGATACGACCAGCGCATCGTCAGCCCGAAGGGCGGGCCGTCGCCGCTCGAGCCCCGCGCCCTGAAGTGGCCGCTGCTCGACGCGTCGGCGAGGGCCTGGCTGGCCGACGGGGAGCGCATGTCGTTGCTCGCCACGACCGCGCAGCCCGACGAGATCGATCCCGCGGATTACGCCGCGATCTATTTCACCGGCGGCCACGCCGTGATGTGGGACTTTCCCGGCAGCGAAGGATTGCAGCGGATCACCCGGGCCATCTGGGAGCGCGGCGGCGTCGTCTCGTCGGTCTGCCACGGCTATTGCGGCCTGCTCGACACGACGCTGTCCGACGGCAGGCTGCTCGTCGCCGGCCGGCGGGTCACCGGGTTTTCGTGGACCGAGGAAGTGCTGGCCGGGGTTGCCAAGAAGATGCCGTACAATGCCGAGGAAGAGATGAGGCGGCGCGGTGCGCGCTACGAAAAGGCTTTCCTGCCGTTCGTCCCTCACGTCGCCGTCGACGGGAAGCTGGTGACCGGGCAGAACCCGTTCTCGGCCAAGGTGACGGCAAAGACGGTGGCGGCGCTGCTCTGACGCTGAAGCCCCGCCTTGCCGGCGGGATAAATGCCAACAAGAATGTTGACAAAAGATCGGGCCTTTGGCTGTATGGTTTTGGCGCGAGGCGCCCAGGCCACCGGCAGTTCCATCATGACCTTACCTTTATTCACCCATGCGCTTCGCGGCTGCGTGGCCGGACGACGGCGGGCTCAAGCTCGTCCGGATCGGCGCGAGCTGGTCATCTCATCGCAGGAGCGCGCCGATGAATCGACTTGAGCGCAAGATCGCATTGGTGACGGGTGCTGCGAACGGTATCGGCGCCGCGACGGCGCGACTCATGGCGCGGGAGGGGGCATGCGTCGCCATCGCCGACATTCACGACGAGGCCGGCGAAACAGTCGCGCGCGAGATAAACCGCGATGGAGGCAACGCCTTCTTCGTTCATCTGGATGTGAGCCGGGAAGAAGAATGGACGGCCGCCATCGCGGCGACCGTCGACCGCTTCGGCGGCCTCGACGTGCTCGTCAACAATGCCGGCATCTATCTGGCCAAAGGCTGCGAGGAAGCATCACTCGCGGATTGGCAGGCTATCTGCTCGGTCAATCTCACAGGTGTCGTGATGGGCACCAAGCTCGCGCTCGCCGCGTTGCGGGAGAGGGCGCGGACCAGCCCGCATGGCAGCGCGATCATCAACATGTCCTCGACCGTGGGCCTCAAGGGCTCGTCCGTCGACCCCCTCTACTCCTTGACCAAAGGGGGCATCACGACCTTCACCAAATCCACGGCGATCGAATTCGGACACAAGGGATACCGCATCCGGGTCAATTCCGTGCATCCTGGCGCAGTGGAAACGGAGATGGCCGCGCAGCACCGCAAGGCCGGCACCAGCGATCCCGCGGCCGTCGAGGCATCCCGGCAGGCTATTGCCGCCTCGCTTCCGATCAAGCGCATCGCAATGCCGGCGGACATTGCAGCAGCAGTCGTATTTCTGGCATCGGACGAATCGGCCTTCATGACCGGGTCGAGCCTGGTCATCGACGGCGGTGCGACCGCATAGACCTCCGTGCTTCGCCGGATGGCTCAGGCGGCGGGCAGCAGATGCAGCCGATCCAGCGCCAGAGCCAGAGTCACCTCGTCGGCGAGCTCCCGCGGCCTGAAGGCGTCCTCGTCGACGGTCATCACCCCCTGCGGCGTCTCGACCGAATAACGCGCCGTGCTGCCGAGGAACGTGCGCCGTATCAACCGTCCCCGCAGCACCGGACCATCGGCGCGGGAGGTGTGGCCGACGATGGAAAAGGCTTCCGGCCGAACCATCAGCGTGGCCTTGCCGGTGATCTCTCCCGTCCGGACCGGGATCGACTGGTCCGCAACTTCGATGCGGCCGGGCGCAACGACGCGAGCTTCGATGAAGTTCGCCGTTCCGACGAACTCGGCGATGTAGCGTGTCGCCGGGCGCGCGTAGATATCTTCCGGCTGCCCCAGTTGCGCAATGCGACCGGTATCCATCACCGCGACCTGGGCGGAGATCGACATCGCCTCCTCCTGATCGTGCGTCACGAACACCATCGTCTTGCCGAGAACCTGCTGCAACCGCACGATCTCCTCGCGCAGCCGCACCCGCAATTTGGCATCGAGGTTCGACAGCGGTTCGTCGAGGAGCAGCACCTCGGGATCGACCGCCAGGGCGCGGGCCAGCGCCACCCTCTGTTGCTGGCCGCCGGAGAGCTGGTGCGGATATTTTTCTGCCGCGCCGGACAGCCCGACAAGCTCGAGCATCTCGCCGATGCGCGCTTTTGCCGGGCCCGCCGGCGTGCGGCGCATGCGCAGGCCGTATCCGACGTTGCCGGCGACGGTGAGGTGCGGAAACAGCGCGTATTCCTGGAACACCATCGTCATGCGGCGCTTGTTCGGCGGCAGGTGAATGATGCTTTCCCCGTCCAAAGTGATGTCGCCGGAATCGGGCTGGTACAGGCCCGCCAGCAGCCTCAGGGTGGTGGACTTGCCGCAGCCGGACGGCCCGAGCAGCGTCGTGATCTGCCCCCTCGGAATATCGAGCGACACCTGATCCACCGCCTTCAGTGGTCCGAGCATCTTGCTCAGGCCGAGGATGCGTACGTGCGGCGAGGCGTCCGCCTGGCTGCGTGCGCCTGCCGTCGCAGGCTCAATGGATGCCGGACTATTCATATCTGACTCCCACGGGCCGGAGCGCCGAACCGGCGGATCGCGATCTCGGCCAATCCGACGCACAAGAAGGTTATTGCCAGCAACGCCGTCGTCAGCGCCGCGCCCTCGCTCCAGCTCGAACTGCCGATCATCCGCAGGATGACGGTCGAGGCGAGTATCTGACCCGGAGCGATCATGAACACGACGACGCTCACATTCGACATGGAACGGATGAAGGACTGGATGAACGACGCCAGAAGGCTGCGGGAAAGCAGCGGAACATAGACGTCGGTGATCAGGCGCAGCTCGCTGGCGCCCAGGTTGCGGGCCGAATCCTCGATGCTGCGATGAATCTGGCCGAGAGCTGCCTTGGTGGCCTGGTACGCGTGCGGCAAATGCCAGAAGCCCAGGGCGAGCACGACGATCCAGATGGTGCCGGCGAGCTCGACCGGCGGCGCGTTGAATGCCAGCACGAAGCCGACGCCGACGAACACGCCCGGCAACGCGCCCGGCAGGACGGCCAGGAAATCGAGCGTGCCGCGGAACCAGATCGAGCGCGAATGCAGGAAGGCGATGATCTGCCCCACGATAGCGGTCACCAGCCCGGCGAGCACGCTTATCACGATGCTGATGCGCAGTTCGCCCAGATAGGAGAGCACCCCGAACCAGTGACGCAGGCTGAGGGACCAGTCGCTTCCCCACTGGTTGACCAGCCCCGCGAGCAATATCCCCGCATAGACGACGACGACCAGAACGCAGGTCAGCGAGCAGATCGCGACGACCAGCCATTTGATGAAGGGCGGGGTGGCGATCTGATCGACGTCCGCGCCCCGGCCGGTGACCGTCGCGAAGACGCGATCGCCCAGCAGCGCGCGGCTCGCCATGAACAGGCCGACGGTCGGAACCATGAGAAGGGACACGACCACCGCCGCGCCCTGCAAGTCGCCCAGCCCGTCCATCAGGAGCCACGCCTCGGTCGCCAGCACCGGAAAATTGCCGGCGATGACGACGGCATTGCCGAAATCGGCAAGCACGGTGATGGCGACGACGAGCATGGCGCCGATGACGCCCGGCAATGCCAGGGGAAGCAGGACGGTGCGAAGCGCCGCGCTCTCGCTTGCTCCGAGAGTGAGCGCCGCCTGTTCCGCATTCGGATGGATGCCCTCCAGCACGCCGCGGATGATCACGGTGGCGAGCGGAAACATGCCGATGGTCTGGGCCAGCCAGAGGCCGTGCCAGCCGAATATGCTCATGTTCAGGCCGAGCAGGTGATAGCTCACCAGTCCCTGGCGCCCGAACATGAGGACATAGGCGAAAGCGACCATGAAGGGCGGCGCGAAAAGCGGAAGCATGCCCACGAAGCGAAACAGATTGCGAAACGGGATATCGCGGCGCGTCGCCGCGAACGCAAAGGCCAGCCCCAGCAGCGTGGCCGATGTCGTGGACAGCAGCGTGATCGCGACGCTGTTCTGTGCCGCCCGTATCGTCCGCCCGCTCGTCAGCACCTCGGCCACATGGTCCAGTCCCGGCGTGATGAGCACCCTGACGGTCGGGTAGATGACGAAAAGGCAGAGCGCGCAAAGCGTCGCTAGGTATAGAATCAATACGGCTGGCTCGACAGCAAGCCGGCTTCCGCGTGCCACAGTCGTACTCACGATATACCTCGATCTTCCGATGCGGGATCACACCCCCCCTTCCCCCTTGGGGTCGACGAAGGCGCATGCAAGGCCGCGCAAGACAGGACTGAATCCGGTGTCTTGCGCGGCCCGAGCAGAATTCGTTCTGCGCGTCCTACTGGTTTGTTTCCTGCGCCCACTGCTTGCGAATACGATCGACGTTCTCAGCCGCCCAGTCGAGATCGTAGTCCACGGCTTTGATCGAAGCGAGCGTCGGCACCCCTTCGAGCGGGGCGATATCGGGGCTGACCGGCAGCCGGTAGCCAAGCTTGGCCGCGGCATCCTGCACGAAATCGCTTTGCAGGAAGTCGATGAACTTGCGCGCGCCTTCCGTATTCGGGCCGCCCTTGACGATGCCGGCCACCCAGACGGAAACCGCATTGTCCGGCGGAACCGCGAGGCCCAGCGGCTGCTTGCGGCCAATCGTGGCATCGAGCACGCTGCTCGACCACACGACGCCGATGATGCCTTCGCCACGCTCCACCAAAGCCACCGGAAGCGAAGCCGAGGCTGTGTACTGGGCGACGTTCTTGTGGAGTGCGCGCACGTACTCCCAGGCCTTCTCCTCGCCCAGGCGGAAGACCTGCGTCATCAGCAGCACGGACCCCATGGCCGTCGTCTGGGGATTGGGCACCATCAACTTGTCCTGATAGGCCGGATTCAGGAGGTCATCCCAGGTCGCCGGGTACGGGACTCCCTTCAGCGCGGGGTCGGCGTCATAGCGCTCCTTGTTCCAGAAGATCATGGGCGTGATGGCGAACCAGCCGTGCCGGTAGCCGTCCGCGTCGGCATAGCCCTTCTGTATGAAGTCGGGTGTTTCGGCCTTCGCCTTGTAGGGCTCGATCAGGCCCTCGGCGGTCAGCTTCTGGATGAAATCGACCGTCGTATCCACGATCACATCCGCCCGGGGCCGGTCCTTCTCCGTCTGAACCCTGGCGATCAGGGTTCCGTTTGCGGGGATGACCAGCATCTCCACGGTAATGCCGGTCTGGCGCTTGAACTCCTCCCTGAGCGCATTGGTAAATGCCTCTTCGTGGATCCCGGTGTAAACCACGATGCTTTCTTGAGCCATTACGGGAGCGCATGCGGCAAGCGACAATATCGCGCCTGCAAGCGCACGTTTCCCGGCTGAAAATATAGACATGTTCAGGTTTCCTCCCTTGGTGATGTCGGTGCCCGGGAGCCTTAAGCCATTTAACCATTTTGTCAACATTGTTGTTGGCATTTTTGAATCCCGCCCGCCCCGCGGACGTTCCGGTCCCTCTGCGCCATGGGCAACACGGCGGCCCGGCTTGTGCCCGACGCTTTGAGCTAGAGCCTTTCATGGTTACACGGAAACAGTTCTGTTTCCTCGATGGCGAGGCGATCCGCCAGGAAGCCCACGACGGTCGTATCGGGATACGGCCGAGTGGGCTGACGCCGCGGTCGCCCGCCAGCGGGAAACCCTTCGGGCCGGACGCTTTCGGGCCAAATCCTTCGGTCTTCGTCTCGGCCGTATCCCGATACGACCTTCGCCGAAGCCCTCGACCTTGGCCCGAAATCGCTCCGGCAGAACGATTCCGTGTAGCCATGAAAGGCTCTAGGCGCGTCCAGTGATCGATGAATCGATCGCGAGGCGACCGAGGCGAGGCCTTGAGTCGGGATCGCTCCGTCAGCGCGACATGCGCGACACCGGAGAGCTTCTATCGGCCCGGCGGTCGCGGATCCGCGAGCCGGTCGCCAACATTCCCGTCCGCGGGCAAGGACGGGCTTCCGGTCATGCATGACGAGCCCCGGCTCGATCGAAACGGGACCGCCATGCGCCGCCGTCAGGTCCCGGAAAACCGCGGCGGGCGCTTTTCGAGCATGGCGGCGACCGCCTCCACATGGTCGTTGGAGAAATGCGTCATCAGCTCGAGGCCGATATGCGCCTCGACCAGCCCGTCGAACTGGCGCCGCAGCGTCATGTTGATCGCCTGTTTGGTGGCGTTGATCGCAAGGGTCGCTCCGCTCGCAAGCCGCGTCGCCATCGCGTTCACCGTTTCATCGAGTGCTTCCGCCTTCACCGCGCGGGTGATGAGACCCATCGCGGCGGCCTCGGCCCCGCGCAACGGATCGCCGGTCAGCAGGAATTCCCTCGCCCGTGCGTATCCGATCAGTTGCGGCCAGATCAGAGCACCCCCGTCGCCGGCGGCGTAGCCGACCAGCACATGCGGATCGCCGATCTTGGCGCTGTCCACGGCATAGGTCAGGTCGCAGAACAGCGCGAGAGTTGCGCCGAAGCCGATCGCGTGGCCGTTGATGCGCGCGATGATCGGCTTTTCCAGAGCCAGCAGCGAATGGGTCAGCTTGATGCCTTCCTGCATCGATACGACCGAGGCCTGCGGGTTCTCGATGCTTTCCTGCATCGCCGAAAATTCTCCGCCCGCCGAGAAGATCCGGTCTCCCGCTCCGGTCAGGATGACGACCTTGGTCGCCGCGTCGCGGTTGATGTCCGAAAAGACGTGGGCAAGCTCCCCGTGCATCGCCTTCGTAACCGCATTGGACGGCGGATTGTCGAGCGTGATCGTCAGGATGGGGCCGTCGCGGCTGATTTTCAGGCTTTCATAGGCATCATACATCATGACTTCCCCTTGGTCGGCTTCGGGTCCGCAACCGGATTCCTGAATCGCTCTCTCAGCTCCACCTTGCTGACCTTGCCGGTTTGCAGGCGCGGCAGCGCATCGACGAAAACGACGCTTCTCGGTGCCTTGTAGTGGGCGATCTGCTCGCGGCTGAAAGCGATCAGCTCCGCCTCGGTCAGGCTCGCCCCCGGCCGCAGGACGACGACGGCGCGAACGCTTTCCCCCCATTTTTCGTCGGGTATGCCGATCACGGCGACTTCGTGCACGCCGGGATGCTGTTCGATGGCGTTCTCGACCTCGCGGCAATAGACGTTTTCGCCGCCGGTGATGATCATGTCCTTCTTGCGGTCGACGAGAAAAACGTAACCCTGATCGTCCAGATAGCCGATATCGCCGGAGTGATACCAACCGCCGCGCAGTGCTTCGACGGTGGCCGGCCCGTTGTTCCAGTACCCGCCCATGCAGGTATCGGACCGGCAGACGACCTCGCCCGGTACGCCGGCGGGGCAGTCGTTTCCCTGATCGTCGACGATGCGGATATCGGCATCCGGGAACGCCTGTCCGACCGAGGCGAGCCGCGCGATCTGCTCGGGCGTCCCGTTCGGGTGATGCTGGTGCGGCGCCAGGAACGTAAAGTTGCATTCGGTCGACCCATAACCGTTGGCCATCACGTTCCCGAACGTCGCGATTCCGCGCTTCAGGAGCGAAACCGGCATCGGCGCGGCCGCATAGAGAAGGAGCTCGACGCTGGAAAGATCGTAGGAACCGATCTCCGGCACATCCAGAATCCCGGCGACCATCGTCGGGACGAGGTGAAGATGGGTGATGCGATCTTCCTGGATCGTCTCCAGGATCAGCTTCGGATCGAACCTGCGCTGGACATGAATGGCCCCCGCCAGCCAGAACGACGAATAGTACAGGCAGCGCGCGCCGACGTGGAACAGCGGCATCATCAGCAACTGGCGGGTGTCGCCCCGTTTTCCGAAGACGTTCGACATCAGTTCCGCCTGACGCGCTTCCCCGTATTGCGTGCGCATCACGCCCTTGGGCCGCCCGGTCGTGCCGCTGGTGTACATGATGACGGCGACGTCATCGACCCCGGCGCGGATCGGCGGGCCGTCGAGAGACCCGCTTTCGGCGAGCGCCTCGTAGGGCTCGGCCCAGTCGGGGGCGTTTCCAAGGCAGACATAGTGCCGGATCTTCAGGCGCCCGCGAAGGCTGTCGACGATCTCCGCGTACTGGTCCTCGAAGATCAGGACATGCGGAGCGCTGTCGGTCAGGACATACTCTATCTCCGCCGCCGACAGCCGGAAATTGACCGTCGTCATGATGAAGCCTGCGCGTTCGCAGGCTCCGTAGACTTCGGTGTATTCGAGCCGGTTCATCGACAGCAGCGCCACGCGGTCCTGGTGCCGGGCGCCGCGCTCGTAGAGGCCGTGCGCAATGCGGTTGATGCGGCCCCAGTACGCGCCGAAGGTCTGCGTGCGTCCCTCGAAGACGACGGCGGCGGCGTCCGGCGCCATGACGGCATTGCGCTTGTGAATGTCGGCAAGGAGCTTCATCGCCTGTCTCCGAATCTGGGGTCGGGTTCGCCAGCCCCCGGAGGCTGGTGAACCGAAGGATGCGCGAACGCGTAGCCCGGCCAGTATTTCGCGGTCAGCCGCCAGAAAGGCTTTGGATATGTGGGATCCACGCCCAGGGCCTGCGCGGCATGAAGGCCCCAGCGCGGATCGTCCAGCGTGGCGCGGGCAACGCCGACCATATCCGACGCGCCGGTGGCGATGATCTGTTCGGCCTGCTCGGCCGTCAGGACCATGCCGACCGTCATGGTCGCGATTTCGGCCCCCTTGCGGATGGCTTCCGCAAGATGCGTCTGGTAGCCCGGCACGATCGCCGGAAGCTTCTGCTCGCGCGAATTGCCGCCGCTGGAAACGGTGACGAAATCGGCGCCGGCTTTCTTGAGGGCCGCCGCAAAGGCAGTCGCCTCCTCGACGCGGATCCCGGTGTCGAGCCAGTCGGTGCCGTTGATGCGGAAGCCGAGGGCCTTTTGCTTCGGCCAGGCCGCGCGGACCGCCTCGGCAACCTCGATTCCCAGGCGCATCCGGTTGTCCAGCGAGCCGCCGTAGCGGTCGGTCCGCTTGTTCGCATGCGCGGAAAGGAAGGAGCTGATGAGGTAGCCGTGCGCGGCGTGCACTTCGATCAGGTCGAACCCGGCTCGGTCGGCGCGCCTCGCCGCGACGGAAAATGCCGATACCACGCGGGAGATATCCGCTTCGGTCATTTCGGTCGGCCTGGGCCAGAGGTCGTTCGGCGGCACGGGAGAGGGCGCGATCGGAATCCAGCCCCCTTCGGCCACCGCGACCGGCTGGCGCCCGTCAAACGGGGTGTTCGAGGCCTTGCGCCCGGCATGGCCGAGCTGGATGCCCATCGCGGTCGACGAATAGGTCCGGATTCGCGCGATCAGGTCGAGCAGCGCTTCCTCCTGCGCGTCGTTGTAGAGGCCGAGGTCGTTGGGGCTGATACGGCCGATATCTTCGACGGCCGTGGATTCGACGATCACCAGACCCGCCCCCGAGATCGCCATCGTACCGAGATGCATGTGGTGCCAGGGAGCCGGCAATCCGTCCGCCCCGGCCGAATACTGGCACATCGGCGGCACGACCACCCTGTTTGGAAGCACGAGGCCCCCGAGCTTGATTTGGCTGAAAAGATGACTCATTTGTCCAGGTTCCGCACGCCGCAATGTACGATCAGTACAGATCGCGAAAATGATCGGCGAATATCGTGTATGGAGGCCGCGCCACAGGATCGGTCATCACTTCGATGAAGTTCGCCTTTTCAGAAGAAAAGGCGTCGTCCAGTGCCTTTTGCACTTCGGAGTCATTGTTGACGCGTATCGCATTCAGCCCGCAACTGCGCGCGATGCCGGCGTGATCCACGTCCACGAAGTCGCAGGCGTTGGTGTGTTCGCCGAATTTCAAGTCTTCGGCGTGGGTCTGGTAGCCCAGAATGCCGTTGTTCAGCATCAGGATGATGATCGGCGTCCCCAGACGGCGCACCGTTTCGAGCTCCGCCCAGTTGTGGGCGAAACCGCCGTCGCCCGCCACGCAGATCACGCGGCTCTCCGGGGCGGCGATCTTCGCGCCGATGGCCATCGGAATGCCCCAGCCGAGCCCTGCCAGCCCGCGCGGCGTCAGGAACCGCTGGCCCGGTCGGTGGGACGTGAGGAAGTTGGTGACCCAGGTCGAGGAATAGCTGGCATCCCCGACGGCGATGTCGGTCGGCTTCATGCGCTTTTCGACCTCGGCCATCAGCCTTTCGGGGCGCACCGGCCCGTCGGCCTTTGCCGGAATCGCGGCGATCCTGGCGCGCCATTCGGCGACCGCCGCCTTGATCTGCGCCTCGACATGCGGCCGCAGCGTCTTGCGACCGGAAAGATCCAGCCTGGAAAGGGCCTGGGAGAGAGCCGCAACGGTCAGCTTGGCATCGCCCTGAAGCCGCAAGGCCTCGTAGTTGCGCCCGATCTCCATGGGATCGATATCGATATGGATGTAGCGCGCCGAGGGCGGATACAGCTTCCAGCTATCGGTGCCGTTCTGGTTGGTGCGATTTCCGATCAGCACCACGACATCGGCGTTTTCGACGATCGGCCTCATGCCGTGGGTGCGGCTGCCGGGTGCCATGAAGTTGCCGATGCACCCCAGGCTGAGCGGGTGGTTCTCGTCCACGCTGCCCTTGCCCATGACGGTCGTGGCAACCGGAATGTGCGCGCTCTCCTGCAGCGCGGCCAGCTCGGCCGAGGCGTCGGACAGATGAACGCCGCCGCCGGCCACGATCAGGGGCGCCCTCGCCGCCGCAATCAACGCGGCGGCTTCCGCAATCGAGGCCGGGTTGGCCACGGTCCGGTCGAGGGGGAACGATCCGAGGTTCGATTTGCGCGGCGACGGGGCGGGTTCCTTCTCCATGAGGAGGTCGGGCGCCACCATCAGGACGGCGGGACCGGCCCGGCCGGAGGTCGCGGCGGTGAAAGCCATGTCGACATAGTCTTCCAGCCGGTCGGCGCGATCGATCCGGCGCACGAACTTGGCAACCCCGTCGAATAGCCTGATGTGGTCGAGCTCCTGAAAGGCGTTCTTGTCCATGGTGCTGCGATCGACTTCCTGCACCAGGGCGATCACCGGAACCGACGCCTTGAGCGCCTCGGCCAGAGGGGCAACCAGAAGTGCCGCGGCCGGGCCGTTCTGCGCCGTGACGATGCCGACCTTGCGGGAGATCCGGGCATAGCCGTCCGCCATCGCCCCACCCGAATTTTCCTGGCGATAAGGCATCTGCCTGATCCCGGCATGCGGCGACGCCAGGTGGAACGCCGATGGCAGGCTCTGCCCGAAGGTGAGCGTGACGCCGTGACGGGCGAAAGCCTGCGCAAGCCGCAGCGCGACGGTGGAATTCCAGTTGATGTTGGAGGACATGGCGTTCGGTTCCTGTCGCTATCGATATCGGGATCAGACGTGCGATGCCTGGGTCACGAACTTGGTCGCGAGGTAGGCTTCGATGGCTTCCGTGCCGCCTTCCGACCCGTATCCGCTATCCTTGACCCCGCCGAACGGCGTTTCGGCGAGGGCCAGCCCCAGATGGTTCACCGACAGCATCCCGGCCTCGATGCCCTCCGACATGGCGGCGATATTGCGGGCCGAGCGCGAGAATGCGTAGGCCGCGAGACCGAAAGGCAGGCGGTTGGCCTCGGCTACGGCGTCGTCGATATCGCGGAACGGGGTGACCAGTGCGACCGGGCCGAACGGTTCCTCGTTCATGATGCGCATGTCCCGGGTGACGCCGGTCAGCACGGTGGGTTCGAGAAAGAAGCCGCTGTTGTGGACGCGTCTGCCGCCGGTCACGCAATCCGCGCCGGCGTCGGTCGCGTCCTGGATCAGCGCCTCGACGGCGAGGCGGCGGTTTTCGCTGATGAGCGGTCCCATCCGGGTTGCCGGGTCCAGGCCGTCGCCGACGTTCAGCGCCCTGGCCTTGGCCGAAAAGCGATCGACGAAGTTCTCGACCAGGGATTCGTGAACCAGGAACCGGGTCGGCGACACGCAGACCTGCCCGGCGTTGCGGTATTTGGAGCCGACGAGCAGCGTGCTGACGTGTTCGACATCGACATCGTCGAACACCACGACAGGGGCATGGCCCCCGAGCTCCATCGTGGCCCGTTTCATATGGACACCGGCAAGGGCCGCAAGGTGCTTGCCGACCGGAACCGAGCCCGTGAACGAGATCTTCCGGATCGCCGGATGTGCGATCAGGTGTTCGGAAATCATCGCGGGCGTGCCGTAAACCAGGTTCACGACCCCCGCGGGCAAACCCGCGTCGGCCAGCGCCTTGACCAGTTCCGCGGCGGTCGCGGGCGTTTCCTCCGCGGCCTTGCAGACGATCGAGCAGCCGGCCGCCAGCGCCGCCCCGACCTTGCGTGCGACCTGCGACATCGGGAAGTTCCAGGGCGTGAAGCCCGCAACCGGGCCGACCGGCTCTTTCGTCACGATCTGGGCGACGCCCGCAACGCGGGCCGGAATGACGCGGCCGTAGCTGCGCCTCGCCTCTTCGGCAAACCACTCGAAAATCTCGGCCGATCCGAGGATTTCCGCTTTCGCCTCGGCGATCGGCTTGCCCTGCTCTGCGGTGAGCTGGCTCGCGATATGGTCCAGCCGATCGCGCAGATGACGCGCCGCGCTGCGAAGCACGCCCGATCTTTCGAGCGCGGAGGTGGCGCGCCACAGCCTGAAGCCCGCATCCGCCGCAGCCGCGGCGTCGTCCAGATCGGAAATCTCCGCATGGGCCACGGTGCCGATGCAGCCGCCATGGGCGGGGTTCGTGACGTCGATCGTGGAGCCCGCCGCGCCGTCGCGCCAGATGCCGTCGATGTAGAGCTGCGTCTTAGTGGGCACGCTTGCGGCCTTCCGTGACGGATGGGCTTCTTCGAAGCTGCACGACTATCCTCCGCGCAATCGGAATGGCGGATGTGGCCGCAGGCGACGGCGCATTGCAGACGTGAAGCATTCTTTCCGTCCGCAGGAACAGGAAGTCGTGGACCAGCGTCCCGTCGCGCAGGACCGCCTGCGCCCGGATGCCGGCGGTGCGCGGAGTGAGGTCACTCAATTCAAGGGTCGGGCAGTACTTCTGGCACTCGGCGAGATAGGCCGATTTGAAAAGCGAATTCCGCGCCTCCGATAGCGCCGAGCGCCAGTTCCGGGCCAGCAGGCGCCAGAACCCCGGAAAGGTCGAGAACGCCAGCACGTCGCGCGGATTGATCGAGAATTTCGGATAGCCCTCGCGCGCAAACCCCAGAACCGCGTTTGGACCGATGGTGAGGCTGCCGTCGATCATCGGTGTCAGGTGAATGCCGAGGAATGGCAGGTCGGGGTCGGGAACGGGGTAGATCATGTGGTGCACCAGCCCGCGCTTGGCCGGAATCACCTCGTAATACTCGCCCCGGAACGGAACGATCTGGTGATCGATTTCCAGTCCGGAGAGCCGCGCCAGACGGTCAGCCTGCAACCCCGCGCAGACAATGAGCTGCCGGGCGGTCCAGGTTTGCGAGGCCGACTCGATGACGACGCAATCGGCTTCTTCGCGGATCGCCTCCACCGCCGAGCCGAGCACGATATCGCAGCCGGCCTTGCGCAGCATAGCGGCCATGGCATCGCAGATGGCGACATAGCTCACGATGCCGACGCTCGGCACCAGTATGGCCCCGGCTCCCCGGATGTTGGGTTCCCGCCGGGTTATTTCCGAGGCATCGAGAACCTCGATCTCGATGCCGTTCTTGCCTGCCGTGTTTGCCAGCGCATACATGCGCATCAACTGGCGCTCGTCGGTCGCGACGATCAGCTTGCCGCGGGTGTCGAACGCGATGCCGTTGTCGCGGCAAAACTGCCGGGTGGCCTCGGCTCCGCTTTTGCACAGCTCGGCCTTCAGGGAGCCCGGCTGATAATAGATGCCCGAATGAATGACGCCGCTGTTGTGTCCCGTCTGATGGACGGCGAGGCCGGTCTCCTTTTCGATCAGCAGGATCGAAGAGCCGGGATTGTCGTTGAACAGTTCGAGCGCCGTGGCCAGGCCGACAATTCCACCGCCGACGACGCAAAAATCATAAATCATTCAGCCGCCTCAGCAGGAAGAAGCAAGTCCGGTATCGGATAAAGCGTCAAAGTGACTTCGGGCCCCGAAAGATCGGCGCCCGCATTTTGGCATAGGCTTCTTGCTTTGGCTGCGCCTGGCTGATGTCTTGCTCGGCTGTTCATCGGCGCCCGTTCCATCAATGCCGAAGGGCGGCTTCGCCTCGGATTGACAGGTCTTATTGGGCATGCCATCAATAATGTCAACAACAATGTTGATGCCGTTGTGGCCGACCCCGAAGCCCATCGGCGGTGCCGGCCCGGCGCGTCGGCATCGCCCGGTCGAGACCGCGCCGGATCGCGGGACAGCGGCACAGGTTGGATCGCCCGATGAGAACGACTATCGGTGTCAGCGCGCGGGAGCGGCCGGCGGGACGCATGGAGAGCTTGCAAGTGGAGGAGATGGAGGCGTTTTTGGAGACGCTTTCCCTGGTGCAGGAAGACGCGGATGTTTTCCGGGGCCATAGTCCCGATTTCGGCTGGGTCCGTGTATTCGGCGGGCAAATACTTGCCCAGGCATTGGCGGCGGCGCAGCGCACGGTTGCGCATGATCGTTTCGTGCATTCCCTGCACGCCTATTTTCACAGACCGGGCGAGGTCGCATCGCCAATTCGCTACAGCGTGGCGCGAACGCGGGACGGCGGCCGTTTCGCCTCGCGCCGCATAGAGGCGACCCAACATGGCAAGATCGTTCTGTCGATGGAGGCCAGCTTCCACGTCGACGAGGGCGGCCCAGATCATCAGAATGCCATGCCGCTCGATGTCCCGCCTCCCGACACCCTGCCGGATCCGGCGGCGTTCTTGGCCCGTCATGCGCAAAGATCGGCCCAGGCCACCCGGGACCTGTGGAAGCAGCGCACGCCGTTCGATGTCCGCCCCGTCGTCCTTGATCATTACGTCAGCCGTGCTGCGCGCGCGCCCTTGCAGCAGGTGTGGATGCGACCGAAATCGCCGCTCTCGCTGGACCGCGCGCAGAATGCCGTGGTTCTGACGTTCATGAGCGACATAACATTGCTGGGAGTGACCTCCTTTGCCCATGGAGGCGCGCTTACGGACCCCGGTGTCCAGTCCAGCAGCATCAGCCATGCCATGTGGTTTCACCGGCCCTGCGCACTTGACGACTGGCTGCTGTATTCGCAGGACAGTCCCAGTTCTCAAAACGCCCTCGGCCTTGCCCGCGGCAGTATCTATGCTTCCGACAGCACCCTGGTTGCTACGGTTGTTCAGGAGGGACTGCTTCGGTTCCATGAACCGGTCAAGCATACGTCTTGAATGATATTCGGGAACCGGAGCTGCAGCGAACCGACCGCGGGTTCACCACGGGGTGGCCGGGCACCCTTGCCCGATGCGGCTACATTGCATTTCGCAAGCTCCGCAGCTAACAGGAAAGTCTATGATATTGTTGGCGGTATCGCCAAAGCACGCGATGGTGAGTGGGCACGTGAAGGCACCCAGCAAGAAACCGGCACGAAAAGCTTCGCTGCGCTCGGATGAAAAGGCCAGTTTCATCGCAACTGCAATTCGACAAGACATCATATTCGGACGCTTTCGTCCAAGAGAAAGGCTTCTGGAAGAAGAGTTGAGCGAACGTTTCAACGCCGGACGCCATGTTATCCGCGCGGCCCTCGAAGAACTCGAGCGGATGGAAATGGTCGTGCGCCGGCCGGGCCGCGGCGCCGTGATCGCAGATCACACGCCCCAGGAGATCGAACAGCTCTACGAAATGCGCGAGATCCTGCAACGCGAAGCGGCGTTGCGCATTCCGCTGCCCGCGCCGAAGGATCTCGTCGAAAAGCTTCGGTCGCTGAACGAGGAGTTCTCGAAGAGTTTCAGGGCCGGAAGGCTTGCCGAGGCTTCCGACATCAACGACAGGTTCCACAGGACCCTTTTTGAGGCATGCGGAAACCCTTATCTTGCCGACAGCATCGAGCAATATTGGGTGAAGACGTCGGCCATGCACAGCTATGCCATCGGCACGCCCGGATCGGCGGAGCGATCCTACAACGAGCATCTGGGCATCATCGAAGCGGCGGAAAAAGGGGAACGAGAGCTCCTGATCCAGCGATGCCTCGACCACATGCGGCCGGCGCTCAATTCTTACCTCGAGGCTCAGCGCGCCTTCAACGTCGGGCCATTCTGAGGCGTTTGCGGCAAGGGCTGCGGCAAAGGCCGACGGGGTCTTTCAGCCTGGGAAAGTGGTGACTGGCGCGCCCGAAAGGATTCGAACCTCTGACCCCCAGATTCGTAGTCTGGTGCTCTATCCAGCTGAGCTACGGGCGCGCGCCGGGCCGCGTTGACGACCAAACGATCCGGCCACCGAAGGCAGCCGGTCGGAGCGCTACCTAACGACTGCGCTCGCCTTTTGCAAGCCGCGCATGCGGAAAGTTTCCATCGGGTCGGCCGGCAGCGCATTTTTCTGCGGGGCCAGTGTCGGGACCAGTGTCGAGACCGGCATCGGTCCCGCCGTCAGCCCGTCACGCCTGCCGGCGCAGCTCGCGGCGCGCCTCGTCGAGCCGGACCGGCTGGTCGGGGATGATCACGGCGAACACCGTTCCCGTGCCCTGGCTGTCGAGCAGCTCCAGCGCGCCGCCGTGCAGGCGCGCCAGCTCCTGTGCGATGGCGAGGCCGAGCCCGGTGCCGCCGCTGCGCGCCGAACCGCGGAAGGCGGCGAAGAGGTTTTCGCGCGCCTTGGCCGGCAGGCCGGGGCCGGTGTCGGCGACGAGGATGCGCGCCACCGTCCCTTCGCGCTCGGCCGAAATCGTCAGCCGGTTGACCGCGGCGCCCTCGCGCGCCCCGGCCATCGCTTGCAGCGCGTTGCGGGCAAGGTTGGTGAGGATGCGGAAAAGCTGCTCGGAATCGGCGTCGATCTCGAAGCCGGCCGGAACCTCGTTGCGGATCTCGACATCGAAGCCCGGCTCGACGCCGAGCAGGCCGGTGACCTCGTCGACCAGCGTGGCGAGACGCAGGCGCCGCCGCTGCGGCGCGGCCTCCTGCGTGCGTCCGTAGGCGAGCACGCCTTCGGAATAGGCCACCGCGCGATCGAGCGCGCGCAGCAGCTTGGGCGCCATCGCCTGCACGGTCGGGTCGCGCGCCTCGCTAAGCCGGTCGGAGATGAGCTGCGCGGAGGCGAGGATGTTGCGCATGTCGTGGTTGATCTTGGAGACGGCGAGGCCGAGATCGGCCAGATGTTTCTGCTCGCCCAGCACCCGGCGCAATTCGCCCTGCATGGCGGCCAGCTCGCGCTCGGCGACGCCGAGCTCGTCGGCGCGGTCGGACGGCCGGATGATGCGGGCCGGATCGTCGGGCGCGCCGGCGAAGGCCAGCATCGAGCGCGTCATGGCGCGGATCGGTCGGATCATCATGCGGTCGATGGCGTAGAAGACCAGCGTCGCGGTGACGAGCGAGATGAAGAGCGACAGCGCCGCCACGTTGCCGGCATAGACCAGCATGGCCGCGCGCAACGGCTGCTCGGGCAGCACCAGCTCGTATTCCTTGTCGCTGCCGCCGACCGGGCCATAGGCCCGCAGCAGCCGGTCCCGGCCGGCGAACATGGTGTCCAGCGCCTCGCCGATGGCGCCGAGCGTGCCCGCCTCGGCGACCGCCACATGCACGTCGACCTGCGGCGGCATCTCGGCGGTGGCCAGCAGCCGCGACATGCCCGCCTCGCGCACCGCGATGGCCCGCGCGTCGAGCGAGCGCAGCAGTTCGTCCTGCACGGAGCGGCTCGGCGCCTGCGGGCCCGATTCCATCAGCACGGCGGAGACGGCGGCCGCGGTGGCGAGCCGCTGCTCCAGCCATTGCAGGCGGAAGCTGGCGACCGAGGGCAGGAAGATCAGCACCTCGGCCAGCATGACGAAGAGGATTGTCAGGAAGAGCAGGCGGGTCGACAGGCCGCGTCCGAGCGGAACCGCGTCTGCGGCCGCCCGCGTCGCATCGTCCCGGCTCCTGTCCGCGTCGCCCATGGCCGCCCTGATCGCCTTCCTGCTTCACGCCCCGGCTTCACGCCCCGGCTTCACGCCAACGTGAACGCGCAATGCGGCGGCATTTTGCCCGACAGGAGGGCGGGCAGGCAAGAAACCGATCCGGTGTCCCCGGCCGGTGTCCCCGGCCAGCGTCCTCGGCCGGCCGCGAATTGACAGTGAATTGACTCCGGCGAAACCGCTGCTATAAGCCCGCGCACGCTGGGGCAGGTCTTCCGGCGCGGCATCGCCGTGTCCGCAAGCCCCGCGCAATAACGCTCCTGGCTCGTCCGAGAAATTCGAGGCGAGGCAGAACCAAGAAGGGCCGCACGCCGCGGTATCAGACAAATGAAGCGCACCTACCAACCCTCGAAGCTCGTCCGCAAGCGCCGTCACGGATTCCGTGCGCGCATGGCAACCAAGGGCGGCCGCGACGTGGTCGCCGCACGCCGCAACCGCGGCCGCAAGCGGCTTTCGGCCTGACCGGAGGCGGCCGCTTGACGGCCGGCCGGCCCGCGCGCCGCGTTGCGCCCGAAAGGCTCCGCAAGCGCGCGCAATATCTGGCGGTCCAGAAGGGCGAGAAGCGCCGGGGCAAGTTCTTCCTGCTCGAAGTGCTCGAGCGGGGCGACATGCGGCCCGGCCGCTTCGGGCTGACCGTCACCAAGAAGACCGGCGATGCGGTGACGCGAAACCGCATCCGCCGGCGCCTGCGCGAGGCCATGCGCGTGCATGCCGCTGATGACATGGCGGCCGGCAGCGACTATGTGATCGTCGGGCGGCGCGAGGCCCTCGACGCCCCCTTCGCCGAATTGAAGGCCGAGCTGTCGCGGCGCCTGCGCGCCGGCCGCCCAAGGAACTCCTGAATGGACATGAACAACCGCAACTTCTTCATCACCATCGCCCTGTCGGTGCTGATCCTCACGCTGTGGCAGGTGTTCTACATGAACCCCCGCGTCGAGGCGCAGCGCGAGGCGGCGCGGGTGGAGCAGGAGCGGCAGGAAGCGGCCAAGCCGGCGCAGCCGGCAAACCCCGCCGATCCCGACATTCCGGGCGCGAGACCGCCGGCCTCCGGCGTTCCGGGCGTCCCCGGCGCGGAGAGCCGCGACGACGCGCTGGCTTCCACGGCGCGCGTCAGGATCGATACGCCGCGCCTCGGCGGCTCGATCAACCTCGCCGGCGCGCGGCTGGACGACCTGGTCCTCAAGGATTACCGCGAGACGGTCCAGCCGAACTCGCCGCAGATCCACCTTTTGAGCCCCGCCGACCTCCACGACGGCTATTATGTCGAGGCCGGTTTCGTCGGCGCGGCGAACGGACCGGCGCTGCCCGGCCGCGAGGCGGTCTGGACCGTCGCGGGCGATGCGGTGCTGACCCCGTCGACCCCGGTGACGCTGACCTGGGACAACGGCGCCGGCCTCGTCTTCAACCGCAAGGTGTCGGTCGACGGCGAGTACATGTTCACCTTCGCCGACACGATCACCAACACGAGCGGCCAGCCGGTGGCGATCTCGCCCTACGGCCGCACCACCCGCTTCGGCACCCCGCATGTCCAGGGCATCTACGTGCTGCACGAGGGCCTGATCGGCGTCACCGGCGAGGAAGGCTTGCAGGAGATCGACTACGACGACTTGCAGGAAGCCAGGCAGATCCAGCCCGGCAAGTCCTCCGACGGCTGGCTGGGCATCACCGACAAATACTGGGCCGTGACGCTGGTGCCGCCGTCCGGGCAGGCGTTCCAGCCGCGCTATTCCTATTTCGACGACGTGCGCGCCCGCTATCAGGCCGATTATCTCTCGGATGCGGTGAGCATCGCCCCCGGCGCCTCGCACACGCTGGAGACCCGCTTCTTCGCCGGCGCCAAGCAGGTGGCGGTGATCGACGGCTACGAGAAGGATCTCGGCATCCGCCAGTTCGACCTTTTGATCGACTGGGGCTGGTTCTACTTCATCACCAAGCCGATGTTCTACCTGATGGACTGGCTCTATCGGCTGCTCGGCAATTTCGGCCTCGCCATCCTCGCCACCACGGTCGTGGTCAAGGCGGTGTTCTTCCCGCTCGCCAACAAGTCCTACAAGTCGATGGCGAACATGAAGAAGATGCAGCCCGCCATGCTGGAGATCCGCGAGAAGTACGGCGACGACCGCATGAAGCAGCAGCAGGCCATGATGGAGCTGTACAAGAAGGAGAAGATCAACCCGCTCGCGGGCTGCTGGCCGGTCCTCGTCCAGATTCCGGTCTTCTTCGCGCTCTACAAGGTGCTGTACGTCACCATCGAGATGCGTCATGCGCCGTTCTTCGGCTGGATCCGCGACCTGGCGGCGCCCGACCCGACCTCGGTCTTCAACCTCTTCGGCCTGCTGCCTTTCGCGGTGCCGAGCTTCCTGATGATCGGCGTGTGGCCGCTTCTGATGGGCGTGACGATGTTCCTCCAGATGCGCATGAACCCGACGCCGCCGGACCCGACGCAGGCGATGATCTTCAACTGGATGCCGGTGATCTTCACCTTCATGCTGGCGACCTTCCCGGCCGGTCTGGTCATCTACTGGGCGTGGAACAACCTCCTGTCCATCATCCAGCAGGGCGTGATCATGAAACGCCAGGGCGCCAGGATCGAGCTGTGGGACAATCTCATGGCGCTGTTCAGGCGCAAGGCCAAGGCGCCGGCCGAATAGGCCGGGGCGCCGCGCCATGGCCGCGCCGCCGGTCCCCGACGCGCAGACGCTGTTCACGCGGCGGCCGTGGATCTTCATCCGCGGCGTGCCGGCGATGAAGTTCCTGCCGCCCGAGGGGCCGCCCGAGATCGCCTTTGCCGGCCGCTCCAATGTCGGCAAGTCGTCGCTGATCAATGCGCTGGTCGGGCACAGGGGCCTTGCGCGCACCTCCAACACGCCCGGCCGCACGCAGGAGCTCAACTTCTTCGTGCCCGACGGCCATAGCGGCGCGGCCGACGACCTGCCGCCGCTGGCGCTGGTCGACATGCCGGGCTACGGCTTCGCAAAGGCGCCGAAGGGCAAGGTGGACGACTGGACGAAGCTGGTCTTCGACTATCTGAAGGGCAGGGTGTCGCTGAAGCGGGTCTACCTGCTGATCGACGCCCGCCACGGCGTGAAGGACATCGACCTTCAGGCCATGGACCTGCTCGACCGCGCGGCGGTGTCCTATCAGGTGGTGCTGACCAAGGTGGACAAGATCAAGCCGGCCGAGCTCACCGCCCTGCTGGCCGACACGGCCGCCCGGCTGCGCCGCCGCCCGGCCGCCTTTCCCGACATCCTCGCCACCTCGTCGGAGAAGGGCGAAGGCGTCGACGCCCTGCGCGCGGCCATCGTCGAAGCTGCGGCCGCCTGACTTTTTCACCCTTCCCCGGCCTGTTCACCCTTCATTGACGCCGCTGCGTGAAACCATCGGCCGCGTGCCGCGTTCTGGCCTCGTGGTCAGAAGATGAACACATTCGCCCGTCAGCATTCGGGCGTCGGAGTTCGGTCGCGTGAAGCTCGTTCTATTCGCCTCTGCTGTTGCAATCGCCATGGCGACGCCGTTCGCCGGCGCCTTGGCGGGCGGCATGCCTGCCTGCACCGCCACGCCTTACACGGCGCGCATGAGCAGCGAGCAGGCCAGCGCGCGGGCCCGCATGATGGGCTTCAAGGTCAAGGCCGTGGAGCCCGACGAAGGCTGCTGGCGGATCGAGGCGACCGACGATCGCGGCCGCAAGCTGGTGCTGCGGCTGCATGCCGGCACCGGCGAGCTGATGGCGCGCATCGCCGCCGACGCGGTCGACCGGAACCTGACCGCCTCCACCGACTGAGAAACTCCGCGCGTTTCAGGTCAGGCCCCCTTCCGGCTCCATCCACCCGAGGCTGACGCCGCGCGGGTCGGTCACCATCGCGATGCGGCCCGCCCCCGGCACAACCCAGGGCTCCGCGTCCACCCGCCCGCCCGCCTTCCTGAGCGCCTTGAGCCGTTCGTCGAGGTCGTCGACGGCGATGAACACCGACCAGCCTTCGGTCGCGTCGTCCATGCCCTGGCCTTTCGCCATCTGGTAGATGCCGCCCACCGGTGCGCCGTTTGAGAACGCAATCCAGTAGGCGCCGCCGGCCCCTTCCATCGCGTCGTAGGTCCAGCCCAGCGTATCGGCATAGAAAGCCTTCGCCTTTTCGGCGTCCCAGGTCCGCAGCTCGCTCCAGTGGAATGCTCCGTGTGCGGTCATCGGGTGCTCCTGATAATATGATGGATATCAACGTATGACAGTCAACGTGAAAGCGCGGTTTCCGTCAACATGCGGGGGGTGCTGAGGCGCGAGCCGCGCCCGCATGAGACGGTTTCGTTTGCGATTGCAGGGCCTCCTCGCGCACCGTACCTTTGCGCGAGGGTGCGGGGGAGGCGTGTCATGTCGGTCGAGCGGCTGCTCTGGGAGAACGATGCGACCGGCCTTGCCGGCATGGTGCGCAAGGGCGATCTTGCGCCGGCCGAACTGGTCGACGCGGCCATCGCGCGCGCCGAGCGGGTCAACCCCGAGATCAACGCCATCGCCGAAAAGGTCTACGACCGCGCCCGCGACGCGGCGAAGGCCGTCGACCGCAAGGCGCCGCTGGCCGGCGTGCCCTTTGCCATCAAGGATCTCGGCATCGCCTGGAAGGGCGTGCCGATCCACGGCGGCAGCCGCGTGCAGCCGGTCGTCCACGACGACGATTCCGTGCTGACGAAGCGCTATCTCGCCGCCGGCCTCATCCCCTTCGCCACCTCCACCGCGCCCGAGCTCGGCCTGCGCCTGATGACCGAATCGGCGCGCTTCGGCGTCACCCGCAATCCGTGGAATACGGGCCATACGACCGGAGGCTCGTCGGGCGGCGCCTCGGCGCTGGTGGCGGCCGGCGTCGTGCCGGTCGCCCATGCCTCGGACGGCGGCGGCTCCATCCGCGTGCCCTCCGCCTGCACCGGCCTCGTCGGGCTCAAGGTCTCGCGCGGCCGCGTGCCGCTGACGCCGCTCGCCTCGGAGGGCTGGTTCGGCCTGATCGTGGACCATGCGCTCTCCCGCACGGTGCGCGACAGCGCCCTGCTGCTCGACCTGACCCACGGCGCCGACCCGCTGTCGCCCTATTGGGCGCAGGCGCCGCGCCGGGGTTTTGCCGTCGCGGCAGCGGCGAAGCCGGACAGGCTCCGGCTCGGCTCGTTCCGCCGCTCGCCGCTCGGCCTGCCCGTCTCCGGCGAGACCAACGCTGCTATGGACCGTGCCGAGGCGCTGGCCCGCGAGGCAGGCCATGCGGTCGAACAGGTCGACCTGCCGATGATCGACCGCGCCTTCATGTCCGACTTCGCCAAGGTGGTCGCCTCGGCCATGGCCGGGCACATGCGCGCCGAGCGCGTTCGGCTCGGCCGCCCGGCGATCGGCGAGATGGAGCGCTCGACGCGGCTGGTCGCCCGGCTGGGCGAGCTGGTCACCGCGGGCGAGCTCTATGCCGGCTTGCAGCGCCTTCAGGCCGCCTCGCGCGCCCTGCTGGCGCATGCCGCCGGCTTCGACGGCGTGATCATGCCGCTGATCGCCCATCCACCCTTGCCGGTCGGCGCGATGGAGGCGAAGGGCATGGACGAGGTGCTCGAAAAGGCGCTCGACCGGCTGCGGCTGACGCGGCTGCTGCGCATCGACGCGCTTTTCGGCCAGCTTCTCGACAAGAGCCTGTGGTTCACCCACTGGCCGGCGATCCAGAACGTCACCGGCCAGCCTTCGATCGCGCTGCCGGTGTACCGGACCGCCGCCGGCCTGCCGCTCGGTGTGCAGATCGCCGGCCGCATGGGCGACGAGGAGACGCTGCTGTCGCTGGCCGCCCAACTGGAGGCCATCGACCGCTGGGATTTGCGCCGCGCGCCGTTCCACGTTCCCGAATAGGCCCCCGAATAGGCAGGCGACCGGCCTTCAGATGCGCGTCACCATGCGATGGCTCGAAGGATGCGCCAGCCGCGCCAGCGTCACCGGCTTCTCGCCGATGCCGGTGACGCGCTCGGCGACGAAGACGGGCTCGCCGGGCTCCAGCCCGAGCAGGTCGCGGTCCTCCTCGGTGGCGCGCGCCGCGCCGAACGAGAACACCGCGTGGCTGAAGGGCGCGTTCTCCACCAGCCATTCGTTGGGGCCCGCGTCGGCGAAGCTCTGGCCGCGCGCCTCGGGCACGGTGTCGAGGCTGATCCAGCGGCGCTCGAACTGATAGGGCGCGGCGTCGGCCGTGTGCAGGCAGCGCAGGAACAGCACCGGCGCGCCTGCCGCCACGCCCAGCCGGGCGGCGACCGCCTCGGGCGCGGGCATCTCGGTGCGCTCCAGCAGCGCATAGCCATAGGCAGCGCCGCGCGCCTCGACGTCGTGCCGCACCAGCGGAATGACGAAGCGGGCCTCGCGCAGCGGCTGCGCGGCGACGCGGCTGCCGGCCTTGCGCCGCCGCTCGACCAGCCCGGCGCGGGCGAGATCCTGCAGGGCGCGGTTCACCGTGGCGCGCGCCGCGCCGAATTCGAGCGCCAGCGCCGCCTCGCCGGGTATGGCAGCGCCCGGCCGCCACTCGCGCGCGGCGATGCGGCGCGCCAGCTCGTCCCGGATCGCCCGCCAGGAGCCGCGCTGGGGCTCGCTCGCAGACCGGTTCACAGGCGCGCCCTCAGCGACGCCATGGCCCAGCGGAAGCGGCCGGCGATCTCGGCCCGGGCGACATGGCGTCCGCCGCGCACCCTGTGCCGGCCCGCCGACCAGACGTCGCGCACCGCCTCGCGCCCGGCGCAGAAGATCCAGAAGTCGAGCGCGCCGTCGCGCTCGTGCTCGTCCAGCGCCTCGCCATCGAGCGCGACGAGATCGGCGACGCGGCCCGGCGCGATGGCGCCGCCCGTGCGCCCGAGCGCCTGCGTCCCGCCGGCCAGCGCCGCCTCGTAGAGCAAGCGCCCGGCCGCCTCGCCGTGGCCGGCGAGCACGATGCGGGCCCGGTCGCGCAGCCGCTGCGAATATTCGAGCTGGCGCAGCTCCCCCGCGACGCCGATGCGGATGTTGGAATCCGACCCGATGCCGATGCGCCCGCCCGCGCCGAGGAAGCGCGCACCGTCGAAGATGCCGTCGCCGAGATTGGCTTCCGTCACCGGGCAGAGCCCGGCCACCGCGCCGCTCGCCGCCAGCCGCTCCGTCTCGTGCGGCAGCATCTGCGTGGCGTGGATCAGGCACCAGCGCGCGTTGGCGCCGAAGCGGTCGATCAGCAGCTCCACCGGGCGCGCGCCATGGGCCGCGACGATCTCCTCGACCTCCGGCGCCTGCTCGGCCGCGTGGATGTGGATCGGCGCGTCGGGGCGCAGCCGGGCGAGCTCGGCGAGGTCGTCGAGCGGCGCCGCCCGCAGCGAGTGCGGCGCGACGCCGGTGCGCGTGTCGCCCGGCAGCGTCCGTGCGATCTGTTCTGACCGCTCCAGCAAGGCGACATAGCGGTCGAGGCTCGCGCTGCCGAACCGTTTTTGTCCGCCGGCCAGAGGCCGCCCGTCGGCGCCGCCTTGCCGGTAGTGCACCGGCAGCAGCGTCAGCCCGATGCCGGTCTCGGCCGCCGCCGCCGCGATGCGCGCGGCCATCTCGCCGATGTCGTCATAGGCGCCGCCGCCCGGCCGGTGGTGCAGGTAGTGGAACTCGGCCACGGCGGCGAAACCCGCCTCCTGCATCTCCATGAACGCCTGCGCCGCCACGGCCTCGACCTCCTCGGGCGTCAGGACGTCGAGGAAGCGGTACATGGTCTCGCGCCAGGTCCAGAAGGAATCGCGCCCCTGTGGCCCGCGGCGCTCGGCCATGCCCGCCATGCCGCGCTGGAAGGTGTGGCTGTGCAGGTTCGACAGCGCCGGCAGCAGGATGTCGGCGCGCTGGTCGCCCGGCTGCGCGGCTGCCCCGGCCTCGACCGAGGCGATGAGGCCGTCGGCGCCGATCCCGAC
This sequence comes from uncultured Mesorhizobium sp., assembly GCA_964629765.1. Taxonomy (GTDB): domain Bacteria; phylum Pseudomonadota; class Alphaproteobacteria; order Rhizobiales; family Rhizobiaceae; genus RCIO01. Next base: position 83,331 of record CAZVTK010000006.1, read on the forward strand.
CCGTACGCTCTCCCGCCAGCCCTCCGGCAGCAGCGCCGCCCGCGCAAGGACGCCTGGTTGAATGCCTGGCATGCCGAACCCCGTTGACTCATTATGTCTATACATATTATCTCTAACATCGTTCATAAGGATCGGCAACGGCGGACATGGCGAAGCGCCTGCTTACCAACATCCGGATCGCGACCATGGCGCGGAGCCATGGCGCGGCGGTTCTGGAGCGTTTTGTGCTCGGCATCGAGGACGGGCGCATCGCGCTGGTCGCCTTCGAGGACGAGCTTGCGGGCGCGTGGCGCAACGTCGAGCCCGAGGATCTCGGCGGTCGCCTCGTCACGCCCGCGCTGATCGACTGCCACACCCATCTGGTCCATGGCGGCAACCGGGCGCGCGAGTTCGAGATGCGGCTCGAAGGCGCCACCTATGAGGAGATCGCGCGCGCCGGCGGCGGCATCATCTCCACCGTCGCGGCCACCCGCGCGCTGTCGGAGGACGAGCTGGTGGCGCAGGCGCTGCCGCGCCTCGACGCGCTGATCGCCGAAGGCGTTGCCACCGTCGAGGTCAAGTCCGGTTACGGGCTGACCGTCGAGGACGAGCTGAAGATGCTGCGCGCTGCGCGCCGGCTTGGCGCCGAGCGCAAGGTCCGCATCCGCACGAGCTGGCTGGCCGCCCACGCCCTGCCGCCCGAGTACCGGGGCCGCGCCGACGCCTATGTCGGCGAGGTGGTGCTGCCCGGCATGGAGGCGGGCCGCGAGGCAGGGCTGATCGACGCGGTCGATGGTTTCTGCGAAGGCATCGCCTTCTCCGTCGACCAGATGCGGCGGGTCTTTTCCCATGCGCGCAAGCTCGGCCTGCCGGTCAAGCTGCATGCCGAGCAGCTTTCCAATCTCGGCGGCGCGTGTCTGGCGGCCGAGTTCGGCGCGTTGTCCGCCGACCATCTGGAATATCTGGACGAGGCCGGCGCGGAAGCGCTGGCCGCCGCCGGCTCGATCGCCGTGCTGCTGCCCGGCGCCTGGTATTTCCTGCGTGAGAAGAAGGCGCCGCCGGTCGACCTGCTGCGGCGATGGGGCGTTCATATCGCGCTGGCCACCGACTGTAATCCCGGCACCTCGCCGCTGACCTCGCCGCTTCTGGCCATGAACATGGCCTGCACGCTTTTCGGCCTGACGCCGGAAGAGGCGTTCGCGGGCGTGACGATCGAGGCGGCCGAAGCGCTCGGCATCGCCGCCGAAACCGGCATGATCCACACCGGCATGCGCGCGGAGCTTGCCGTCTGGGATGCGGAAGACCCCGCCGAGCTCGCCTATCGCATCGGCTTCAATCCGCTGCATCGAAGGATTGTCGGAGACTTCGCATGACCGTCGTCCTTCGGCCCGGCTCCGTCAGCCTGCACGAACTCGAAACCGTCTACCGCGCCGCCGGACCTGTGTCCCTCGACGGCGCCTTCCGCGCCGACGTCGACAGGGCCGCCGCGCGCATCGCGCAGATCGCCGGCGGGGGCGAGGCCGTCTACGGCATCAACACCGGCTTCGGAAAGCTCGCCTCGGTGCGCATCCCGCCCGCCGATGTCGAGACGCTCCAGCGCAACCTTATCCTGTCGCATTGCTGCGGCGTCGGCGCGCCGCTGGCTGCGGAGATCGTGCGCCTCGTCATGGCGCTGAAGCTCGTCTCGCTCGGGCGCGGGGCGTCAGGCGTACGCTGGCAGACGATCGCGCTGATCGAGGCGATGCTGGCGGCGGGCGTCGTGCCGGTCATTCCCGAGAAGGGTTCGGTCGGCGCCTCGGGCGACCTTGCCCCGCTCGCCCATATGGCCGCCGTGATGATCGGCGAGGGCGAGGCGTGGGTCGGCGGCGAGCGCCTGCCCGGCGCGGCGGCGCTGGCGCGCGCCGGCCTGTCGCCGATCCGCCTCGCCGCCAAGGAGGGACTGGCCCTCATCAACGGCACGCAGGTCTCCACCGCGCTGGCGCTCGCCGGCCTCTTTCGCGCCCACCGGGCGGCTAATGCCGCGCTGGTCACCGGCGCGCTGTCCACCGACGCGGCGATGGGCTCGTCGGCGCCGTTCCATCCCGAGATCCACCGCCTGCGCGGCCATCGCGGCCAGATCGACACTGCGGCGGCGCTGTGGCGCCTGCTCGACGGGTCGCAGATCCGCGACAGCCACCTGGAGGGCGACGAGCGCGTGCAGGACCCCTACTGCATCCGCTGCCAGCCGCAGGTCGACGGCGCCTGCCTCGACGTGCTGCGTATGGCCGCGCACACGCTCACGACCGAGGCCAACGCGGTGACCGACAATCCGCTGGTGCTGTCCGACGGCGCGGTCGTGTCGGGCGGCAATTTCCACGCCGAGCCGGTCGCCTTCGCGGCCGACCAGATCGCGCTGGCCGTATGCGAGATCGGCGCGATCGCGCAAAGGCGCATCGCGCTGCTGGTCGACCCGGTCCTGTCCTTCGGCCTGCCCGCCTTCCTCGCGAGGAAGCCGGGCCTCAACTCCGGCCTGATGATCGCGGTGGTCACCTCGGCCGCGCTGAT
>CAZVTK010000007.1:0-75859 GCA_964629765.1 uncultured Mesorhizobium sp.
ACGTCCAGCGGGCGCACGAGCGAAAGCTGCAGGATGCGGCCAAGGTGTACGACCGTATTGCTGCGTGATGTGTTGATTTTGACGAGAGATTGAATGCGACACGAATCTATCTCCGGCCAGCCGCTTCGCTTCCTGTCTGTATGCAGCGGCATCGAAGCGGCGAGCGTTGCATGGGAGCCTCTTGGCTGGGAGGCGGTCGCCTTTGGCGAGATCGACAAGGCGGCCTCGCGGCTGCTCGCCTACCACTACCCGGATGTGCCGAACCTCGGCGACTTCACCAAGATCCGGCCTGAGACACTCGGGCGCGTCGACATCCTGTGCGGCGGGACGCCGTGCCAGGCGTTCTCCGTCGCCGGCGCGCGGCGCGGCCTCGACGACGAGCGCGGAAATCTATCACTCGAATTTGTGAGGCTTGCGCATGAACTTGCAGACGGAAACGAACTCAGGAACGCCATCTGGGAGAACGTCCCCGGTGTGCTCACCATGGCTGACAATGCATTCGGGTGCTTCCTGGCAGGACTTGTCGGAGCAGATAGCCCCTTCGTTCCAACCGAGCGCAAGCCTATCGACGGAAAGTCAAACCGCTGGTGGAGATGGGCCGCAAAAGAGCGAGTCCACGCCCCAAGGTGGCCAAAGCGCGGCATGGTCTCTGGACCCAAAGGACGTGCCGCGTGGGGTGTCAAAGACGCTCAATACTTCGGATTGGCCCAACGACGCGAGCGTGTGCTCGTTGTCGCAGATTTTGGAACGGGGGCCGATCCCGCCACGGTTCTTTTTGAGCGCGTTGGCGTGCCGTGGAATCCTCCGGCGCGCGGAGAAGCGCGGGAAGGTGTTGCCGGAACAACTGAGGATGGTGTTGGAGGCCGTAGCTGGCCAGCAGATGTAGCGCCAACACTGAACGCCGCGTTCGGTGACAAGCAGGGCTTGGAAGACCAACATGCACTTAGCGGGGCTGGCCTGTTTGTGCCGCACGCCATCGGCGTTACCGGCGAGATCAGCCACACGCTCAAGGCGGAAGGTGCGGACGCCAGCGAGGACGGGACGGGGCGCGGGACGCCGATTGTTGCTTTCGATACTACGACGATGGTGGCGCAGCAAGTGGTCGGAACGCTATCTTGCAACACAGGGCCAAATGGGCATGACGCTGGAAATTTCGCCAGCAACCAAGGTGTCGATGCTGGGTATGTGATTCCGGTCGCCCAAACCGTCGCCATCCGTGGGCGTGAAGGTGGAGCAACTGCGGAACTCGGTGGGGAAATCGCGACTGCCTTGCGCGCTAGCCAAGGCGGCGGGGATAAGCCGCATGTCCTCACAAGCGCCGTCCGCCGCCTAACACCCAAGGAGTGTGAAAGACTTCAGGGATTTCCCGACAACTTCACCCGCATCCCGGTCAAATGGTACGCCACCAAAAAGGTGACGAAGAACCGTCCCGACGATATGTGGGAGCCGGACCCGAACGGCGGCTGGTGGTTGATGCAAGCCGACGGGCCGCGCTACAAGCAGCTTGGCAACTCATGGGCCGTTCCGAAATTCCGCTGGCTTGGCTTCCGCATCATGAACCTCATGCCGCAGAATACAGTCTCGGCACCCGCTCCGATCTCGGGCGCCAAGATTGTTGAGAATAACGAGAAAATACTCTCGACAAAACACAACAAACCGTTTACGTTCACTCCAACCAGAAAAGAGGCAGACATGTTTCGCATCGAAATAACGGCCGGCTCACCGACTGAGCTTGTGGAGGCAATCCGCGCCCTGGCGCCACTTGCAGGAATTATCCCCGAACCCATCACCATCGACGCCGACCCGGCGCCTGCCCCGCAGGCGGTCGAGCCAGCGCCCGTGGCCACCGAAGTCAAGACCCGCAAGCCGCGCGCCAAAAAGGAAGAGGCGGCTTCTGTTGCCTCGAGTGTTGAAAGTGCCGAGAAACCAGGCGTCGCACAACTCGACATCGAGCAGGCGATCGCCGATAAGTCGGTCGAGCCGGTAGAAGTCGGCGACGAGCAAGACCCCGCGGGCCGTATTGCTGCGGCGGTTGAAACGGCAGCCGGCGAGCCGTTCACCATGACCCGCGCGGAGCTCAAGGACTGGCTCATTCGCGGCTACCTGGTGGACTGCATCCCCTCGCAGAATGATCGGCCGGCGGCCTTCAAGGCGCTCTGCGAGGAGAACGGCTTCAAGAACTTCACCGAGACGCCGGACGACAAGCTGCCAGCACTCAAGGCGCTCGCCGACCAGAAGATCAAGCAATTCAAGGATGGAGGTAAGTGACCATGGACCTGGCCGAGTTCAATTATGACGGCGAGCCGTACCCAATCCCCCAGCACGTCTTCGACAGTCTTGTCGAGAAATACGTCAGCGGTGGCACATTCAGTGAGCGCGAGAAGACGCTCTGGGACTACCTGACGGAGGTCAATGAGGTCGCGCTCGCTGAGCGCCAGTTGATGCTTGTCGAGGCGGCGGACAATCTCGACGTGTCCGACGAGCAGCTTGAGGCGTTCTGCATGACGTCTGATGAGCCCACCGTCGGCGAAGATCCGTATGCGTGGAAGGCTCATGATGGCGGCGAGCGTCCGGTGCCGGCCGACACGCAGGTGCTTGTTCGGCTTCGTGACGGCTCCGATATGTTCCTCCTCCGCGCGAGTGCCGTAATTTGGCGTTGGGACGAAGATGCCTTCGAGGACTGCAACATCGTCGCCTACCGCCTCGTGCGGCCGGCGGAGCTCGCATCCTGATGCTGCGCCGGGCCATCAACGCCTTCCAGCGCGTGTTGATGAAGGAGGCCGCGGCGGACACCCGCCTCGGCACTCCCTCTACCGACGAGGGCCACGCGGCTCGCCGCAAGAACGCCATGGCCGCGATGACGGGCGGGCGTGGGTTCCGCGAGGATCGGCGAGGTGAGCCGGGCTGGGGAATTGCTGCGCTCCGCGACGCTATCGAGCAGCGTCAGCATCTAGCGGGAGGCGCGTCGTGAACGAGGCTCACACCTCCCGAGCGCATGCCACTTTGGCACCCTCCGCAGCAAAACGCTGGCTCAACTGCCCCGGCAGCGTCAAGTTGTCGGAAGGTATCCCGAACACGACCAGCGTTTTCGCGGCCGAAGGTACGGCGGCTCATGAACTTGCGGCGCACTGCCTGGAGACCGGCGACGACCCGTCGACGTTCATTGACATGTGGGTCGACATCAAGGCGAAGGATTCGTCTGCCCGCTTTGTTGATTTAGACGAGCCGCCAGACGAAGACCTGCGCTACTTCCCGGTTACCGAAGAAATGACCGACGCGGTGGCTATGTATGTCGAGCACGTCAAGTCGCTCGCCGCGCGGGCCAAGGGTGAGGTGCTTGTTGAGAGCGAGCAACGTCTCGACATGACGCACCTGCATCCGTCAATCTTCGGCACCGGCGACGCCACCGTGCTGGACATCGAGGCGCGGCATTTGCACGTCATAGATCTCAAATACGGGAAGGGTGTCGCGGTCGACGCGGACGAAAACCCGCAGTTGATTCTGTACGCCGCTGGTGCCGCGCGCCGGCACCACAACCACAACATCGAGCGTTTGACGGTGTGGATTGTGCAGCCGCGCGCCGCGCACACCAAGGGCGCGATCCGTGACTTCGACCTCGACCTCATCGATCTCTTCGAGCACGAGGACAAGTTCGCTGAAGGCGCAAAGCGCACCGACGAGGCGGCTGAGAGCTACGAAGCTATGGGCACCGACGGCCTCGGTGCCGAATGGGAGGCCACGTACCTCGCCGCCGGCGAGTGGTGCCGCTTCTGCCCCGCCTACGGCTTGTGTCCGGCTGCCCGGCAGGACGCCTACGACGCGGCCATGTACGAGGATGACGGTGTGACGCTGCTAGACCCCGAGAAGATGACGCTCGAGCAGTTGAGCGAGGCGCTGACGCGCCGCGAGCGCATCAAGAATTGGGCCGACGCCGTGGCCGCCCTTGGCCATAAGGTGGCTGAAGGCGGACAGCAGATCCCCGGTTTCAAGCTTGTCGCCAAGCGCGCCATCCGCAAGTGGAAGGACGCCGCCGAGGCAGAGGAACACTTGATGCTGCTCGGGCACGCCAAGACGGACATCTATGCTGAGCCTAAGCTGCAGACGCCGGCCAAGCTGGAACGGCTGTTTCCCGGCAAGAACAAGGACGAGCGCCAGGCCGCCATGGCCGACCTCGTCGAGAAGAAATCGAGCGGGACCAACCTGGCCCCGGACGATGACCCTCGGCCAGCAGTCAAGAAGGACGACGGCTCGTCGCTCTTCGAAGCTGTCGAGGATTTGTAGGCGGGCAGTAAAGCCGTCACAGCACCTAAGAGCCCATTGGAGACTAGAATGTCAAAACTTGCAATGATCAAAGAGAAGTACGCTTCCTACCTGACGTCCAGCCTTTTCGAGGACAACAAGGGCAACATAAACGCACTGTTGCCTGTCGGGAGGATGGTCTACCCGGACCTGTTCGTCGCAACAAATGTTAAAGGCGAGACGGATGACTTGAAGAAGCGCTATCAGATCACGCTTCTGCTTCCCGCAGAAGCGGATATCCGCGCGCTGCGCGAGCGCATTCAAGCGATCTACGAGAAAGAGGTGCCCGCGGCGCAGCGCAAATTCACAAAATGGCGCGACCCAATCAGCGACACATCCAGCGAGCCCAGGTTCGCGGAATTCGCCGACGAGTACCCCTTCTTCGTTCGCCCGAACTCGCGGATGCTAAATAACGACGGCCGCAAGCGCGACCGCCCGGCCATAAAGTACATCAAGGACGGGGCTGTCGTTGAGGCGTCTTCGCCGCCAGATGACGATTTCCTGTACAACGGCAGGTGGGCGCGGGTGTGTGTCAACCCTTATTGGTATCCAGCGAAGCAAGGGCCGGCGGGGGTGTCGCTAGCGCTCTTGAGCACTCAGGTGCTTTGGAACGACCGTAAGCTCCAGGTGGGCGCGGGCGGCATCGCCGATACTTCCTCGCAATACGAGGTCGTCGAGGGCTTGGACGAAACCCCGGAAGTGGATGAGTACGCATGAGTGGCATCGGTCACAACAGCGGTGACGACGTGACCGAGGCGTCGCAGACGGTGGCGGCCGGCCAACTCCGTTCGCTGATAGAACGGGTGGAGAGGCTTGAAGCTGAGAAGAAGGACTTGGCCACCGACATCCGTGAAATCTACATCGAGGCCAAGAGCAATGGCTTCGACACCAAGGCCATGCGCACCATCGTTCGCATGCGTAAGAAAGATAAAGCCGAGCGCGAAGAAGAGGCGGCAATCCTCGAACTCTATCTGGCCGCGCTCGGCATGATTTAAAACGAAACACCCGACACGGCGGGACTCTGCCCGCCGTGTCGATTTTAACGAGAAAAATGGATCAACAAATGGCCCACATCATGGCGGACCTTGAGACCTTCGGCACCAAGCCGGGAAGCGTTCTCCGCAGCATCGGCGCTGCCGTATTCGACCTCGACACGGGCGACGTCGGCAGCACATTCTACAGAAATATCGACCGGGCATCGTGCGAGGCCATCGGCCTGACGGTCGATCCCTCAACCGAGAAGTGGTGGGCGGAGCAGTCAAAAGAGGCGCAAGATGCCCTCCTTGCCGACCAACGGCCCTTCGCCGAAGTGGCCACGGCTTTTCACAAGTGGTTCCGCGACAACGGCGGCGTGCAGATTTGGTGTCAGGGCGCCAATTTCGACAGCGTGTTGTGGGAAGCGGCGGTGGCCAAGGCGTGGCCGAGCAAGAACTTCATTCCCTGGAAATTCTGGAACGTGCGCGACACGCGCACCGTCTACGAGATCGCCGGCTTCAATGACAAGTCCGTGCCGCGCGCCGCGACCTACCATAACGCGCTCGACGACTCCCTCCATCAGATCAAGTGCGTGACCGCCGCACTCCAGCAACTCAAATACGTGTGAGGTGTGACCATGTTCGAAACCTACAAGATCACGACTACCCGCGGCGAGGTCCACGCCTTCGGCGTCAATGTCGACGCAGGGAAGCTGGAGGCCGAATTTATGCCGTGTGCCGGCGGCGAGGTGATCTTCGTCATCACTAAAAATGGGCTGAACGTGGCCATGTTCCCGGCGCGCAACGTCGAGTCCGTTGTCCGCTCGATGGACGTAGACGGCGAGGTGGCGTCGTGAGCGCCCGCGGCTGGAACCCCACTCTCACCGGCAAGCGTTTCTTCCCGCTGGACCCGCGCGTCGAGGACGTCGACATCATCGACATCGCGCACGGGTTGGCGCAGACGAACCGCTTCAATCGTCAAGCCAAGTTCCCTTACACGGTCGCTCAACATTCCGTGCTGCTGGCGGACAACTGCCCCGCGGAGATGGCGCTGCTAGCTCTCATGCACGATGCCCATGAGGCGTATTCGCCCTACGGCGACGTGCCGAGCCCACACAAGACGCCGGAGGTAGAGGCGGCGGAATCGCTGATCGACCGGGCTATTGCGGCTAAGTTTGACCTGCCATTTCCGATCAAGAACAAAGCCATCGCTGCGTTAGACTTCCGTATCCTGCTCGATGAAAAAGAGCAGGTCATGACCGTGACGGACCACGACTGGCAACTGCCGGCGGACCTGAAGCCGCTCGGCGTCCAGATCGACCCGTGGCCATGGGATTTCGCCCGCGAAAAGTTCCTCGACGCCTTCGATCGCTACTCAAAAATATACCGGATGCTGGAGGGCGCGGCATGAAACACGTCGACCCCGAGAAGTTGAGCCGCGACCAACTTATCGAATACGTCTACAACCTTGAGGCCCGGTTGGAAGAAACCGGCGCCGTGGCCAAGGTGCAATCGACGGCCAACCTGCAGTATCTGTTCGGCCTCACTCAATCCGAGGCGCGACTCCTGGCCGCGCTTTCTGATGGACGGACGCACAGCAAGGAATCGTTGCTGTCGGCTATGTATTTCGAGCGTGCCGATGACGCACCCGAAATCAAGATCGTCGACGTGTTCGTCTGCAAGATCCGGCGCAAACTGGTCGGCTACCCTATCCAGATCGACACGATTTGGGGTACCGGCCATCGTGTCGTCGACACCGCGCCACTGAAAGCGGCCATGGCTGGCGAGACGGTGGCGCCAGTCGGCGGCGACCGCGCGCCGCCATTCCACAAACCTGCCGGCGCAAAGGCGCGGCGGCCGTATGGTTCCGTCAAAAACACTGTGCTGGAGCGCCTTGTGGCGATCGCCAAGGACGGTGTCGCGTCGATTGCGTCACGGGACATCACGAAGGAACTCGGCAGCGCGTCGGGGTCGGATGTCATCAAGCAGCTTGCGAACACCGGCTACATTGAAATCGTCGGGGGCGCGTCGAAGCACAGGCGCGGCGAGCCTTGGGAGTTAAGGCTGCTGCCGAAGGCGTACGAGGCCACCGCATGATCCTGCACGGCAACTGCCTAGATATCCTCCCGATGCTCGACGCAGACAGCTTCGACTCGTGCGTGTGTGACCCGCCGTACGGGCTAAGCTTCATGAACAAGCACTGGGACCACGACGTGCCGAGCGTCGAAATCTGGCGCGAAGTGTACCGTGTCCTGAAGCCCGGCGCGCACTTGCTCGCCTTTTTTGGCACTCGCACCTACCACCGCGGCGTCGTCAACATCGAGGACGCGGGCTTCGAGATACGTGACCAGGTGCAGTGGCTCTACGGAAGTGGCTTTCCGAAAAGTCACGACGTGAGTAAGGCGATCGACAAGATGGCCGGGGCGGAGCGCGAGGTGCTCTCCGAGGGGAAGCCGGTCAAGCGCATGATCCCAGGCGCGGATCAGGACAAGACAGGGTCTTGGATTAAGGACAACGGCCGGGTCTTCGTCCCGACGGAAACGGCTCCGGCCACCGCCGAGGCCGCCCAATGGGAAGGCTGGGGCACCGCGCTCAAGCCCGCTCACGAGCCTATCGTGGTCGCCCGCAAGCCGTTGATCGGCACCGTGGCCGAGAACGTTCTGGCGTATGGAGTCGGCGGGCTGAACATCGATGGGTGTCGGGTCGAGACTGCCGACGATCTTAACGGCGGGGCCTATTCGCAGGAGCGCAAGCCGAGCGATAGCGAGTGGGTTAAGCACGGCGGCACCATCCACAGTTACGCCGGCAAGAACTACGAGCAGCCCGAAGGCCGCTGGCCCGCCAACATCATCCACGACGGCAGCGACGAAGTGCTGGCGGCTTTCCCGGTGACGACCAGTGGAGCCATGAAGCGTGTCGTCGAAGCCTATGACGGGGAAAGCGCGACAGGATTCTTACGGGGCCGCAGCGGGCCGCATAACCAACACGGGGGTAGCGGCAGCGCTGCACGCTTCTTCTATTGTGCTAAAAGTTCAAAATCCGACCGCGACGACGGACTAGCCGAGTTTGCCGCAAAACCAAGCGCCGCGAGCGAGTTCCGGCCCAACCACACCGAGAAGGCCGAGCAGGGCGAAGACGGAAACCCCTACGGCCGCTGGAAGCCGCCGAAGAACCACCACCCAACGGTCAAGCCGACGGACCTCATGCGCTACCTGTGCCGGCTGGTTACGCCGCCAGGCGGGAAGGTGCTCGACCCGTTCGCCGGAAGCGGCAGCACCGGGCGCGGTGCCGTGCTGGAAGGCTTCCAGTTCACCGGCATCGAAATGTCCGAAGAGTTCGTCGAGATAGCTCGGGCCAGGATCGCCGCGGCGCGCAAGCGCTACGAGGATGAGGTTTACCTGTGAACCCCTGCCTCGTTGCCATCGTCGACGAACTGCGCGCCCGCAACGTGCCTTACCGCGTCGAGCAGGGCGGAAAGCATCTGCGCGTCCGCTTCGGCCAGGGTTTCGAGCGGTTCCGTATCGTCTCGCGATCGCCGAGCGACTGGCGCGCGGCGCGCAATGAACGGGCGGCGGTTCGCAGGGCGTTGAATGAAATGGGGTGGGCGCGGTGACGACACTCCACATCGACCTGGAAAGCCGCAGCGCCGTCGATCTGAAGAAGACAGGCGTCTACGTCTACGCCGAGTCCCCGACGACTAATCTTTGGTGCGCCTGCTACGCCTTCGACGACGAGCCGGTCCAGACGTGGCTCCCGCACGAGCCAGTGCCGCCACGCATCGCCGAGCACGTCCGCGACGGCGGCGTCCTGTTCGCGCACAACGCAAATTTCGAGATGACAATGTGGCGCTACATTCTCGCGCCGCGGTACGGCTGGCCGCTGCCGGCGATCGAGCAATGGCGCTGCACCATGGTGATGGCCATGGCCATGGGCCTGCCTGGTGCTCTCGATCTCGCCGGGCCGGCTGCGGGCGTGGATGTCGCCAAGGACCAGGCCGGCAAGAAGCTGATGCTCAAGATGGCAAAGCCTCGCCGCGTCAATGACGACGGCAGCTTCGTTTGGTGGGACGAAAAAGAGAACATCGACCGGCTGGTCGAATACTGCAAGATAGACGTCGAGGTTGAACGTCGGCTGGAGAAGAGGCTGCGGCCGCTCAAGCCGTCCGAGCTCGACCTGTGGCACCTAGATCAACGCACAAATTTGAGGGGTGTTCAGGTTGACCAGGAGTTGGCGGCCGCGGCGAAGGAGGTCGTGAAAGCGGCCGCCGCGGATCTCGACCATCGCATGGCGGTGGCCACGAACTTCGAGGTCGCCAAGTGTTCTGAGGTCCAGAAAATCATCGCCTACATCGGCGCACGTGGAGTCGAGACCGAGAGCATCGCGAAGGCAGAACTGAAGGAACTGCTCGCCGAAGACAGCGGCATCCCCGACGACGTCCGCGCCGTGTTGTCACTCCGGCAGGAGGCGGCACGCGCCAGCGTGGCCAAGATCAACGCGCTGCTGAAAGGTACATCGCCGGACGGGCGCGCTCGCGGTCTGCTGCAATTCCACGCCGCTACGACTGGACGGTGGGGTGGCCGGCGCTTTCAACCTCAGAATCTCCGTCGGCCGGAGCTAAAGGACATCAATACTGCCATCGAAGTTATAGCGAGCGGCGATTTCGACCTCGTACAAATCATGTACGAGAATCCGCTGTCGGCCGTAGCTGACATCTTGCGCGGCCTTCTTATCGCCGCACCAGGCCATCGGATCGTCGCGGCTGATTATTCAGCGATCGAAGGTAGGGTGCTGCCTTGGCTGGCCGGCGAGCACTGGAAGGTCGACGCGTACCGGCAGATCGACGAGTCCATCATCCTCGGCGATGACGGCAAGCCGCTGCGCGTCGGCGGCGAGAAGCAGTACGCCATGGACGACATGTATTGCCAGACGGCGTCAAAGATCCTCGGTCGTCGTGTGACGAAGAAGGATAAGAACGATCGCCAGGTATTCGGGAAAGTACCTGAGCTCGCCTGTATCGCGGAAGGTGAACAGGTGCTCACAGACCGCGGTCTGGTTCCGATCGAGCAAGTCAATACTGCAGACAAGGTGTGGGATGGCGTCGAGTTCGTCAGCCACGACGGCGTTGTCTGTCATGGCGAAAAGGAGGTCATAGAGTATGACGGACTTAGAGCAACCGCAGACCACATCGTATGGGTCGAAGGGCAATGTCGGCCGGTACAGCTTGTGTACGCCGCCGCCAGCAGAGCACGTCTGCTACAATCAGGAACAGGTCGGCAAGCAATACGGGTGGGTGAAAATTCTCTCGGCGGAACGGCGCTATACGAAGGGCTGGAGTCGGGCGTACGTAGCCGTGGAGTGTGTAGGCTGCGGGCATACGGGTTGGACCTATCTGTCGAACCTTACTCGCGGTATCAGCAAGGGCTGCCAAGCCTGCTCGAAGCCGAAACAGGTGCCTATGTGGTTGGACCGTCGGCTCACAGCCGCCAAGCAGCGGTGCGAGAACCCGGACGATCCTGGCTACAAAAACTATGGCGCGCGTGGCGTGGAATTTCGCTTTCCCTCGGTGACCGCTGCCGGGCTCTACGTCATGGAGCACATGGGGTTAATGCGGGAGTTCGAGTTGGATCGCATCGACAACAATGGCCACTATGCGCCGGGCAACCTGCGGTGGGCCACGAGGTCTATGCAATGTCGCAACGCCCGCCGGAGCAAATTGACGGCGGAAGACGAGTTGTGGGCGAGGACGCAAAGCCCGTACTCCAGGTTCACCACCAGTCGGCTAATGCGGCAGGGGCTGACGAGGCAGGAGGTAATCGCCTCGGCGTGGGAAGCCGTGGAGATGGGGCGCAAGAACTGGTTTGGCATCCTCACTCGACTGGAAGAGCTAGGGTATACGACATCATCAACGCCGGCCCTAGAAGTCGATTTACAGTCTCTGGAAAGCTTGTCCACAACTGCGGCTACGGAGGCAGCCGCGGCGCATTCACGGCCATGGGCAAAGTGTACGGCGTAGAATTGCCTGATGAGCAGGTGATGGAAATCGTTCGCGGCTGGCGCGAGGCCAACCCGGCGATCAAGCAATACTGGTACGACCTTAACGACGCGGCGCTCTCGGCAATCTCCAGCAAGGGTGTGCCGTACAGGGTCGGCAAGGCCACCTTCAAGGTGTCCGGCTCGTTCCTGACGTTGAAGTTGCCGAGCGGCAGGCACCTCTTCTACCCGTACCCCGAGATCCGTCGACTGCCGATGCCATGGCTGGACGATGACGGCAACCCTGTCATGAAAGACAACCTCTGCTTCTTCAAGGAAGTAGACCCGCTGAAGAAGCACTTGATCGTGCCGCATCCGCGCAACACCGAACGGTTCGCGCTGCACCGCAGCTACGGCGGGGAAATCAGTAACAACATTACACAGGGAACGGCGCGGGACATCATGGCCGACGCACTGCCGCGGCTCGAGGCGGCGGGCTATCCGCTAACGATTACTGTACACGACGAAGCGGTCACAGAGCCGTTGGCCGATCACGGCTCAGTCGAAGAAATGGAAGCCATCATGTGCGACCTGCCGGCATGGGCTAGCGGACTCCCTGTGGCGGCCGAGGGCTTTGAAGACGTCCGTTATCGGAAATAGGAAAGGAGACATGCCTGTGGCCAGGATTGAGATTGACCGGCATTATTACGAGCGCTGGTCGATGGACGACTTCGTGAAGCTGCTGAACACCTACGTTGCCCAGACTCCGCCGGAGGTGCGGGACACCATTTGGGTGACTTTGGAAGATGGAGAGTATGGATCGGCCACTGCGCTTGTGTTCACACGCGAGCAGACGCCGGCGGAGATTGAAGCCGCGCGAGTCTCCCGCGAAGAGCACGATCGTAAAGCGAAGCAGGATGCGGCCGACCGCGAGCGCCGCGAGTTTGAGAGGCTGAAGGCAAAATTCGAAGGTCCGCAAAAATGATCGACCGCTCCAACTCCGAGCTCGAACTCATCTGCGACGCTACCGGCGAGCGCTACCCGCGCACCTACGAGCCCGACGAGTTCCACAAGATGCTGGCTGACGCCAAGGAGGACGGTTGGCTCGTTACGCTGCAGCGTGGCGAGTGGCGGCACTTCTGCCCGAAGGCGCTGTCGACCGCTGACGATCTTGTCGAGATTCCGGGCATCGACTGAGCAAAACATCTATCGCAAGACCGTGAACTGGCGTATAGAGCCTCACGCTACGGAAGTGCGTGGGGCTTTTTGCATTTGCGAAAACGGTATTGCATCGCACCAGCGAGAGTTGTAGGAAACGGGCGCACTAAAAGTTCTCTTGAAAATCGACAAACACTGCGTTAGCTATAAAGGACAGATCAGGCCCTGGGCTAACGAAAGGAGGCGGAGAAATGGCTAAAGAAAATTCCCCTGTCCGACATATCCTGAACCCGCCACCGGGCGATCTCCCGGCTGATTCTTCTGCGGGGCATGCGCGAGCCGAGTTCGCCAAGCGGCTTCAGCACTTTATGGCCAGCAAAGGTCTTAACCAGGCGGATCTCGCAAGAGAGACCAGCAAGCATCTCCCGAAGGGCGTTACAATGGGGCGCGATTCTGTTTCCTACTACGTTCGAGGAAAGTCGTTTCCGACGGCGGCGCGCATTAACGCCTTGGCCAAGGTGCTCGGTGTGAAACCGGAGGAGCTAGTTCCGACGCGCGGCATCAAGACGGCCGGCGACGCAAGCGTAGACGCCAGAGACATGGCTGACGGGCGAGCGTGGCTGCGTGTCGACAAGGCGGTTCCGTGGCCGGTGGCGGTGGAAGTGCTGAAGCTACTGCAGGGCGCGAGCAAGTAGGCCGATCGGCAGGCTTTGCAGGATTGGGAGGGCGGTCTTCGGGCCGCCCTTTTCGTTTTCCTATCTCGCTTATTTATACGAGAAAAAATGAATCAATGAGGATTGACATATCTCGTTAAATCAAACATAAGGTACGCAACAACCCAAACACAAGGAGGCGAACATTATGTCGAACTTCGTACCGCCGCTTATTTCCATGAAAGACGTGGCTCAAATGACTTCCTTGTCCAGGACGGCCATTCTCCGGCTGGTGGAGCAGAACAAGTTTCCACCGAAGGTGCCTCTCGGGACGGCCCGCCGATTCGCCTTCAACCGCGCGGCGGTGATGCAATGGATCGCCGACCGCATGGCCGAATCAGATCGAGAGCGGGCCGAGGCGATCGCAAAGGCAGAGGCGCTCCACAATTTCTCTGCCAAGATATCCGACGAGACGAAAGCGGCCATCAAGGAGGTTGAGAACAATATCCAGGCCACCGCTGTTCGCAGCGCGAAGGGGGAGTAACGATGTTGGCGCGCAACCCCGAAAAATTCAGCAAAACCTTCACGACCGCTGTCGCGGCGCTTGTTGCCGATGTTACAACGAAAGAGCCGAACAACATCGAAGCCAGCGCCAGGTTGATGTCGGACATGCTCATGGCCGACCCCTCGCTGCTCGACGAGTTGTTGCCCTCGATCGTCTACCAGTGGTGCGTAACCCGGCTTGAAGAATCGAAGCGCCACGACAATCGCCTGATCGTCTCTGGCACCAGGCGCGCCCTTGCCGCAGCGTCCCAACGAGCAACAGCACGCCCGCCGGTGCGTGGTGGCCTGTCTGCCGGGCAGCGCGCCCGGGCGAATATGCGGCGGCTTGCCGCGACGGCTAAGAGCACCGCCGAGACAAACTGGCTTTCGTACCAACTAAAGGGGGGTCTCCAGTTGAAGGATGCCACGTACTCCGACGTCATTGAGCAGCGCGACATTCACCGCGGCCACGCCGCGACGAACGGCCTCAAGGCGAGATGGTTTGACGCCATTGCCAAAAACATGGTGCGCGAAAAGACGGTTGGCGAGTCGCTGACCGATGGAGACCTGGCTCAACTTTACCGGGACGCTTCGAGTTCCGGCTAAGGCCGGTGGGCGAGACCCCTGGTCAAATGAAACCCGAGGCACGATTGTCTCGCCCAATCCCTTTCCGCCGATGAGGCGGATGCGTGCGGCCGCCGGCTTTCTGCTACCCTCGGTCGCATTGCCGCACGCAACAAATTTCGAACTCCGACCGCAAGGCCGGATGAGGCGGCGCCCGCAGCAGAATGGCACCCTAATATGCCTTGCGCCGCCTCTCAACCCTTCCGCCGCAAGGCGGGCTGCGATCGTCGATTGAATGTCACCCTTGATCGGTTTGTCGCAGCACCCACAACAGAAAGGAGAACACCATGCTTGCCAGGAACCCCGAATATGAAGTCTCGGCCAACGGCCTGCCGGATAACAGCGGCCGCCTCTACCCGGCGGGCACCGTGTTCCCCCGCCTGCGCGTGTTGAACTCGCAGCGCGTCAGCTATTTGCGGGCGAAGAACCGACTGTTGAACCAGTGTTTCGGCTTATGCTGGGGCCTGTGCGGCGGCACGGAGAAGGACGCCAAGGATCTGCTCGAGAAAGTCGTGAGCGGGAAAGACGACAGCGAGGCTACGATCGCGTGCCTGCCATTGCTGGACGCCTTCAAGCCGATCGACGATGGGCTGGCGCGCGTCGAGAAGGATATGGAGAAGCTGGTCAAGAATATGCCCGCATGGCGGCTGTGGGGGAAAGACGTCCACGGCCTCGGCCCGAAGAGCTTCGCGAAGATACTGGCGGACGCCGGCGACCTCCACTGCTACCGAAACCCGGCCAAGCTGTGGAAGCGCATGGGCCTTGCGGTGATCGACGGCGAGCGGCAGCGCCGCTGCAAGGACGCCGACAAGGCGCTGGCGCACGGATATAACCCGCAGCGCCGCTCCGACATGTGGAACCTGACCGACAGCATGGGGAAGTCGACTATATCGGCCGTGAAGGATGCGGACGGGGAAAAGATGCTCAACGAGCACGGCGAATCACTGGCCCTGCCCAAGAGCCCATATGGCGAGGTTTACCTCAACGAGAGGCAGCGGCAGCGTGACAACCTGCGCGGCACTCGGGAGTTCTATCTGAAGATGGCGGATGAGCGCGCCAAGCGCTACCTGGCCAAGCGTGTGCTGCGCGACATGTGGCGCGCGTGGCGTGATTTGGAGCCGGTCCATGGTTGACGAGATTCGCGATCGGCTGCTCTCCGTGGATCAAGTCTGTGAGATGCTTGGCGTTTCGCGGCGGACCCTGTGGCTGTGGCGGACGAAGCCAGACTTCCCGCGGCCGCTCGTTTTGAGTTCGAAGTGCTTGAGATTTCGTCAGTCGCACATAGACGCCTGGCTGGCGGCTAAGGCTGGCGACTGAAATACCGGCGAAAGCCGGTGGGCGAGACCATGTGATGGCTGAAACCCTATAGGCAGCTGTCTCGCCCAATCCCTTTCCGTCGCAAGACGGATGCGTGCGGCCAGGATAGTCATGGCACCCTATGAAAGCGTGCCGCACGCAACTCATCCGGCGAAAGCCGGCGCCGGTAGCGAGACCTCTGAACGCCTGTAACCCGCATCGGCCATGGCTCGCTACCGGCTCAAATTTGTGCCACAGACGTGCCACCGGATTTTCCTACAGCAAAATGTGTATCCCGAACTAATACTTATCAACCTAGAACCCTTCCCTTGGTAAGGGAGAGGTCGAGAGTTCAATCCTCTCTGGCAGCACCATATATTTCAAGCACTTAGGCCCGAAACTGCACGAAACTGCGTGAGCGAACGTGAACGTGCGGCACGGAACAGAACGTGAAAAGCACGGGTTCGGCGTGCCAAATCCGTGCCATCGATCCGAGAAGCGAATCAGGCGCGGCGTGCGATGAGGTCGGTGCGCTTGCCGGTGCCCTCGGCCAACTTGCCCCACCACGTCTTCGGGGATTCGACCCATGGCAAGGCGCGCAGGCCCGCTGGCACCGGCAAGGTGTTGATCGCCTCGATCAAAGGCGCTTGTGGGACGTTCGTATAGTGGCGGGACATGCTGTCGGCGGCGTGACCGAGGATCTGGTCCTTGATGTGCGGGTGGACGCCGTTGACGACAAGCTGCGTCGAGACGGTGTGTCGGCCGGTGTAGGGCGACACATTTTTGATGTTGGTGCGCCGGCGCGCGCCGTTGATCGCGGTCTTGAGCCCGCCGCCACCTTCCTGGACGATGCCATAGGGTTGGCCGCGAGGCGTGCGGAACAGCGGGCCACCACGCTCGACGAGGTCAGGCAACCACTCGACCAGGAAGTCGTGAAGCGGAACGCCCCGCGATTCTCCGATCTTGGACTTCTGCACGACCAGCCAGCGCTTCTCCACGTTGACGTCCTCGGCCACGAGGGCGAACGCCTCGATCGGCCGCAGGCCGGTGTAGAAAAGGAAGGTCATCAGCATGGCCGGAGCCGGCGACATGGCTGCGATGAATTTGGCGGCGTGGTCGTAGGCGACGGGCTCGGTGCCGCTTCGCTCCGACTTCAGCGTGACGACGTTGGTGCCTTTCGGCTTGCGCGGCCGCGCCCACACACGCGGGTCGGCCCATTGCTTCTTTGCTGCGTGGTTCCAGACCGCGGCGAACGGCGTGTAGACCTGCCTGATGAGCGTCTCGCGGCTGGCGGCTGGGTAAAGTTCTCGCGCCGCACGGTCGAGGTCGTCCTGTGAAATGCTATTGAGCTTGCGGCCCCGGAAATGGACAGCCAGGCCGCTCTCGCGGCCATCGGTCTTTCGGACGTCGAGAATGAAGCGCGTCGGGGCGCCGGTGTCGGCATATGAGCTCGCCGCTTCCTCGAAGGTGACGACGGCTTTCGCGCCGTGGACCGCCTCATACTCTAGGCGGCTTTCCATTTTGATGCGGAGGGCTTCGGCGATTTCCCTGTTGCTCGTGCCCGCAGAGACGAAAATGCCTTTTCTGGCTCCGTGACTGCCGCGGATGTAGAGCGTTGTTCGGCCAGGCCGCTCGACGACTTTGAGGGGCATTTCATCACCTCCACGATATCCGCCAACTGCGCGGCGGTGAACATCACCTTTCGACCGTAGACGAGGCAAAGGCCGTGCTGTCTCGCTACCTTTATCAGACGCCGGGTCGTCATGCGAAGCGCTTCTGCGGCCTGATCGGCATCGAGGATCTTGATTTCTTCGGTCACACTTTTGCCCCATGGCCAAACACGTCGCCGATGAACTTCAGCAGCGCCGGGTTGTCGCGCATGACCTGCACGATTTGGTAGCCGAGGCCGTTCACGATGTGCTCCTCGGTCAGCTTGCCTGCCTTGGCCAGGCTGGCGCCGTCGTAGCAGGCGTGAAGTATCTCATGGATAAGCACTTCAGCCACCTTTTGGGCGGGGATGCCGTTCCGAAGGTAGATTCGAAGCATGTCGGGGTTGACGCTGCCGAGCTCGTCGGGGTGGTCACCCTGGCTCGGGAGCACGTCGTAGTCGAGCGCGCCGATGCGCAGCTTGGCCGGGATGGTGGTCACGCCAGCCACCCGACGATGTAGAAGAAGCCGAGCAGCGGCATTACTATTGCTCCGACCACCCCGACCACACTCCCGGCTATGACGGCGAGGATCTTGAGAAGTTGCGCAAGGTCATTCATTCGACGTTGTCCCATTTCAGATACGGAAACTTGTCGTGGAAACCCCAGCCCCATACGCGCTCGTGCAACCAGTAGCGCTTGAGCCACACCCATCCGGCATCGAAGGTGCGGACGGGAAGCCACGCGAAGTGGCGCGTGGTGCGGCGGGAGCAGAAGTCGCTTTCGATCCAGTCGCCCATCAGATATCCCCTCTCAACAGCAGAAGGGTGCCGACCAGCGCCGCACTGAGGCTTATGGCGGATACGCAGCCTACGGTAATAATCGCGATGATTGCCGCAGCGTCACCTTCAAGAGCCCGTTGCATGAACTCAACGATCAGCGAAAAGCAGCCATAAGCGAAAGCCGCTAAACTTAGTATGGTGAACACCGCGTAGCAGTTCGAGAGAAAGATACGCATCAAAAGCCTCCTACGATCTGCTGCACGAGCGTGCGGACGCCGGAAATCAGCGCCCGTTCTGTCGTGGCGGAAAGGCGATGATGCGGGATGACACCGGCCACGGCCTCATCCGTTTCTGCGGCGACCGGCGAGGCAAACCCCGGCCGTTCCAGCTTGACGATGATGCCGCCGAGCGAGCGGAAGTAGTCGGCTTCGTAGACGACGCTCTCGACGACGATCGGGGCGCGGGGGGATTCACGGCGGGCCGCCTTGATGGCAAGGCCCAATGTCCACTCCGGCCCGAGGTCGGCATTGGCCTTGCCCATCTTCTCCATGTAGAAGCGGGGCGTGCTGTTATTGGGGAGATGTTCGGACGGAACGTCCTTGAGGTCGCCGTAGACCATGCGCTCAGCCGCGAAGGTGTCGCCGGTGACGAGCACGAAGAACCGATCCCACGAGTCCTTCTGAAGCTCGACGGCATGCACCTTGGCGAAGCCGAACTCTTCCTCGAGCAGGGTGGCCGCGGTGCTCTTGCCGACATTTCGGCGACCGGTGAAGCCGATCATCAGGTGGCGCGGGGCGAGCGGAGGTGGGAGGGTGTCGAGCGGCGCGAAGGTCGTCGCGGCCAGATCGTCAGGGGGGATGTACACGGGAGGAGGGCTCCGGTTGATCTTGTCGTGTAATCATTCTCGACAAAATCAACAGGAAAAGCAAGAGGAAATTTCAGGCCGCCTGGCGCAAAACCATCTCCGGCCGCATCGTGGCGCGACCGACCTCGCCGTATTCGCGGTGGTAGGTGATGCGCTTCGCCGAGCGGCCCGACAACCACCCGCCACCGGCGGCGTATGCGTCGGGGGCCGCCAGGGTTTCATGGCGCTCCATCTTCATCAGGGCGGTCTGTTCGACAGCATCACTGTGCAGGTGGCCGCCGTGTCCGTAATGATGGCGGCAGCGGCCGTATATCTCGCGAAACATCCCGACGAACACACGGTCGACGTCTTTAACCGTCCTCTTGTGCAGGTGATGGTAGAAGAGCGCCGTCTGCCCCCACTCGTAGGCGTAATAGAGCGATGGGCTCCTGTCGACCGATATCCGCGGCTCATTCTCGTACATCACAGCCAACATCTCGCGCAGCCACGCGCTGGATGCCGGGTCGTGGTTACCGGAGGCCATGATGACGTGGACGTGCTGGTGCGTTTGCAGCAGCATGGAAATGATCTGGCGGATGACGCGGATGACGACGCGGATAACCTTCTGCAGCCGGGAGTCGGCATCGAGGACGTGCTTGCTGGCCGGTGTGACCGACTCAAGCGCGTCGTGGTGCATCAGGTCGCCTAGCTGGGCCAGGACGGCAGTGTGGGCGGAGGGGGAGGTTGCGATCGCGGCGGAGAACCAGTCGAGCAGGAGTTGCTCGGCGATCTTCAGGTCGTAGTCGGCGCCGGTCTCTTCGTGCCAGGCGAGCATGCCGAGGTGGTTGTCGGTGACCGTGTACTGGTTGAGCAGATCGATCGCAGCATGGGCGGGCGCGGCGGTCGGCGCGATGCGCGGAATCTCTTCCTTGAGCGCGTCGACGGCGGCGCGCATGATTTCGAGCGCGTGCTCTTTGTCGTCGCCGGTCTTGACCCATTTCAGGATCTCGCGGCCGTCGGGGTCGAGGAGCGCCGACACTCCTTTGATGCGCTGGCCGAGCGGTATCTTGAACTCTTCGCCGCGCTCCGGCTTCTGCTGGACGAAATCACCCTTCGGCGTGTTGGTGATCTGGCTGATACGGAAGCCGGGGAGAACCGGCTGCGTACCGAGCAGGCCACGTTCCGAGGCCCGGTTGACGTATTTGTTGAAGGTCGTGTAGCTGACACCCATGGCGGCAGCCGCCGGCCGCATGCTGCCGTGCTCTTTGTACAGCGCGGCGGCTTGGGCGATCACCTCGTCCGAAACAGGATCAGGCAACGCAAGAAATCCTCAGTTGCGGTTGGGCAGCGGCGCCCCGTTAGTTGATGTTCATCATCGGCCGCTCTTCCGCAGCCTTCGGTTCATCGGCACGAACAGGCGACGGGTGGAAAACAGACTCGCCGCCCTCTCCAACTTTCAGGCCGACGCCGCCTTCGCCGTCAGCCTTGTTCAATGCGTCTTGTAGGTTGTTCGCCTTGCCCGTGGTGTAGGGCAACCGGTAATAGACCGGCTCGCCGTCGCCACTGTCGAGCAACGCATAGATAGCTTCGTCGACGTCGATCCTCACGCCCAGCACCGTGTACTCGCCAGGGGGTGGGCTCTCGATGGACGGATGGCCGAGCGGCGCTTGCAGCAGGTAGAACGACGCCGCGGTGGCCACCAGGAACGCCAGCACGGCGTGGCCACGATGGACGTTGTCGCGCCACGACCAGACGGCGAAGGTGGCGACTGCTCCAAGGGCGAAGGTGAGTAGGAGCCAGGAGGCTAGGGAGGCGGTCACTTCGCCTCCCCCAAAACATCATCCAGCGATACGCCGACCATCGCCGCAACCTTCTTTAGAAGCGCGACCTTGTCCTCCATTTCGCAGTGCGGCTCGTTGTTGCGCTCGTCGTATGCGACGGCGCGCTCTAGAAGCTTTTTCATGTCTTCGATTTCGCGCTTCAGAGCTTCGAACTCAGAGCGCGGAACATAGTCGGCCGGGAGAGTCTGGTTCGGGGAGGATGGCCAGTCAGTCGGAATCCACGGGTACTTGTTCGGAAGCAAGTCGCGGTAATGATCGCCAACCATAGAAACGGTGCACATCGTTATCCCTCCTTCGCCGCACGCAGCGGCACAAACACCTTGTTCACAGACCCCGGAACAACCTTCCCCGAGGCGTCCAATCTAAAGCGAACAACCGTCCGTTCTTGACCTTCACGATCTAGGATCACCGTCTCTTGCAGAAACAAATTCGGCTGAGTACCTGGCGGTCCGAAACGAATCTCGATAGCAACCGGAACCGGCCCGCGACCGCGATAGTGGTGGATGTTCACCACGTACTCACCGGCAGGCAGGCCGCGCGAATACACGTTCTCCATGTTCATCGGCAGGCCGTCATTCGCCTTGCCGAGATCGTCACGCAGAAGGTTCATCACCTTACCGCCGCGGTTGCTGTAGCCGACCGGCTTGGACTCGCCCGGAGCCCGCACCCATACGTCAATGTCGGTATCGCCTTCCGGCCATACGGCGCTGATGATCATCTGCCCCGGAGGCTGCACAGACTCCGCATCAGCGGCGGGCGGATTGATGCTCGGCAGGACCATCAATACCAGCGAGCCGAGCACGATGTTCAGCAACAGCAGAACGTCGCGGAAGGCGATGCCTGCCACATTGCCGCGCCTCATGCTTCACCCGGTTGCGTCAGGGTGAATTCGACACGTTCCGAGTAGTAGCCATTTGACGAGCCGTGCCACCGTACATCGACTGATCCGCCAAGGTTTCGGAAGGTGTAAAACGTCCAGGTGTTGCTATCTTCATAGTGACAAGGGTGATCCAAAGAGAGGCCGGGGCAGTCGTCGGAAACTCTTTCTTCGGCGATCAGCAGCGGATGGCCGTACAAGTCAGCCCACTCCCCAACCACATCATCAACAATAACGAGTTCGCAGCAATCTTGAACGTGATACCAGCTTGCTATTGCCCCGTCGGCAAACGACATTGCGATCGTGTCGTCGGTCTGGACTACGGCAACCGGTATCCGACCGATGATTTCCTCGATGATCTTGTTCATGGCGTCATGTCCTCCACGTAGAGGGCGGTCGCCGTCACCAGCATGCGGTAGTTGATCATCGCCCAAAGCGCGAGAACGCAGCCGGCGACCGTGGAACCGAATGCCGTGCCGATGCCAGCCAGGATTTGCGTGCCGGCCGCCATAAGGCCATCTGCGGAGCCGAGAGACGACATGTCGACGCCGCCGAACGCCATCAGGAAGCCGACCGCGTTGCCGATCAGGCCCAGCAGAACAAGATATTCGGGGATGTCGCCTAGGTGTTCATTGCGGATGACCATCTGCTTGGCCTCGCGAGACCGCTTACGGAGTTGCCCCGTGTACAGTGGCGTGCCGCCATCAATGGCCGCATTGACCTTGAGCGCCCGCCAGCCGAGCGACGCCAAACCGGCCACGAACAGCGCGGCAATGACGTGCGTGATCTTGGTTGGGTCGGCCTCAAGCACGAGGTCGACCAAACCGTGCATCCAGGCCCACACGATGAACGCGAAGCCGCAGGCGTTGAAGATTATGAGGCGGTAGAGGAGAGAATGGCGCATCAGAAGCCTCCCGCGCAATTTTCGCGGGCGTGCATTCCTTTGAGGTGAGCAACAGCAAGAGCCGCGCCAACCGCGGGCCAGACAACCGCTAGACCGACGTACTCTCCAGCGCTTCGCGTCTGACACGTCTGGTGGTGAACCTCATACAAGAGGCTCGATGACGTGAAGCCGGCGCCGATGTAAGCTGCTACAAGAAGCCACTTCACCTCAAGCACCCCGCTGGCCGGGAACCGGCATTGGAGGCAACCCGCCGAACCATTCCTTGCCCTGCATGACGAGGCAGGCGCTACCGTCTGTGCCCATCGTGATGGCGGTCCAAAGTTCGCCACCGGGCGTCGCGTAGATGACGAGGATGGCGTCCTTGGTGACGATGCCGCCGCCAACCTGCACTTGATGCGCTTCACTCAGTTTCTTGGCGAACTCGACGGCGCTGCCGCACCTTGGCTGCTGTGCGAAGGCAGGAGTGGCAGAGCAGATGAGCCCGATTGCTACCGCGCACGAAATCCTACTCATCGACCGCATGGCTGCGACTCCTTTGCTTGTCGTATTCTGTCGATGCCAACTTCTCGACAAAATCAACAAGTGTCAAGCGAAATTATTTTAGGAGGAGCGGGAAGTGCGGCGGGACGCCTGCGTGTCGATGAACTTGTCGAGCCGATCGCCGAGCCTGTCGATGGCGCTGGCGATCCGCTCTTCCATCTGCAGGATGGCGTTGTTGGTGGCGTAATCCTTGGCCACGGCAAGCTTGAAGTCGGCGAGCTCGTGCGCGCCGGCGGCGCGGACCTGTTCGACACGTTCGTTCGCGGCTTTGAGGCTGGCGGACAACAGCACGGTCGAAGACTCAAGCGCTGTGATGCGCCAGCGAACCGTAGTCCAGGCGGCTATGCCGGCCGCTGAAATACCCGCCAGGGTGATGATGGCCGGAATGGATACGGTGAAGTCGAAGTTCATAGCGCCCGCCCCTCGCGAATAGCTTTGTCACGTTCGTGGTAGAAGTCGCGAAGCGCCTTGTGCCGCTTGCCACAGTCGATCAACGCCTTCCGGTCGGTGATCCAGAGCCGCTCTACGTCGCGCTGTGTCAGCACGCCTTTCGGCAGCCGCACCGGGCCGAGGCAGTCCTTGAGCACAGACAAGTCCGGCTCCAGCAACTGCGGCGGGGGTGGCGGCGCGTAGTTAGCGGATCGAGTCGATACGCATCCCGCTGTCAGGAGACAAAGCAGGCCGGTCGCGGTCAGGGTCAGCATCCGCTGCATCCGACATCTCCTTGATTTTCTGTTCGAGGGCCGCGTTTTCCGTGGCGAGTTCTGCGAGGCGCTTCGCTTCGCTGGCCTTGGCCAGGGCGTTCGCCTGCTGCACGCGGTTGATTTCGGCGTTGACCTGGTTGGCGATCTCGGCCTCACGCCGGGCGTATTTCGCTTCCCACTTGGCCGTCGCCGAGGAGTGGCCGAGGTGGTAGGTGTAGCCGAGGGTTGCGACGATGATGGCTGCGAAGATGGCGTAGACGATCCATCCGCCGGCGAACCGGCCAAAAAGAGCGGGCATCATAGTATCAGCCACCACCATAGGAACGCGAGGAATGGGCCGGCGCCGACTGTGAAGCCGACGCAGAACCCGGTAAGAAACGGTCTCACAGGCCGGACAAGCAGAACTTCTGCTCGTCGCCGCGCCTGCTCACGAGCCCCTTCCACACCTTGCCGCCAGCCTTGTTGAAGGCGGGGATGCGGTTGCAGGCGGCACGCACGTTGCCCGCATTGGCCTGACGCGCCACGGACGACTTGCAGAACGCGCCGACGCCGATGTTGTAGGAGAGCGAAAGGAAGCTGATATACGGCTTGATCGGAATCTCATCCGGCTGTTTCAGGCACTTGCGCATGCCCGTCTCGAACTCGACGAGCGCCTTCGCGAGTTGCGCGTCGCATTCGGCCTTGGTGAATTTCATGCCCGGCTTGATGCCGCGCGTCTCGCCGTAGCAGGCCGTCCAAACGCCGATCACATCTTTATAGCTGTTGAGCCGCAGGCCCTCGTACCCGCCGATCAACGACACGGCGACGGCCATGGCTGCCGCGTTCTTTCCGAGCCTACTCGCCATCGGAGCCTCCCGCGACTTCGGCAGGCTTCTTCGACAGGCCCTCTTGCGGAATCAGGCGGGCCATAAAAGCCGCCAAGATGACGAGGACCGATGCCCACCAAGGCAGCAGTCCATCAAGGTACGGAACGATCTGCTGGGCGACTTCCAGGAAGGCCGCGAAGCCCATCAGTTTCATCGACCATGCCTTCGTGAGCACGTCACGCCAGTTATCAAGAAGCATCGGGTAAGTCCTTTTTGGATGACGCAATAAAAAGGCCCGCCACACGGGCGGGCAGTTGCGCCGGGCGGAGGCAGACGCCGGCGGTCAGGCGATGTTGCTGTTGGGGTCTGGTGCCGTCATATCGAGCGCGAGGTTGTTTGGCGCTGTAAGCGAGCTCCCACCTGAGCCACCAGCGCGGCTGTCCATTCCCGCACCCTGCTGCGGCTGCCGAAGCTGTAGCGTCGTGACGAACCCGCTTCTCTTGTCCAGCTTGTGGCTCACAGCGTCGATGCGATACGCGCCATCCGCTCCCGGCCGCATGCCGGACAGGATGCAAAGCGCCTCCGGCTCGGCGCGCGCGTCGCCGATGATGGAGACGGAGCCCTGGCCCTTCTCGCGGTCGGATTCCTTGCTGAGCGATTTGGCCTTCTGCTCGGCCTGGTCCTTGTTGGCCACGGCCAGGGTGGAGCGCAGGACCACGTCGACGTCGGTTATGCCTGTGTCCATGTCGACCTCGACCTTCTCACCCTTGGCGATGTCGAAGTAGCTGAGTTTCACGTTCTTGTATTTCGGCCGGCTGACGATCGGCGTGACGTTGGCTTCGATCAGGTTGACGCCGACCGTTGCGGCAATAGGCGTGAGCGGCTGGCCGGATGCGGACAGCCCTTCATTGCGCGCCGCGAGGAAGGCGCGGTTGCCGATCACCTTGAACGTGCCGCCGACCTCGCGGGCCATTCGCTGGCCCCACGACAGGAACGACTCGTGCTGTTGCAACCAGTATTCGCGCTCGACGCTGGCGATAGAGCCTAGCACCTGGACACTAAGCCCGGCCTTCGAACCGAACTCCTGCGCCACCGAGGCCAGGGTCGCCTTGTCTTTGTGGCGGAGTGACGGCTCCTTCGGCTTGGCGCCGTGGTCCGCTGACTCGGCGCTGATGCACATCTCACGACCGCCACTCTTGTCGATCGTGCAACTGACCTCGGTGACGAAGCCCGTGAACGCCCACTGGCCGGCGAGAAATATCTCGATTGGCGCGCGGTCTGACGGCAGGAACGTGCCGCCGTTCGGGTCGGCCAGCCGGATGTCGGCGCTGTCGGTCGCCTGACCCGCGGCGCGCTCTAT
Organism: uncultured Mesorhizobium sp.; assembly: GCA_964629765.1. Taxonomy (GTDB): domain Bacteria; phylum Pseudomonadota; class Alphaproteobacteria; order Rhizobiales; family Rhizobiaceae; genus RCIO01. Next base: position 25,822 of record CAZVTK010000007.1, read on the forward strand.
TGTGAGTTCGAGCAGTCGCGGATAGAACCGGCTGGACACATCGACGCCGGCGACAATGACCTGGAAGTCGCGCTTCAGAAAATTCATGTCAGTCCCAGAGACGGACGACCTTTTCGGCCGGCGTGCGGTTGGCTTCCTCGATGGGGAAATCGATCACCGTGCCGACAGGTAGGTGCGTACCGAGGTCGGCGAGGCCAGGGTTGATGTCGAGCGTGCGCTCGACGAAGCCGTCCGGCTTGCGGCGCAGCAGCGACCACACGAGTTGCGAGAGGGTGAAGCCTTCCGCTTTGACTGTCTCGCGGCGCAGCTTCATCCTAGAACACTCGAAAAGAGGCGGAGAACCGACTCGCGTTCGCGGGAGCCGACGCTAGCGACCTTGGCCAGGGTGACGTTGAATTTGATTTCCAGTGCGCGGCCTGTCTCTTCGAGCGTGGAATCGGTACGCTCGAACTTCAGGATGACGACCCATCCCATGGGCGTGTGGTCGCCGCGCATGAGCGGGAGCGGGGTCTGGTCGACGCGCGCCCGCTCGATTGCCGCCAGTCCGCCGTCCACGCCTGTGATGTGCGGGTGGACGACGCCCTGGAAGGTGATGGTGGTTTCTTCGTCGCCCATGGCCTCGTAAATCGGAGCGGCCTTGACGACGTCGTGCTTGGCGAATGCCGCCTCGGCTGATGTCTGGTACTCCTGCAGGTTGGTCACCAGCGTGAAGGCGACCGGCCCAAGGCACATCGTGGTCGGCATCATGGGGCAACCCCGTAATCAGCCATGCCGCGACGAAGCTGGCGGTCAGTTGTTGCGGCCGCGCCGCTCGCTGCGCTGTTCGCTTGGTTCATGAGCGCCAGGAACCGTTGCGCGAGGTTCACGGCCTCTTGCAACGGGCCGAGGTTGATCTGCGGCGTAGCCTGGACCTCTAGCGAGGACTTCACCTGTATGCCGGTGCTGTTGGCTTCCTGCTTGAGCCGGTCCATGCCGGAAAGCATGCTTTCGATCATGCCGTTAGGCAGCGTCGACGGCGGCATTACACGATCCGTCAAACCGTTGATGCCGGTTAAGACCGCCTCACGCGGCGCTGCAGGCTCACGCGGCTTCGTCAGCTCGCGATAGGTGCGGCCGTCCGCGTCCTTGTAGTCAGGCTTGCCGGCGTTGTTGGCCCTGGCCGCAGCCGCATCCTTCTCGTACTGGCTCCGCTCATTCTCGACACGGTCGCGGCCTGTCGCCGGAATGGACTCGCGGTTGTAAGCCTCCGCATCCGCGCGAGCCTTCTCACGCATGCGAGCCCGCTCGCCGGCGTCGGCGTTCACGTAGGGATTATCCGCGGTGCTGCCCTGCGTGAGCAGCGCCGCCACCCATGGGCTCCACCGTCCTGCCACGAGAAGCGGTGCGCGACTGCCGATGCCTGGCTTTCCCGGCTTCTTGCCGCCGCCGTCACCCGGAATGGCGCCATCGACAGCCGCAGATCCGCCAAGCGCGATGGCTGCCCTAGTCAATGCCGCAGCAGAGCCATCAAGGGCGACGGCCGCCGTGTTGAGGCCGAAGGCGTTGCCGAGTTTGTCATAGATAGCCTTGGCGCCGACAACCGTGCCCGCTGCCGCGCCGCCGATACCGAGCGCCGTCAGCGCCGGGTTGTCTTCGGCGATGCGTGCCAGCGCGTTGATTCCGTTCGCCAGGCTATTCAGGCCGGCGTTGATGGAGTCAATCGGGATGAGTGCGGCAGAAAGGTTCTCGAACGCCTTCTTGAACGCCTCGAAGCCGACGAACGGATCTTCGAAGCGAACGTCCTCGGCGGCTTCCAGGCCAACCGCCTTATCCATCATGGAAAGCCAGCGTTCGATCTGCTCGCGCTGCGTGATGACGCGGGTCAGGAAGCCGGTGGCCGTCGTGTTGCCAGACAGCTTGCCGACGGCGGCTGCGACCTGCGTGTCGTTGTTCAGGTCGACGCCGTCTTTTTGAAGCGCCGGCACAAGGTGCTTGAGCACCCACTGGTCGGGGTCGGAGCCGAACAGTTCGCTATCGACCAGCTTACCGCCCTGGCGGATGCCGAGCCGGTCGCGTTCCTCGAGGTATTTCTTGCCGCCTGCCGAGCCCACCGCCTCCAGCACGAAGGCACGGAAGGCCATGGCCAGGGCGTTACCCGTCGAGCCGGAGCCCATGTCCTGCATGAACACTGGTGTGCGGGCGAGGAAATCCATCGACAGTGCCGGCCCGGCCACCTTGGTCGCGCGGGCGAATTCGAAGAACTGGCCGGGGTTGAAGTCGGGGTCAACCTGCGTGGCGCGAGACACCGCCGCGATCATGTCGTTGACCTGGTCTATGCCGATCTGGCCGTCCTTGTTAGCGCCGAGGTTATCGAGACCGCGGATCATGCTGACGAGCATATTCGCCGCCGCGTCGGTGCCGCGGGCGCTTTGCAAGACCACGAGCGAGGCGGCCATGCTATCGAGGACCGCAGCGGCGCGCTCGGCGTCACCCATAACGGTGAACGCACTGCGCGACATCTCCATCACGCTGGTGATGGGAATCGACGGGTACTTCTGCGCGGTCGCTTCCGATGCGTCAAAAAGCTTCTGCTGCTCGCCATCTGGAATGCCGGCCATCTGCTGACGGAAGAGTTCGCGACGGCGCTCCGACGAGGCCGTCAGTCCCTCACGCGTGGCCAGGCCGACGCCATAGGGTATCGTGTAGAACCCCATGGCCACGGTGCCGGCCTTCATGATGTCGGCCATCCGAAACATATGAGAGCGGGTCTTTTTCTCGACATCCCGGAAATGCTTGTCGAGATCCGCCTTCTGCGTCGCCAGGGCGGCGAGCGTCTGGGTCTTCCAGTGGGAGACCTCGAGCCTTTTTACGGCCTTGCCGATATCGCGGCTCTTGATGCTTTCGTGGAGTGCTATCCACGACTTCTCGACGTCCTGGATGTCCTTGCTGGACAGCTTGAGGGCGTTGAGTTGCTTCTGGAAGCCGACGCCCCACGAGCCGACGCCTGCGGAACCCATGCGGCGGGCTGTGTTCTCGACGTCCTTGAGCGTCTGGACGACCTTTTTCGCCTCACCCAGCCCTTCGGCCTTCAGGCGCAGAAGGAGTGTGCCGATAAGCGTGCGGGCCATGGGGTGCTACCAGGTGATCTTCGCGCCGGCGAGCCTCAACTGGAACAAGCGGTCGAGGTAGTCGTCGTGGATGGCGGCGCAGTAGTGGCCGAGGACGTCCAGCCAGTCCATTTCCTGGACGGCCGGAAGCGGGGTGCTGTAATGGCGCGCTACTTTTCGGACGTAGGCGTGGCAGTCGCGAGGGTCAATGCGACCCCCTGCTTCAAGCGCAGGGGCAAAAAAGGGAGCAGCGCCTCCTCCAGGCGCAGACGATCATCGTCGTCCATCACCTCGTAAACTTCCTGCGGGCAGTCGATCATCGGCGCCTTGACATTGGCGAATTCTTCGCTCTTGGCAACGGCGTCGATGAAGTCGGACACCTCGCGCGCCGACACGCGGCGCACAGTGATGGTGTCGTAGACCTTGCCATCAAACTCGATCGGGTAGTCGAGCGGCACCTCGCGGGACCGCTCCTTCGGGGAGACGATCCGCGCTTCTTTCTTGACTTCTGCCTCTTCGGCCATTTGCTGGCTCCTTATGCGACGCCGAGGTTACGGGCGAGGGTAGGCGCGACCGGCTGGCCGTCGATGCGCAGCCCGGCAGGACCGGCCCAATAGTCGAAGAACTTCTTCTCGACGCCGCCGTGGAACTCTTCAAACCAGGTGATCTCGTTGACCTCGTAGTCAGACTCGATGCTCTTGTCGCGCTCGAGTTCCGACCGGGTCAGCTTGGTCATGCGACCCTCGATAACAATCTTGAGTTCGGTTTCCTCGTGGGTGCGCAGGTTGGTGATGTTGCCGCGCACCGTATACTTGATGCGGCGCGGCGTGATTGGCATGAAACGGCGATCGACCTCTGGATTGTAGCCTTCCAACTTGAAGGTGAACGGCGTAATCTTGAACACACGCATGCCAATGACAAGCTGGGCCATGGCGCCGCTCGCGGTGTGCTCCTTGGTCGTCTCCTCGAACTCGGGGAGTTTGGTCGACTTGATGCGCAGCAGCAGCGTGTTCGTCGGGTCGTCATCGCCGACGTAGATGGTGTGCGCGTCGAGATTCAGGATTTCAGAAGCCATCTCGGCGTCTCCGGGTCAGGGATTTCAGGAAAGGGTTGGCGAGAGAAAATCTCTCGCCAAAATCAACACTCAGGTTAGGCGTAATCGCCCAGAAGCACCGAGATCTGGCGCGTCATGTTCTCCAGCGCCTCACGGTAGCGGCGCGAGCGAAGCGTGATCTTGCGCAGCACCGGCGGCTCCTCCGCCCTGAAGATCAGGTCGAGGTTGCCGAGGCGCAGTTCCTCGGGCGAGTTGACGTCGGCCGAGAAGCTGACGCGGAAGTCGAGGATGTCGCCGTTGGCGCGCAGGACAGACAGTTGCGACTTCATCGTGTTGATGATCGCCTCGACGGTCTGCAACGTGATGTTGAAGCGGCCGAGATAGTAGCGAAGCGCCTTGATCTGCATCAACTCGATGTAGTCGCGCATGCGGTTGACGTTGACGAACAGCCACTCGCTGGCCTCGGACAGGGTGTCCGTGCCCCAGAAGGTGAAGCCGCCGTCGGTCAACGCGCCATCGACACCCACGTCGCCGCGGAAGACGATGCCGAAGCTGAGAGCGATGTCGGCCTGGCCGAGCACGCTTTCATCGGTGATGCTCATCGGGATGATCGGGTGCACGCCGACGAGGCCGTTGATGCTCTGGTTGGCGATCGAGTGGCCGGGCACGCCGTCGAACTCCGCATCGCGGCTGACGTACTTCGCGATGATGTACGGGCTCAGCGGCTTGTAGACGACGTCACCATCGTCATCGAGCACCTTGGCCACCTGCCGGAGCGGGTGCATGATGCGCGCGGAGCGGGGCAGCGTCTCAAGCCAGTCGATGGCCGCCTGGCGGCTATTGGTCGGGCCTTCCGGCAGGAAGTTCGCCCGCAGACGTTCGAGGATCGTCGGCATGGCCGCGCAGACGCCGTTGGCTTCCGCCTCGCCATTGGTGATGTCGACAGTGAGGTCGAAACCGTCACCGATCGCGAAATCGGGGGCGCCGTCCGCGATGGTGAACTTGACGTGGTTGCCGGTATAGGCAACGCCGACGGTCGCGTTCGGCAGGACCGTGTTGTCAGGGCCTACGACAGAGAACACCCCGCCCGCGGTCGGAACCGCGGCGACAACCGTGATCTCGAAAGTGTCACCGACGTCGAAATCCTCGCTGCCGTCAGCGATGGTGAACCCGATGTGGTCGGAGACGAACGCGTTGCCGGGCGTGGCCAGGCCGATCGTGTTGCCGTCGGGATCTGCAACGACAAAGGTTCCGCCGTTCTCGGCTTCCGCGAAGCAGGTGGCGGTGTACACGCCAGCCATGACATCTTCGCCGGCGGCCGTGATCGAGCCGATCGTGCCGTTGCCGGTGTTGTCGCCAGCCTCGCCGGTCCCGGCGAACCCGCCGCCAATGCAACGAACCCGGTAGACGCCGTCGCGAACTTCGGCGCCGAACGCAGGCGAGGCCAGGGTCAGCGTGCCGCCGCCAGTGTTACCGCCCGCCTTCGTCGCCGAGGACACATCCACTTCGCCGTCGCCACCGACATAGTTGAACTGATGGGTGTAGCCGGGCGCAATGATGAGGCGCGGGGTGAGGCCAAGCTCTTCCGGCGCTTCCAGGAACTGCCAGATGCCGGTCTTGAGCGATTCGTTGCCGATGATGTTGGCGATGGTTTCGTCATCATCCTCGCCTTCCTCGACCAGGACGACCACAACGCGGGCCGCGCCAATGCCGCCGGAAAGTTGGGCGGAGATGCCGGCGAGCGCATCGACAACGGTGCCGGTGTTGCCAAGCGCCGTGCGCAGCACGGAGTCGCTGGTGCGAAGCTCGGTCGCCGTGTTGAGCGCCCATGCGTCGGTGGCGTCAGGCGCCGTGCCGATAAGTCCGATGACACTCATGTCGGCCTTATTGACGGCCTGCGGCTCGATGCCGTCGCGGATATGCTTGATGCCTACAGTGAGGACCATCGTCGTTTCCTTCTGTGCGAAAAGAAAAACCCGCCACGAAGGGCGGGTTTGGTCGGTGAATGGGATCGCGGGCCGTGGCCGCAGGGATGTTAGAAGTCGAGTTCCGGGGTCGTGAACTTGATTTTGTCGGCGGCGTCGCCGGACAGGCGCAGGGTGAATACGACCGCGTCGTCGGCGGCCAGGATGCGGATGTCCCGCAGGTACTCGCCACCGTCCTGTTCGACTTCGGTGACGAGCACGTCGGCAACCTCCGTGATCTTTATCGTCTGGTTTACCGTTGTGATGCTCATACCGGCCACCCCTGTTCTATGTCGATCGCGTCGAGTGCTGCGCCGTCCTCGGCCGCCTCAATCGCATCCTTGAGCGCCCAACTGTTGCCCATGCAGGCCGCGCCCCATGCCGCCATGGCGAGCAGGACGGACAGGCCCTCATTGAACGACACGGTGAATGTGTCGTTGTCGGCTGTGCGGAATGTCGCGCCTTCGACAGCGCCCATGCCGCCCGCGACGGCCGCCGAATAGCTCGCCTGGCTGACCAGCCAGTTGGTGCGGTCTTCGAGGTTGCGCGTCTGCAGCACCTTGCCGGACATCGTGCCGCTCTCGACAGTATAGCCGCCCGTGAGGGCGGCATTGAGCCGGGCGTTGACGGCATCGATCCTGGCGGCCTTCATGTCTTCGAGCGGCAGGGCTTCAAACACCGCGACCGGCACACCATCGTCATCCGCAAACTCGCCCGTCCAGCGCTGGCCGGATGGTGCTTCGGTATCGACGCGATAGACGCCGATTGCGGCGAGTTCGTTATCCTCGGCCACGTCGAAAAACTGCGGCTGATATTCGACATCGTCGATGACGATCTTCTGCGGGTGGAAGAGTTCGTAGGTTTCCGGTGCGGTGCGCCGGGATAAAATGGTTGCCATGTTATGCCCTCACCAACTGCACGGTGTAGCTGCCGGTGCCGGGGCTGGATGGGCATTCAAATTCAATTTTCGTGGTGCCGTTCTCGGTGGCGGGAGCGGAGGTGCGGGCGTACTCAATGCCATTGATCTTTATCCCTGTTATACCGCTGACCATACTCACGACGCTCCCAGAGAAAGCGACTACCGAGTAGTCATCCTCCGATTCCATCAATACATCAGTCGTCGTCAGACCCGGATATAGGGTCGCGGACAGGCTGCCACCTGAGAGGCCATCGAAACCGTGCAGCCAGCCCCCCGAAGCAGCATACCCATACCAGTCGAGGGGATGGATTTTGGCTGCTGTCAGGGTAACGACAGGGAAGCCACCCCCCGCCAGCAACAGCGGTATCGGTCCAAGAAGTCCATGCATTACGATGTCCACCCGTCGCCGGCAGCAGTAATAAACGTCTTCGTCGCAGTGCCGCTCGAAGCAGCGAGCACCATGCCGACAAGCAGCGTCTTCTGGTTGTTGCCTGTCTTGATCGTGATGCCGCCAGACGGCGTCACATAGCTGCCATGATAAGACAGCGTCCGCGTCGAACTGGACCCCGGCTGGCTCACCTCGATTGCGAATGTCTGTCCGACCACAGCATTGGTGATCTGGCCGAGCGTGCGATTGCCGCCAAGCGTCACCTTGCGGTTGACACCGTCCGCCATGTCAAACGCGATGGTGCCGCCGTCCGTCAGGTTGACGAAGTCCAGCGAAGCATTCGCCGCCGTCGTCGTCAGCAGCTTACTGGCCGTGCCGGATCGCACCTCCGACTGCGAGGCAATTGCCGCGGCCACGATATCGGAGAACGCCACGCTCTCCAGCTTGTTAGCCAGCGCGTTCGTCACCGTGGTCGCGAAATTCGCGTCGTCGCCAAGCGCCGCGGCAAGCTCATTCAGTGTGTCGAGCGCTCCCGGCGCGCTGTCAAGCACGACGCTGATCGCATCACCGATCTCTGAATCAACCTCGCCTTTTGTGTAATAACTCGACGGATCGAACAACGCTGCTGCTTCGGCGCTAGCCGCCGCAGCCAAAGCAGAAGCCAGCGCTTCAGCGGCCTTCGTCGTTGCAGTTGCGGCCGCAGGTACGGCAAGGTCTTTGGCCGCAATCGCAGCCGCCGCCAACTCAATGATAGCTGGCGCCAAACCCGCCGACGCCGCAATCACCCAATCGTCGTGCGCGCCAGCAATGTCGCTGATCGTCTGCACGTCGACCACAAGACCGCCCGTCTCCGGGTCGTATGACGTCAGGCGCGCAACGGCGTACTCGCTCTCCGCGCCCTCCGCCTCACGCGTTATCGTCAGGACCGGCGTAGGCGTGAACAACTCGCGCTGCGCTTCATCAATCTCGAACACGGCTTCGCCCGTGGCCAAGGTCAGCGAGGTCGCCGAACTTGCCACGAGGAACCCAAGCTCAGACGCCAGTTGCAACCGCTCGATTGCGGGAGCGAGACTTTCGTCGACCCTCTGCAGCCCGAACTCAATCAGGGCGCGCGTAGCCGCCTGGATAAGCGCCTCCTGGTTCTCCGCGCGAACGAGCCGGCGAGCGATGTCGCTAAAGTAGCGCTGTATCTCGTCGACGTCGGCGAAGTCAGGATTCAGCTTATAATCAGCAAGGCTCATACGAGGCGACCTTGTCCAGCAGCTTGAGGACGACGGCGCCGCGAAGTTCGTACATCTTGCCGCGCTTCAGGTCGCCCGATTTGCGCACTTCCGTCTCAGCCATCTTGACCTTGTAGAAAGCGTCGGCGTCGATGCCGGCGGCGCTTTCCATCGGTGCAGTTTTCGGTTTACGGGCCATTGCCGATTGCCTCCTTAGTAGGTCCAATACGCGCGACTGCGGACCACTGGCTGGATCTTGCGATCATCAGTCGTGACCACAATCTTTGGCGCGAAAGACGGTATCGCCAGTGCCGGAGTGAAGGTTGCGATCTTGCGAACACCGCCGTCTGCGAGGGCGATGGTCTCCACTGAATCCGCCGCCACCGGCGTGCCGCCGTCGTCGAACACCGATATCGTCGCGGTGTGGTGAGCGTCGTCCCAGAAATCGAAGTCGTAAGCGACCTTGAACTCGTCGGACGACGTGCCGAGCACCTGCTGTTCGGCGACGTGCGTAAAGCCCATCGCAGAGCGAGTCACGTCGACAACCGACCCGGTGAGCCGGACCATCGGCATGATGTCGTGTGTGCCCACCATGACGGCACGCAGCTGCGCCGTCGTCGGCAGAGACGTAAACACCTCGTTGCCGCCATCGTTGGCGATCTTCAGCCACGGGCCGGACGCGGCCGGCTGGACCTCCCACCACAACTCGGTGCCGTCTGGCAGCACCTTGTCGTAATTCAGCGAGAGGTTCTGGATGCCGCCGCTGAGATCCAGCGGAGTCATCAGCACCTGCAGGTAGGTCCGCTCGAAGCGAGCGAAATTCACCTTGAACATCAGGTCTTTCAGCAAGTCGCCCTGGAACCAGGCGTTGTCCGTGCTGTAGAAGAACGTCCCGCCGGCGTAGGTGCCCTTGTCGGACATGGCCAGGCGGTGATCGCCGGCCGTGACGACGACGATGCCGTAGCGCTTGCCCGCTTCCACATGGATCGGGTTGAACGCGAATTTCGTGGCGGCGCGATTGGCCTTGAGATTGGCGTGCGTAACCGTGGCCTCGCCGATCGTCTTGTCCTTATCCGGCGAGCCCGCAGTGGTCTCCGTCAAGAACACCGTAACGTCGCCGGCAGCGCCGAGCGTAGTGAAATACAGGTTGATCGACGTCAGCACCTGTGACTGCGCGTTGAGGAACGTCTGCGAGACGATCGCCCCGGTCTTGGTCGTGTCGGTGGTGATATACTCCCACCTGGTGTCCTCGACCGTATCCCACCAATAGTAGCGATTGCGAACGAACCAGCGAGACACGGGATGCGCGTCACGGACAACGCCCGTGGGCAGAAGCCATGTGTCGCCGTCGCGGTGGAACACCTTGGACGCCCAGCCGAAAATCGTGGACGACCACCAGCGGGTCGGCCAGCCGCGGCACCAGCGGTAGCCGACGCGAAGGCGGTGGCGGGTCGTGGTCTTCTTGACCCATGTCTGCTCCTGCACCGCGTACTGCGATATGGCGACCTCACCCGAGTAGTTTGTCACGCTGACGCGGGCTTCCTCGGTGTACTTCGGCCACATATTGCCGCTGGACACCGTCACGGTAGAGTCGAGCGCGTTGAACAAGGCAAGCGAGCCGGTAGCCGATGCGACCGCCGGGCTACGGACACCTTCTTCGACATCGGCGTCATAGTCGCCGTGGTCGGTGTCGGATTCGCTGTCGTCGTTAAAGGTGTCTGCCGCGTAATCGACCGCTACCTCGTCGAGGTCCAGCTTGTCGTTGATGACGGCCAGGTTGTAGAGCGCCGCGTCCATCTGGATAGCGGACGGCTTGCTCTTCATCGCCTCGCCGAGCGCCGCGAGATCCGAACGCAGGGTCGAGATCGCCGGCTCGGCGATAGCGCGCCATGCCTCGATCTGCACCAGACGGGCCTCGACCTCTGAAAGAGGCTTCAGGCGCGAGCTCTCGACCATCTCGATCTCTTCGATGCCGGTCGTGTTCAGCGTCACGGTCGCAAAGTGCAATTGACCGGCGTCGATCGTCGGAAGCTGCGGGTCGGACGACGCCGATCCCTCGACCACGCCGACCTGCGCCGAACGGCGGAGCATCATGGCCACGTCATCGGGTTCGGTCGTGCGCTGCACCGGATCGACGCGGAACTTGCGCTGCTGGACGTCCGTCTCTTCGGTGATGCCCCAGGCGACGATGGCAACCTTCTTCTTGGTCGCGACCGGCAGTTTCGACAGGAGGTCGATCGTCTGCGCGGTTTCCTTGATGAAACGCTTGCCGCCTTCGTAGTAGCGGCCGGAGGCCACGTTGATTTCCGTGACGCTGGCCAGGGTGACGACGAAGCCGCTGCGGTACTGCGCACTGTCGGTGCCGGTCAGGGCGTCAACCACGATATGATCGGCGGACTCCTCCGCGTAGACCTGCTGTGCGGTGACGTCCGCCGCCAGATATTGCTGGCGGGCGCGCGCAATGATGCGTTTTTCCACGGATTACTCCTGTGTGAGTTGGTCCCACCGGAAGCCCCAATCGAGGCGATCCGACCACCGCAGCGGGCGGTAACGGGCAGTTGAAATCAGATACTTGTCGCGCAGCGCCTTGGCCGAGACCGCGGCCTCGAAAACACGTTGGCGAAGTTCGTAGGTCGGCTCGTCGAGCCAGGCGTCGTCGAGCACCATGTCGCCGAGGAAGCCCGCATCGACACCGTAATTGTCGAGCGTCTTGGCATCGATAAGCGCATGGTACGGCTCGAGCCCGAACAGGTCTGGGTCGTCCAGGAAGCAGCCCTCGACCACTTCTATCGGCCCGCTGCGCGCCTCGTCGTATATGTGCCAGCGGTTGAACATCGCCAGGTGCGCGCTGTTCTTCGCGAAGTGGTTATCGTCGAGGCACGCCTCATCGAGGAAAAACTCTTCCTCGACTGTGATTTCGCGCACCGCTTCTGGCTCGACGTAGACGAGGCTGAAGCCGCCCCGGCCATCGATACCGACCAATGTGAACACCGGAAATCTTGTGTCCGCGCTGACGCGATGGTTGAAATGAATCACCGGCGACGGCACGTCCAGGAAGGTCTCTTCCTCGCCCGCGTCGTCGAAACACATCTCATCGAGGAAGGCGTCGCCGTCCTCCGATTCCATGTAATAGCTCTCGATGACCGCAGTCGACGAGCCCGTGGTTTGCACCACTACACGTTTCGTCAGTGCGGTCTCAACGCCGTCGTCCCAGAGCACAGCCTCGTAAGCCGGCTCGGGCTCGTAGAGCGCCAGGTATGTTCCCTCGTCGTCATCGCCGCCAAGGAAGCAACCGACGTCACCCTCGCCGCCGATAAAATTTTCTTCCGGCTCCTCGAACTGGTCAGCCGTCCGGCGGATGCGAATCTGGGCGAAGCGCGACAGCCATTCGGCGCGCTGCTCCGCAGTCGGACCTTCGTCCAGGTAGATGCCTTCCGGCGGCACGCGCGCCCGAACAAGTTCGCCGCCGGCAAGGTCGATGTATTGCCGAAGCCCTTCTTCGGTGCCCTTCAGGCGGTGCATCTCGATCGCGCGGGCGATGACGAACCGCTTGTCGGTCTCGGACATGCCGTCGTGCCAGATGTCGACCGAGAAATCATAGGCCAGGAACGGCAACAGATGCGCCGGGCAGCGCCACGGATCGCGTGACCGACGAATGATGTCGACATCAACACCTAACCAGCGCTCACCGGACGTCTGTTCTACCGCCAACTCCGCCGGCAGCGAACTCTGCGCCGGCAGGAGCGGGTGGAACTCAGCCGTCATAAGTGACCACCGTCAGATCGATGCCTGTGCAGACACCGACCTCGCCATTGCCGCGGGCGATGTCCTGCGCCGGCGAGTTGAGAATTACCTTGTCGACCGGGCCAATGTGCGCCGCGGCGTAAAGAGCGGAGCGCGGCACGTCGCGCGAGGGCGTGCGCCGCAAGAGGGTGGCCGCCTGCAAAGAGGCCAGAACCTCGGTCCTGACCATGACAGGGTCGGGGCCTGGCATGATGTATATGTCCGCCTTGACGGCGTAGGGCACGTTCACGACAGAGCGCACCGCAACCATGTCGGTCAGGCTCTTGATGTCCGAGCGATGGATGTGGTCGCTCACTACCGAAACGAGTTCATTCGACGCGCGGCCGTCACCTTCGGACGACTGCACAGCGATGATGACTTCGCCGGGTCGAGGCGACCAGACATCCACGTTCTTGACGCGCGGGTCGGCGCTCAACGCATGGAACACGTACGCACCGTGCGCGCCTGCGCAGCCGAACGCCTCGGGAGCCAGCAGCACGCGACGCCGGAACGCAGCGTCCGTTTCGCCGGCGAAGCGCTCCACGCCATAGAACGCAGCCAGGTGGTCGAGGTCCGAGCCAGTGGCGAAAGCCACCATAACGGCGCGCACCGCGTCGTTGACGCGGGCGAGCGTCAGTAGTTCGCGGTAGGTATCGGCCTCCTCAAGGATGATGGCCGGGTCAAATTCCAGGTTGTCGACATCGTATTCGATGCCGGCGGCGTCGTAGAGTTCGAGCAGCCGCGCCTTGCGCTCGGCAAGAATCTCGTCTTCGTCGATGCCTTGAATGGCGACCGGCGCCGCGAAGCGCGACAGGTCCAGTCCGGCGGCTGAAAAGCGGGTCAATTTGCGCGCTCCAACCGGACGTTGCCCTTGTCGTCAACAGCCACATATGCGGCCGCCTGCACCCAATCGAGGTGCCCGTATGGCCGATACTCGCCGACCATCGTGAAGTCGGTGTAACCGAGGCGGTCGATACTGTTCACCTCGAACCGGCGGATGCGGAAGCGCGGCTCGAAAAGCTCGATCAGCATCCAAAGGATATTGAACCAGAGCAGGATCGTCCGCGGCGTAGCATTCTCGCCGAGCAGTCTCAGGCCGGGGTTGCCGACCCACTCCCGCATCACGCGCACGCCTTGTGGTGTGGCGAATATCTTTTCAATGCTTTGCAGGACGTGATCGAACCCATCCAGAGGCTGCATCGTGCTGGCATCGAGCCCGGCCATTTGCGTACCTTCTCAGCCTTGCGGCGGGCCGGAAAGCGCGCCACCGGGTTCCACGCCGGTATGCTTGTGGTGCTCGTCAATTTCGACGCCATTGTGCGTCACATGCGGGCCTTCAAGCGCGATCCCGTCCGCCGAAACAACGAGGCTCGAACCTCCGACGTCGACACGAAGCGCGTCGGGCGTGATAGTCACCGTCACCGACCCGAAGGTCATCTTGTGCGTGCTGCCGTCATCGGACGGAGATGGGTTGTCGTCGTTCCACCGAAACGGCTCGGCCATGCCTTGGTCGATGTCTCCGGTCTCCGACCGGATCACCATAGGCTGCCCCACCGACGGCGGGTTGTGAAACTTCATCGCGCCGGCGGTCTGCTTGTAGGTAGCCCACGGCGATAGGACAGGTTTCCCGTCCTCGTCTTTGCCGATTTCGATCCGACATATCTGCTTGGCAGGATCGACGTGCGTGACCTTGCCTTTCAATTCGGAGCCGCCGATACGACGATCGTGCTCTTGCAGCCGCTCCATGACGGCGAGGAGCGCCCGTTGTGTCATGTTCATGACGGTGGCAGCCCCGGTGCGACGATGTCGATTTCGTCCGGCTGCGCGTCGACCTCTTCGAGCGGGGGCAGCGCATCGGTCTCTTCGTCGACCACAAACTCGCCATCGATCATGACTGGCGAACTTCCGGTTGCCATGAAAGCCGCGTCGGTGAGGTTCCGCGCCATCTGGTACTGCTGCCAGGGCTGCAGGCCCGCCGGGCTCTCGATGAGCGACTTCAACATGTCCGCAACCGCAGTCTCGCCTTCGGCGCGCAGCGCCGTGTCGAGTTGCAGCCATTGGCCGAACAGCGGGACTCCGATCTCCGGCTCTTGCACCGTCCGCTTGAAACAATAGCTGATCTCGATGGCCGGGATGCGAATCCCATCTTCGATTTCGATCAACAGGTAGCGCGTCTTGCGCGCATCGATATGCTTGGCGAAGCCGCGAAACAACTTCACCCACGACTCGTTGCCGTAGTGCAACGCCCGGTCTATCTGCCGGCCGAGGATGTTAAGGCCGAGGGCGGTGCCTTCGTTCTCGAACACGACGCCGTCGTCGCCCACCCGCCAGCTAGGCGGTGTGTAGGCGATGACCTTCAGGATGGTCTCAACCTGGCCGGACTGTGTTTCCAGGCCGACGGGCGAACTCTCGCTCGACTCCACATAAACCGCGATGACCGGCTGGCCGGAGCCGCCGGAGCGCTTCATCACCTCGACGATCGGCTCGACCGGCTGCTCGACTACAGCGGCTGCCGCCGTCTGGCCGCTCAGCGTCCGCGCCACGATCATCAGTAGCGCTTGGCCGACCATGCTCATGGCGTCGTTGCCTCTGGCCCGCGCTGGCACACGCAGACCACCCGGCCTAGGCCATCGGGGTCGGCGCGCGATATCAGCAGCGGTTCGTCTTCCCTGTCGATCAAGACAATGACGTCGCCTGTTTTCGGAACCCATTGCAGGGCGCCGAGGTCGTAGGAGACGTGTATCTTCTCGCCGGCGATAGCCGGACGGGCGCCGTCGTACTTGCCGACGTCCTGCGAAATGAGTGTGACCGGGTCGAAGTCGACGATCCCGGTCACAGTTTGACTGTCGCGCGTGTTGTCGGCGGAGCCGGCGAGATACTTGCTCGTCTTGGCCTTCGGGTCGATGCGCGTCGGCTCGCCGTACAGCGCATCGATTTCCTCAGAGACGAGACTCTCCAGCCCCGCAAACACACTGGCCATCGGGGGCTATTCCGCGTCCTTACCGCCGAACATGCCCTTGATCTGCGGCCAGAAGTACCAGGCCGCCGACGCAACGGCGAAGACTACAAGCCACTCCATGTCGAATCTCCTTACGTGCGCTTCGCTTTGATCAACACGCGCGGACGGTTGCAGAAGTGCAGGACGTTGGACTGGAATTCGAGGTTCACACCCTTGTCGTTAGGCATGCGCCACTGCTTGGAATACAGGCGCTGGCCCATGGTGTTGACGGTCTCCATGTAGTCAGCCGGCGCATAGACCGACTGGAAGAGGCCGGGGACACCAACGGGGTAGCCGTGCGCCTTGTCCGTGTTGACCGCCGCAGAACCGTTGAAATTGCCGCGGTAGTTGATGAACTTGATGCCGCCGAAGTTGACTTCGCCGAACGTGGCGTTCTGGCCGCTGCCGCTGACATAGGCGTCGAGAAGCTGCAGCGCACCGGCGTGGCCTTCGTAGGCGTCGCGAACCTCGGCGTTGGCCACCAGATCGTCGAAGAAGGTGTCACCGCAGATGAACTCGATGCCGGAGAACGGCATGCCGTCGAGCGTCGCAGCCATGTCGCGATGAACCTTGGCGCAGAATTTGCGCAGCAGGCCACCAGTGTTGGTGTCAAACGAGAAGTCGATCTCGGTCGGCAAAGACTCGCCGAACGCGGTCTCGTAGTCATAGAGCACAGTCACGCCGTCGGAGTCATACAGCTTGCCGGTGGTGAGCACCTTGAGACGGTGGAACTCCTCGGTGAGGGCGAAGAACTGGCTGGCTTCCGCCGCGCGGTTCATGATCTTGCCCTGGAGAGTCTCCACGGCGCGCTCCTGGCCGAACGCACGCACGCCCTGGACTTCGTCCGCGTAAATAGCGTCGTCGACCTGGAAGTGCGGGATGGTCAGGCTCATCATCGACCGGCGGTTCTTGCCGAACGTGGTGCCGGGCGCGCCGCGGGGCGAAGCCGGGATGAGCTTGAGATTCTGAGCCTTGTCCTTCTCGATCGCGAACGACAGCGTGTCGATCGAGGTCGTCTGGAAGAGGCCACGCCGACCGATGAAGCTCGGGACGTGCTTGATTTCGCGCATGGCTCCGGTCAGTGAAGTGACCGAAAATGCGTCGTTGTTGAAAATGTCGAGCATTTCGTTTTCCCAAAGAAAAAGCCCGCTCGAAGGCGGGCTTGTTGACCGGAGCGGCTCGCGCCGCAGGTTTAGTTGCGGACGATGATGCCGAGCGCGCCCAGGGCCTGCTCGCCGTTCACCTTCTCGGCCGCTTCGATGTCACTCGGCCACGCGATGCAGTTTCCGTTGACCTCCGCATTGCGGACGATCGCGGCAATCTTGGCCGTTTCACCGGAACCGGTCGTGACGCCGTAAATGGCGATGCCGGCGACAACTTCCGAGCCGTCCGTGCCGTCCTGGTTGTACGCCACGTATTCGAAGTCGGCCGCATCCGCCGCGACGTCGACGTAGAATTCGTCGCCGGCGACGTTGGGCGTGCTGCCTGCGGTGATCGTGAACTTGATGCCGCCCTTTGCAAACGCGCTGCCGTGGGTCGAGACGCCGAGCTCCTTGCCGTCAGGATCTTCCCACCGGACGGTCGTGGCCGTGACCGCGACGCCCTTGTAGCGTCCGTCCTTGACCTTGGTGGTCAGCTCCGGCGAGGTCATCGCAATGGTGGCGTCACCCGTGTTGCCTGCGGCGGCTGACGGCGTGGCAACCACGTCGGCAACAACTGCCTTCTTGGCAAGCACGGCGTTCGGGGCGATCGTCTGCGACGCAGCGATCTCCACGGCCTCGCGCGAGCGAGTGCCGGGGTCTTCGTTGATGATGAATTCGCCGGGGTGCCGGCCTTCGTAGATGGTCATTGGCCGTTCTCCTTAGTTGACGCCGGCGGAGCCGAAGCGTGCATTTGCCTGCGCAGCGGCCTTTACCCAGCCGTCCTGCACCTTTTTCTCACCGGCTTCGCGGCTCTCAGGGCTTGCGAGTCCGAGCGCGCCGGCTGCGGCATGCCTCTCCTCGAACGCCTTGTCGTCGCGAACGCCTTCTTCGGCCTTCGGGGCTGCAGCCTCGACGTCGAACTTGCCTGCCTTCATGGCAGCAATGGCGACTTCGGCCGAAATATTGGTGTCATAGGCGAAGTGGGCGGCCTGCGACGGCATCGCCTTGCCCTCTTCCGAGGTCATGATCGCCTTGATGCGGGCCTGCGCGGCGGTAGCCGCATCAGCCTGAATCTTCGCGACATCGACGGTCTTTTCGGAACCTTCGGCAGCCGCGCCAGTCTTGTCATTGGACATGAAAAACTCTCCAATTGTCCTTGTGGAGCGGCCGGTGCCGCGTGCTTTCAGCGTGGCGAACGCCGCTTCGAACTGGCCGACTTCGTCAGCCATGCCCTTTGCGACGGCCTTTGCGCCGATCTCGACGCCACCGGCGCCGAACTTCTCGATTACGGTCGACTGGTCGACGCCGCGGTGCTTGGCCACGGCTGCGACAAAGACCTCCGCGAGGTCGTCAACCATCTGCTGTATCTGCGCCGCGCCGGCGTCTGTTGCCGGATCGGGGCGCTTGCCTGGCGACTGCGACGACACGAACTCGCGCCGCACCACGCCGCTTTTTTCGTCGGCCTTGCTGCGGTCGGCAACGCCGAGCACAACGCCGATGCTGCCGAGCATGGCCAGGTCGCTCACGATGACCTTGTCGGCCGCCGATGCGATCCAGTAACCCCCGGAGCATGCCTGCCCGCTGACAAAAGCCGTGATCGGCTTCCGTCCGCGCGCCGCATATATGGCCGCGGCCAACTCGTCGCACCCGTTTGCTTCCCCGCCAGGCGAGTCCACACGCAGCATGATCGAATTAACCGCCGGATCGTCCAGCGCGACATGGAGGTCGCGCATCAGCATCTCATAGGACGTTGCCCCGGAGATGTGGACGAACAGATTGGCCTTCTTGAACAGCGGGCCGGAGACGTCGAGGATGGCCACGCCATCACGAATTCTCAGGCGCTCGCCGCGATCTGCGTGCGCGGCCCGGTAGGCTTCCAAAACCTCGGGCGTCACGGTGTTGGTGCGATCGGCAACCGACAGCAGCGTCTCGAGGCTGCTGGGCACCATAGCCCATTGCGCCGCGAGTGCGGTTTCCAGTGCCGACATGCGTGTGTTTCCTACTGCCGACGGTAGCCGGCCTGTATGGCGAAGCGCTTGCGCGTGCCGCTCTTGGCCGCGCACTCGGATTCCAGTTGCGCGATAAGTGCACCGAACGCCTTCAGGTCGGCGGCGTGCCACGTCGTCGTGCGATCGCGAAACGACACTCGCTCAACGCCGCCGCCGGTCACCAGTTTCATATACGCTGGGCGCAGCGCGATGAGCGCGGCGCACGGGTCGTAGTCCTCGACGCCGAAGATGGCTTCATAGTCGATCGCCATCACTCGTCCTCGTACAGTCCAGCCTCGATGCCCGCGTTCAGCGCGTCCGCCGGCTCGCGCTCGGGCGGGTTGCGGCCGCTGCCGCTCTTCTTCGGCCCCTTGCGCTTCGGGTCTTGCGGCTCGCCGGAACTGTCGTTGCCGGGATCTTTGAGCGCTAACTCTTGCCCTTCCGGCGTCTCGATCATGTCCTGCGGCGCCCACGGGCGCGGGAGGCCGAGTTTGTCGTGGTAGGCGTTTTCCTTGGCCCGCTGGCGGGCGTCATCGTCCCAATCGCGGCCGTACTCTTCCGAAATCTCGGCCAGGGTGGTCGCCTGCATGCCCTTGCGAACTTCGTAAGCCCGCGCAGTCTTGAAGTCATCCGCTTGCGGCTTGGCTGGGCCGGTCCACGTCGAGCGCGCCACGAGCGCGCGCTTCGTGCGGTAGGCCACGTACCCGCCTGGAAACTCCACCAACCCGCGCTCGATCTGCTCGTCGAGCCAAGCCTCGTATACAGCCTTGCAGAACGGAACGATCAAATTTTCGCGCCGACGCAAGACCGTCAGCCACTCGAGCGCGCTGGCCATGCGGACGGACGAATACGTCGCCCCGCGGAAGTCCCACGTCGCGGCTTCGTATGACACGCCGGCGCCGCGCGCGATCTCGCGCAGCAGCCAGCTCATGAACTGGTCGTATTCCTGGCCCGGTGCCTCGGCCTTGTTGAACTCCAACTCGTCGTTGGGAAACAGTTGAGCGATGCGCCCATGTTTCGTCAGGTCGATTTTGGCGCCGTCGTAGAAGTCGCCCTTCGCCGCGAGGAACGCAGAAAGGTCGAGGGCACCGGTATCCCCTTCGGTCATCAGCCCTTCAAAGGCAGATAGACCGGTCAGGTTCGTCTTCAGCGTCGCCGCGAATATCGTCTGCAGCAGTGCCGCCGTCAGCGTCGCGTCTGCGTATTGGTCGACCTGGCGCGTCACCTTGAGCACCGGCGCGAACGGCGTGATACCGCGCGTCGTTGCGATCGCAGGGTCTTTAATCAGAATCACATTGGCACGGCCGTTGGCGTCACGGGCGCGGAGGTCAACCTCCCGCCAGCCGTACACCCGATCTTCTTCGCGGAAGCGATAGGCCAGGGGCAACCCCCACCGGTCGACCTTGACGCCCTGCACCCAGCCGTCTTCCTTGGCCGTGTAGTTCATCAGCCGCATAGGCGGCGTGAGCGCCACTTTCGTGAACGCTGAATCTCCTTGACCGCGCTTCAGCATCGGCATGACCGCGAGGATCTCGCCGAAGTTCATGTAGCTGGCGAACGCCGCCTGCTGCATATGGCCGAACGTCATCTGGCCAGCGGCGTCACACTCCAGCGGCGTCGTGGCCCATGCGCGGAACCGCGCCTCGACATTGGCCGTCCAGGTGCGCTCGTACTCTTCGTCCCACTTCAGGGCTTCCGCGTCCGGCCGCGCAGCCATGCGCAAGCCCGCACCGACGACGCCACCCGACGCGACTTCCACGATACCGGCCACGAAGCCGGAATTCTGGATCTGCGCCGTGGCGCGCGCCGCCGCCTTCTCCCAGGAAGCCTGAACGTCCTGCTGCGTCTCCCGCAGCATCGGGTTCCAGCCCGCCATGAGCGGAACAGATTCGTTCTGGAAGAACGCAGCCTTCGGAGCCGCGACGGCCGAGCTAAACAGCCGGCCTATACGATCGCGAAACCCCATGGCCGTCCTATCGATTCAGTCTCGCGGCCAGCCCTTTCAGGTCCAGCTTCGGCTTCTTGAAGCCGTCGAGTTCCGCGTAGCGGTTGTCGTAGTCGAACTGACAAAGCTGCTTCGCCGCGATCGCGTAGACAAGGCAGTCCAAAGCTTCGCGGCGCCGGTTCGGCAACTCGACGAACTTGATGACGTTCTTGTCGCCTATACGACGGACCTCGCGCCGCTCCGACACGAGTTGCTCGAAGTATTCCGGCTCGAGATCGTCGCTGAACCGGATCGAGTTCTGGTCGCTGTTAGCCAGCGGCAGAACCATTAAAATCTCGGTCTTCAACTGATCGACGCCAACGATGTAGTGCGTCGCCGTGCGATTGCGCTTTTTCTTGGCTTGCGCCTTTAATACTGGCCGCGGGCCTTCGTCACCTTTGACCGCAACGATCTTGCGGCCCTGCACGGTCTCCGCGAAGTCGTAAACCTTCTGCGACAGGTAGCCGGAGTCCACGCAGGCCGCCGACACACCGATCTCGCCGCCTAGTGGATGAAGCCAGTGCGTCGACAGCAGCGCGTCAAGTTCGTCCCACGTCGTCGTCAGCGTGGCCGCCCCGCGCAGGACATGGTGACCCAGCACGTAGCGGTGGTTGCGCGACCAGCCAAGCAGCGTAACCTCCAACCGGTCAGGCTGGACGTCTACGCCGGCGGTGATGTAGGCGACATCCTCGGGGATGTCCTGCCGCCACTCGTTCTTCTCGTGGCTCCAACGAAGCCCAAACTGCTCGCGCCTGGCGATCAGATGGTTCTCGTTGATGTTGTCGACCGAATTCGACCAGACCCGTCCCAGAACCGTGTTCTGGAAAGTCTGCATCTCGAGCGGGCCGTTCTTCTCGGCCAACTCGTACTCTTTGACGAGCTCGACCCAGGATGCGTTCGCAAACTGCGAAATCAGCGAGTTGAGCCGGAAGCCGGCGTGGCCCTTGATGTGTGGCCGCGTAACGCGCCATTCACCCGCCTCGACCATCTGAGGCTTGAATTTTTCCTCGATCTCGACGTTGCAGTGGGGGCACACCAGCCGGACGGACTCGGGGTCGCCCCGCTTCCAGGAAAGATGCTCCCATTGCATTTCGAAGACCTGCGCGCATTCCACGCACGGCACTTCGAATATCCGCTGGTCGGACTCCTCGTACTTCTTCGCGATGATCGACGTCTCGGCGTCCGTCGGCGTCGAGCCGAAGACGATCTTGCGATCGGCCTCCGACAAGGTGCGCTTCTCGGCTAGCTTGAGCGCGTCGCCCTCGGCGGTTGGCTTCATGCCGTCCACTTCGTCGCAGAACAGCGTCCGCACCGTGTGCCGGCGCAGGTTGTTCGGCGAGCGGGCCGAGTTGATCTTCAGCGAGCCGTTGCCCGGCAAAGTCCTTTGAGTCAGCGTGTTGCGGCCGTCGAACCGCCCCGTGGCCATGAGGCCGCGCAGGTGCGGGTTGTTCTTGAACGCCGGGTCGATTTCGTCGACCGCGATGCCGCGGGTGTCGTCATCGGTCGGCATTATCAGCATGATGGCGTTCGGGTCGTTCGACGCCATCGCCGCAATCGCAGCGATGAGGCTGACCGTATAGCCGGTGCGAGCCGACTTGATGACGCTCACACGCGGAAGCGTCGGGTCGCCGATCGCATCCAGGATGCCGCGCTGGAACTTCCACGGCCGGAACGGGTCACCGTTGCCGCCGCTGCCCCAAAGCTGGAAATACTGCTCCGCCCACTCCGAATAAGACAGCGCTGGCGGAGGCGTCAGCGCCTTGCCGACGCCGGCGAATAGCCTTTGCAGGGCGCTATTCATCGGAGATAGGCTTTTCGTCGCCGCCAATCACCATTTCGCTGGTGCGGCGGGCCAAATCGGTCAAAATATCCCGGCAGATGCGCTTTAGCGTCTCGCCGTCATGTGGCGTCAGGTGCGGGATCGTCTTTCGCGCCCGCGTCGGCACCGAAAGTACGGCGCCTTTCACCGCAGTTGCGAATTTGCCCCAGCTTTCGGCCACTTCGTCGAGGGTCAGCACGTCGCCGCGAAGCTGGGCGAGTTTTACCTCGTTGATCTGGCGCACAACCTGTTGGTTGAGCTCCTTTTCAGACAGTTTTTCGCCGGAATCCAGCGATTTGCGGCCTGCTTTCTTCTCGCGGAGCGCGCCGATGTAGTTGTTGATCGACGCGAGCGTCTGGTAGCGTCCGCCGGCGGCACGTATCAGCACGCCGCGCGTGTCCCAATCGGACACCGAGCGCGTCGAAATGCCGAGAATTACGGCCAGGTCGGACTTCGAGCAGGTCTCAGGCAGCCATTCGGCGCCTTGTGCGCGCCTGGGCGCCATCGGATCATGTCCCTAAAGCGCGCAGGACGTGGCGTGTCACCCTCTTTTCGAGATCCAACTGCGCGAATGCCTCTGCGCCCGCGACGTTTTTCCACGTCGGCTTGGCGAGTTCGTTTGCCAGCACCACACCCCACAACATCTTGGCCGGCGAGCGGTTGTTGGCGTGGTCGGCCCGTTTCCAGACCTGGCCCTTGGCCACCCAGGTGCCTTTGTGAACCCGGCGGTAGCCCCAGCCGGTAACTTCGGCGCCCGCCATCGAACTGACAGGGCCGCCAGCCCAGCCGGGGTTGAGGTCGCGAACCCAAGACGGGCTGCCGTATTCGGCCAGGGGTATCGCCCGGTCGGCGACCCAAACTTCAGCCTGCGTCGCCGGCCCCGCCGGCGCTGGTTTAACTTTTATCGGGCCGGAAACCCGGCCACGGGGCAGGGCGGTGATCGCGACGATGCGCTGGATCGACTGCCTGCGTTGTTCTTGTGCGTGCTCCGTGAGGCCGCGCGCTGCGGCCTGCTGCATCGCCGGCCCGGTCAGGCTCTTCAGGAACCGCGTGACTTCGTGGCTCTGATGGTAGACCGCAGTGACTTGCACGTTTCAAACCTGTCCGAGAAGAGAGCTTCCACCGACGTGTTGGACCCGTGTCTCCTGCCACCCATAGTGGAGGACTGACCGCGCTCCCGCGCTTCCGGCACGCCCGCACCGATCCCCAGCAGGCTGGTGCGCCTCCGCGGCACATGGCCGCCTCTTCTCGAACCCCTTAAAACGCCTTGGGGCGGAACCCCTTCAGAAATTATAATCTTGAGCGACACATCGTGGGCCGGTGCCCCGCGGGCGCGGCGCCGGCCGTACGGTCCCTAGTTGTACAACTGCAAGCTGTGCAACCTGTAAGCGTGGCATGGCGTGTCGCCTTGATGTTTAGGTGTGTTATGTGTGCTCGATCTTGCGAGCTGGCCGCCTTGGCCTGGCGTGGTACAAGCTCGCCTTACATGCCTGCAGCACATGTGCGCGCCTTACTTGCGCATGCGCCTATCGCCAGCATAGCGAAGATGGGGCACTTTTTAGGCGAGCAGCGCTCACCTAGTCAAACACTAGGTGTAGAAAGGCGCGCAAGTAAAGTGCGCGTGCGTTGTGTGGTATAGGCGAGCACAAGCTAGCACGTTTGCTATGTGTGTATCGTATAGGTGATTTGGCGTTATGGCCTGAGCTAGTGTTGTTCCATGTCGAAACGTGAAAACGAAAGTCAAAACGATTCCGCGTTAGCCGCATGCGCCTTACCTCCGGCAAAAGATTCTTTGCGGTTGCTGTATTTTCCTCTTGAAAACCGCGTTGATTTTTGCGAGAGTTGGACATCGAAAACGAGTCAACAACAGCCAACGGAGATCGACATGCAAAACGCCATCGCAACCGCCAAGTTCAACGACATCTGGGCAGGTAACGTCGACGCACAGGTGCTCGCGTTCAAAACGACTCGCCGCGGCGAACGTGTGACTCGTTACCGCTGGGTACGTGTTGACGGACAAGGTTGCGGCTACAACGCGTTCCCGTCTGTTGCTCGCGCGGTTGCTGCCGTTCGCCTCGATCGCCGCTTTTCTGACGTGACGTTAACCAGCGCCTAAGCACATTTTAAAGGAAGGAGACACGCCCCATGAGCAAGTTCGAAAACCGCCAGTTCCGACAGTTTCCAGATACGAAACAAGGCCGCATTCGTCGCGACACGCGACGCGCTGTTATAGCGTCAAAGCGCGCCTGGCTGGCAGGCCTGTGATGGAACGCATTATCCTTGTTTACGGTTTGCCGCGCGGCGAAACTGAACGCTACACGGAAAGTTTGCTTTCCAGCCGATGCAAAACGGCCGCCGATGTCGAAAGCGTGAAAGCGGCCGCCGGCGCCGACGGTTGGCATAGTTTCCGCGTTACGGTTTCAGACGGCCGCAAGCCTGATTTCGCTAACGTGCTCGCATAAGGAGGATTCGCAACATGACTCGCCTTCTCATCGTCGCAACAGCCGGTTTCATCCTGGGCGGCCTGCTGCGGCCCGGTTTTGATGACGCATATTGGAACTGGCATTATGCCGACTATGCGGAAACGGCGCCGGCCTTTGCCACGCCATGCGAGCTCGCCGAGATCGCGCCAACCGACGCGAACCTTGAAGCTTGCTTCGGCCCGATGCTTTAGCGCGCCTGGCGCGTTGATTTTAACGTGAAACTGTCGAACGAAAGGACTCGACACATGCCTTACTTCCAGATCTCTAGCGGTCTCCGTGGGTGCTACATGCCTGACAACGCTTTTGTGGCGAGGTTTGATACCAGGCGCGAGCTCCGCGCGAGGGTTGAATATGAAGCGCGCGACATGATCGAAGCTTATGGCTATGGCTATTCGAAAGCCGATCGCGCGGCCGTTGTCGCTCAGGTTTGGCGCGAGGCAAAAGGACGTGCGCCCAAATCGGCCTATGACCATGTGATAGGTTTTGGCCGCACGCGATCAAAGGACGATCGGCCTTTCGGTCTTTTCATATCGCACGCGACACGCGCCGACTATCTGGCGCAAGGCGAGGAGTAAACGCTAATGCCGAATCTTCCGGGATATATGTTTATTTCCAGCGTCGACGGCGCCCTGCATGACACGCGCGACTCCTGTTGGTCTTCGCGCCCATTGCGCGAAAACTATTGCCGAACATATGGCGCAATCGAGTCAGTTGCAGATCTCAAAGCCACATTGCGCGCCGGCGAGCACGCATGGCCGGGCGGGTACCCGCTTTATTTCGTCACGGCAGACGGCGCCGCACTATCGTTCGACTCGGCGCGAAAAGAGTTTCGGCAGATTGCCGACTCTATATCGCATGGCTGGAGCGACGGTTGGCGCATAGTCGCCAGCGCAATCAACTATGAAGACTCGGAACTGTTTTGCGACCATAGCGGCGAACGGATTCCGGCGGCTTACGAAAAGGAGTCTTGAAACATGGCCATCCTGGGCAATCCTAAGTTTCTCGCCGCACAAGCATATTTCGAAGCGGCTTGTCACGCATCGCGCACGCATTCGAACCTGGCCGCCGACGCATTGGCGACACACGGCGCGCACGGCGCCCAAATCTCCGGTTGCGTGCGCGACCATTTCCCGGCGCCTGTCAAAGACCAACTCCGCTATTGGGCGCATGAAGTGACGCGCCTTTGCGAGCTTGCGCGCGCCAATCGGCCGCGATGCGTGCGCGCCTCGACCATGCGCCGACTAGGGCAGGAAGTCGCCACGCGTGACGGCGCCGGCTTCTATGGCCCGCAGCGCGCCTAATCCGTTGATTTAGTCGAGATCGAACAAGCGAAAGGACTCAACCATGCCCGCCTTTGAAATGAACGGCAAACACTTGCCCGCCTTCAAATCCATGGACTCTTTCACGCAAGGTTATATCGAAGCCATGTTTTTCACGGAATGCGAGCCCGGCACAGACGCCGACTCGCACGAGCCCGAAACGCAATCGGCTTTGCACGGTGATTGCGGCTTTGACGATTTGGCGCCGGAGGCTATCGAAAGAATTGTCACGCAATGCGCGGTGTTCCAGGCGAGCAACGCCGAATTGCTTGATCT
Source organism: uncultured Mesorhizobium sp. (assembly GCA_964629765.1). GTDB lineage: Bacteria > Pseudomonadota > Alphaproteobacteria > Rhizobiales > Rhizobiaceae > RCIO01. Next base: position 52,245 of record CAZVTK010000007.1, read on the forward strand.
CGCCTATGCGCGCGACTATGACCGCAGGCAAGCCGGCCGCGATTTCTGGTTTACGCGCAACGGCCATGGTGTTGGGTATTGGGACCGAAAAGAGCTCGATCCTGACTCGGCCGAATATGAAGCGCTAACAGCCGAAATGGTCGCAAACCGCGATAACAACGCGGTTTGGGGCGAAGCGCTGCGCAAGCGCAATGTGCTAACCGCTATGTCAATTGGCGAACGCCTGAGCCGCGCCGCACGCAAAGCCGGCGAAGTTTACGTCTATATCGGCGACGATGGCCGCGTTTATCACGATGGCGGTTTTTCTCCGCCGACGTCCTCGCCTGGCGCCAGTGCAACGGCGGAGGCGTGACAATGGCCAAACATCGTGAACCATCTCCGGCCGCCTATCTCGCCGCAATACTGGCAACCGAACCCGCCGACGCCACGCCATACAAAGCCGCATGCGATGCTGAATCACTAATCCGACTCGGCAAGCGCGCCGCGCGCATAGCCGAGCAGAAATGCAACGGAATCGAGCGTTACGACGCCAAGGCGCGCATGCGCCTGGCGAGTTGGACAGAGTCCGATGAAACGGCCGCCGAAAAAGCGGTTGAACGTATCGAACGCGAGGCGCGCGACATCCTGGCCAAATATGGCGCGACAGACATCCACGCGAGCGGAGACCCGCGCGGCTTTTGCCTTCGATTCCGCCTGGCAAGCGGCCGCTCCAATTCATTCGATCGCGAAACATGGGGATTCTGAGGCAATGGCACGAATGACTCGAACTGACGCGCGCGAAACGTTGCGCCTATGTGGCGTTCCAATCGGCGCCGATTTCCATCGCCTGACATCTGAGCAAGTCGACGCGTTGCTCGCGCATGCGGACGCGTACGGCTACCGCAAGCCTAGTAATGCCAATGGTTCGCGCGGCCGTTATTGGCACGCGTTTTTGCAGCGAACGGCAATTCGCGAGGAGGGATAAAACAAATGTCAATCGATCAAATGTACTCGATACGTCGCAAGGTAATTGTGCCGCGCCTGCTAGTCGACCGCTTTAACCGGCAATGGCCTTGCAGCGAATTGCGATCGCGCGCCTATTGGTTTGAATTCGACGCAAGCGGCGATCTGATTGACACTGACGTTCCGCAGCAGGATGACGGCGCCGCCGCAAGCGCAATGTGCGACGATTGCCGCGCGTGGCTTTTCGATGACGTAGCGCCGGAATGGTCGAAATGACCGATTTCCTTAAAGACCTAGCCGCGCTCGCCGCGATAACGCTCGCCGTCCTCGCCGTCACAATGCTTGCCTACGGCATCGAGCCTTGCGAGCAAGAAGACTCGCGCAATTGTTATTGGAACGCGCAAGCGCGAGGCAATGGACACGGCGGCCGGTGACAGAGGCCATGCCTCGGCGGCCGCAGCCTACCGCTCTCAATTTGAGAAAGGAGATTCCATGACACACCTCACCGACAAGGCGGCAGAAGTCGCTTCTATGCAGGGTTGGGATGACGATTCCATCATCATCCACTTGCTTGGCTACATCCATAGCAAGGGCCTCGGTGCCGACTTGGGCGACTATCTCGCTCAGGTTGCCAAAGAGGAAAGAATGAATGTGCAATGGGAGGACCAAGCCGATGCGAATTGACCGCTGGAACGGCCAGACCTTGCGCCGCTATCACCACGCGAGCGGCGCAATTCTAGTTTCACACCGCAACCCGGACACGCGCAAGAAATCGGCATGTGTCATCCCGGCTTTTTGCCGATACGCAAACGCGGGCATGTCGCGCGACCGTGCCGCCGCAATTCTGCGTGATTGGAAACAGGAGGGCCGCGCCAATGCTTGAACGCGAAACAATACTTGTCCGCATCGTCGCCGCGCCAGATGTCACGGTCGAAGCCTACCCTCACAACGAACTTGCTGTGCATCGCGCCGTCCGCTCGCCGCAATTTTGGACCGTCACACATAAGGCAAGCGGATGGGGCGTAACGGCTGACCTTCGATTCGATAGCCGAGCGCAGGCGGGGCGCTATGCCGACGAATTGCAACGTCATATCGATTTCAGGGGGGTTGGCGATCCGCTTCATTTAGTCACCAAAATCGGGCAAGCTACGATTAACCGAGCCATCGGAGCGGCCAAAATGGCCGCGTTTGGCGCCTAAACGCATGATCCAGATCGGCCGCACCTCAACCGGCGAATCCGTCGCCTTGCCGCTGAAATTCGCCAATCGCCACGGACTAATTACCGGCGCGACCGGCACGGGCAAAACCGTGACGCTGCAACGCCTGGCGGAGGAATTCAGCCGGCAAGGCGTGCCAGTCTTTGCCGCCGACATCAAAGGCGATCTGTCCGGCATTGCCGCCAGTGGAGATCCGGCGCGCTTCAATGTGCCAGCGGATAAATTCCCCGTCGCGCTATGGGACATATTCGGCGAGCACGGTTTGCCGATCAGGACAAGTGTTCGCCAAATGGGCGCGACACTGCTCGCCGCAATGCTGCAACTCAACGAAACCCAGGCCGGCGCGCTGGCAATCGCGTTCAAGAAATGCGCCGACGATGGCGAATTCTTGTTGACGCTGGATGGCGCGCGTTGGCTCCTAAACGATCTCATCGAGGATCGAGAAACCATCTGCAAACAGTATGGCAATGTCACAGCGTCAAGCATCAGCGCGATTCAACGCGCTTTGCTGACCTTGGAGGGACAAAGCGGAGCCAAGCTATTCGGCGAACCGGCTTTTACAATTGCCGACCTGATGCGCGTCGAGAACGGTCGCGGCGTCGTGAATTTGTTGCACGCCGACCAATTGATGGCGGCGCCTCGGACCTACGCGATTTTCCTGCTTTGGCTTCTAACGGAATTGTTTCGCGAATTGCCGGAAGTCGGCGATTTGGTCAAGCCTAAGCTCGTTTTCTTTTTCGATGAGGCGCATTTGTTGTTTAACGACGCTCCAAAGCCGCTGCTACAGCAGATCGAAAGGCTCGTGCGCCTGGTGCGATCGAAAGGCGTTGGCGTCTATTTCGTCACTCAGAGCCCGGCCGACGTGCCCGACGTCGTGCTGGCGCAATTGGGCAACCGAATTCAGCACGCTTTGCGGGCTTTCACGCCGTCGCATCAACGCATGATCCGGGCCGCCGCTAATGCGTTCCGGCCGAATCCAGGACTCGACATCAAAGCTGCGCTGACCCGCATGGCCACGGGCGAAGCGCTCGTTTCGGTCATGGAATCGGATGGCGTGCCGAGTGTAACGCAGCGCGTGCATGTGTGCCCGCCTGCCGCCCAAGTCGGGCCGATTTCAATGCTGGAGCGCGAGACGCTAATTGCCAATTCGCCAATGCGCGCCAAGTACGGCCGCAAGCTCGACCCGGATGCGATGCAACAGGAATTCACCGACCGCATGCGCGCGGCCAATGGCTTGCCGCCGCTCGAGCGCGCGACGGGCGCCGACGCCTACCAGCCAGGGGATTGGGTCAAATTCATTCCGAACATAATTCCGCAGCCGGAATCCCGGCCACGGCGGCGCGCGTCATTCTTGCCGGCGCTATGCTGGTTTGCGTTCGCCGCAATGTGCTTTTGGCAAGCCGGCCTGTTCTAAGTTGCAAGTCATGCCGCATCTGCGCGATAATGCCTGCAAGCAATTGCGGGAGGGTCGGGTATGTCGGAACGGTGGGCAATTCTGGTGTTGTTTGGTCTGGCGGCCGCAGGATGGGGCGTTTACTCCAACCTGTCCACGGATGGTCTCGACGTGCTTATAGGCGCGCTGATTACCGTTTTTGTACTGTCCAATTGGTGGGCACGCGCTGACGCCAAGGCGATGGCTGTCGAAGGACCGAGTTTGATGGAGGGGCTACCCTCGTACCTGGTAAGATCTCGCGGGCTGGCCGTCGGCATGGTCTGGCTGATAGGCTTCGTCGCGCTGTACCTGGCTGCATATGCCGGCGGAACTGTGTTAGGCGAGGGCCTTTAGCCGGTTCCGCCACGCTGGCGCTTTATATGGTCGGCGCAGCGATCGCGCGTCACAAGCAATTCGCCACGCAACAATTTGAACTCCCGCATGTCGATAACCGGCGCCCGCAGGAATTCCGGCCACGCCTTGTCGAGCTCGATCTTGCGCATGAAGCACTTAGGAATGCGATGCGTGACGGGCGGATACTCAATCACGGCAACTCCACCCCGGCCGCCGTCAGCCGCTCGGCGAGCAGCGCCGCGGCCTTGTCGCGATTGCGCCGGAAGGTTGAATACGCCCAACCCCGGCGCCTGCAGCCTGTTTTGAATTCCGACCCGGCCGCTTCCCAAAGCACGGCCGCCACCAGCACGCGCTTCAACGCCGGGGCATCGGCCATGTAGGTGCGCAGCCAGCCACTGCTTGAGCCTTCGCCTAACAGGATAATTTCCATGCGCCGGATCTGGCCGGGCGTCGGCCGGATACGCAGCCGCACGCCCTCCGCAATCACCTGCGCGCGCATCTCCTTGACCTCGTCGGCCTCATACGTGATCTCGGGCCAGAAACCGGCGCCGCTGCTTGCGCCTCTGTCCTTGACCGGAACGGCGAACAGGACGCGGTAGGCGTCAACCAATTCGGCGCGCACCTCGTCGGGCTTCCACACCTTCATTCAAAAGCTCCGTCGGTGATGGCCTGGTACATTTGATCGTTGATCGCGCAGACCGCGATACGCCTGACGAATTCGTCTGGCGGTATGCCGATATCGCCGGCCTGCCGCTCGAGCTTTGCCCTCACCCTGGCGTCGAGCCGAATGGACAATGCCGTCGAGCCACGCTTCCCGGTCGGCCCGCCGGTAAGGCCCCAATAGCGGCCCATCTGCCTGACGACCGCGGGCGATGTGTCGTCGTCCAATTTCTTGGCAATTACCGTGCTGTTGTAGCCCTGCCCGAGCAGGTAGGCGACGAGCGCCACCTTGGCGTTTGGCCACCGGCGGGCTGGAACATCTACGCTCACGCGGCGCTCCATTCCTGCCTGACCGCGGTCGGTTTCTTGAACAGCCGTTCGGCCGCGGATTTGATTCCCGACAGCGCAACTGCCTCGCCACGGACAAGCGGATACATCCTCGCGTGGAATACACGCCAGGCAATCGCTTCCGCCTCGAACGGATCGTCAAAAATCTGGTCGATGCCTTCTTTCGTCTGCACCCGCTGCCACCTGGCACGGTGCATGAGCCTGAACTCGCCGTAGAAGCCACCGTAGGCCAGCGCACTTCGCGCGCCGCAGTCGGTGTTCATCCCCGCTCCTCGCGGAATTTAAAATTATCGGGTTTGGGTGCTGGACCGTTCAGCGGCGCAGCAGTCGGCTCAAATGCTCAAATGCTCAAATGCTCAATTAGGAGTTTTACGACCGTCATCCAGTCGGGAATGTCGAGAAGATAGGATCAACAACGGTCAACTGTCAAGTGGAAAAGATTCGGGCCAAAAGCGTTACCGGCCATCTCCAAAATTCCTCGGCCAGGGGTGGAATTGGCGTTGCGTTTTCGGCGTGGATCGGGGGCGTTATTGCCGGGGGCGTTACCTACGGTAACGGCACCCCCCAGCGGAATAACGCTCTCCCGCCCTGAATCCCGAAAACGTTATGCGTTAAATAACGCTTTGAATAACGCGGTAACGCAATAAGGCAAATCGATTTATTTTGCCACAATTGGCCCCCCGCGACCGCAGCCAAGACTCACACTAAGTGCGACAATATGTCGCAGTTGATTTAGGCGAGCCGCCGCTATTGCCCGTCCTGCAGCCCTGCGAAGAATGTTGAAAGTGACGAGAAAAATGCTCTTGACAAAATCTACGCTCGCAATGAGGATGGCGAAGTTCACCCCCGCCGCCCCGCGCCATGTTCGTCCCGAAGGAGCTTCCCGCCCATGACCGCTAACCAACTACAGAGCCCACAGGCCGGGGGTGGACTTCTTCCCTGCCCGTTTTGCGGCAATGACGGTAGTGGCCCTATCGAAGACGCGCTGCAAATTCACCACAACGAGCCGGACTACATCCACGATCATCGTCACACATGGACAGTTCAGTGCGACAAATGCACGGCCACAATGGGTTACTCAGATAGCGAAGATGAAGCTATCGAAGCCTGGAACCGTCGCGCCTTAGCGGGGGAGGCGGTAGCGAAGCCGCTGGAGTGGCGGTACATCCCTGACGCATTTCCGCCCGTGTGGATCACGAAGACCACAATTGGCAGCTATCACATTGAGGAAGCGGCGGGCAGCGACAGCCCATCCTTCGACCTGTACAACCCCATGGCTGGTCCAATGGGAAACTATGAAGGGTTGCCCGAAGCCAAAGCCGCAGCCCAAGCCGATTACGAGTTCCGCATCCGCTCCTGCCTCACGACAGCCGCACCGTTGCAGGCTGACGCCTCCGCTCCCGCCAGCCCGGCTATAGGTGTACAGGTGGTGACGGGATTAAGCGAAGAAACGCAGTGTCAGCTTGACGCCATTGATGAAGCCATCAGAGCAGGTGCAATGGCGGGCAACATGATTGTTGGGTCCGCCCCGCATCCAGCCCCCGAGGCGGCATCAGCAGGCGGGGCGGGGGCGGTGGACGAAGAGCAGCCGGAGTACCTGTATTTCGAGTGCCCGGAATGCCAGTTCTCCAGCGTGCAGAACGCTGATTTCAAAGGCTCGTCTGCCTGTCCGATGTGCGCCGGAGACAGCGGCCATGATGTCGGCATGCACCGCCGCACGGCACGCGTCTCCGACAAGCCGGAAGGTAAGGACGCGCGGGTTGGTTTTTGGGACACGCCCGCTAAGGCCACGTCTCCCACCCCCTCCGATACGGCACCATCCCCGAAAGGCCCGGCTCCGGTAGTGGGGGAAGCGAAGAGTTGGACCGACGCGGGCCTTCGCACGCTACAATCCGCGCTTGATTTAGAGCTTCTAGCGGAGGCCATATCTAATTGCAGGTGGGCGTCTATAATTCCTGACAAAGCCGCCGAGCAGTTGAAAGCGGCGGCTGACTTTCTTGCTTCGGCACCAATCACCGCAGCCCCGCAGGAAGCGCAGGCCGTCTCGGAGGCACCATCCCCGAAAGGCGTAAGCGATGGGGTGCGGGCGGAATCTGACATTGGTGGCTGGAAGCCTATCGCGACCGCTCCACGTGACGGCAGCCTAGTCTGGCTTTGGAACAAGCATGCGAAGCATGCCGTTGACTCGCCGCAGCGATTTTGGTGGTCGACCCACTATAGCGTCTTCGGGCTTGGCGGTTGCTGGACTGATGGCCTCGCCACAATGGGCGATAAGATCGACTTCGACTACTGGCGTGAGGAACTTCCCGCGAACTTCATAAACCCCTACGCCGCTCTTTCCCAAGAACCCGTACCCGCTACAGCGGAAGAGCGGGCAGCCTCGAAAGAGGGGGCGTGACGATGATGTGCTGTTCAGCGATTTGGGAGGGGTCACGCGAAGACCTCCAGAAATTCCCAAGATGCGTGGCGTGTGACGCCTATGTAGACGAGGACGGTGAAGCCGTAGAAGGCTGCTCATACAGCCCCATCGAGTGCGAGGTATGTGGATGGAGGCCCTGTGATGGATCGTGCTGACCAAGAGCGGGCAGCCCCCGCGCAGCAGCCGGTGGCGTGGCGGTGCGATGAATGTGGCTGCGCTAGCTATGCGCGCATGGACGAGCGGAAGCCGGAGGGGGGCTTTGGCCCAAGCCCACTCGTCCGATGCGTCAACTGCAAGAAGGTCCACAACGTCCCCGCCGCATCCGAACCAGAGCTAAGGGCTGAGATCGTCCGCCTAACACGCGAACGGGATGAGGCGCTGAGCCGCGTGGAGGAACTGGAGGCCGAAGCCGAAACCGTCTCTGCCGAATTCGAGGGCGATTGCTGGAAGGCGCTACGGTCCCTGCTATCGGAGTGCAATTTCGACTGGCGCGACGTGGAGCCGGACGGCGTGACGGCGGACGACGCTCGCGAGCATATCTCTACCACATTGGACGAACTCGAAAAGGGCGAAACCCGCAACCGAGAGCGCGCCGAAGCAGCCGATTCGCGCGTCGAAGCCTTGTCGGCTGAAGTGGGGACAGCCAGGGCCGAAGCTTTCGAGGAAGCGGCGCTGATAGCGGAGGCCGAACGAAAGCAGCACGACACGGGCGGCGGGTTCGATAGCCAGCCCGCTCACGCCGCAGCATTCCGTATCCGCGACGCCATCCGTTCCCGCGCTGCTCTAGACAAGGGAGCCTGCGAAGCCTGCAACGGCACAGGCCAGTTTCAGGGCATCTCGGGAGGCAAGCATGGCTGACATTGATGCACTGGTGGAACTGACTGGGCGTCTACGCCGACACGCGAAGGCGATGGACAATCATTTCGGCCCGTCAGAGACTATGCCCATACCTATGGGATGGGAGTTGGAGGAAGCCGCCGACGCCCTCGAAGCAGAGCGCTCCAAGCGGGTAAGGCTGGAGGAGGCGCTGAGGGCGGCCGATTATCTGATTGACCGATACCGCAGCGTGCATAGTGGTCAACGTGTTCGCGATCTGGACGAGGCAGAGGTGTCATACTCCTGCGCCCGTGCCGCCCTCTCCCATTCCAGTTCCAAGGGGAGAGCGACGATGGGTGAGCGGGGCGCGCCCTGAATTACTAACGCTTGAGGGTGCGCAGCGCGCGTGAATATTTAGGCTGATGGCAATAAGGGTCGGCAGCCGCATACACCGGTCGCATGTTGTCCAACACGTCTGCCCTCTTGACCTGCACAGCTATATCGCTGCCCAACACACGGCCGAGGTAGTCGTTGTACGCCTCCCCCTCCGGCCGCGTCAGCCTGTCGATCGCCAGCACGACATCCTCGCTGAAGCCTAGAGCCCGCAGCCCATCGGCCGTCCAGGTCGTATCCTCTAGCAGATCGTGCAACACGCCGACGATACGCGCCTCTTCGGTCGTCTGCGCGAGCATAACTCGCAAACAATGCAAGATGTACGGCTCGCCGTTCTTGTCTACCTGGCCATCATGCGCCAGTGCGGCGAGGCTGATGGCTTCCGCCAGTTTGCTTGTCAATTTTCGTCCTCCTGATTCCAGACGTAGCCGTTGTATTCGCCTACTAAGCCCTTCGCGATCAGCGCGTTTTTGGTCTTGAAAATCTGCTGCCGCTGTTGACCTGGCGACTTCTCGGTGTCGATGACGCCGCGCTTCGCGCAATGTTCGCGCCACTTGCGATAGGCCACCACGCGCGCCGTGGTCGGCATGTGTGGTTCCTGCTTGATCTCACCTGCCTCTTCCAGGGCGTCTTCGAGCGCCGCCATCGCTTTGATTTCCGCGTCGCGGAGATCAACCTTGCGCGCGGTCTCTTCCTCTGAAATGTGCGCCACGACCAGGCTGCTTTGCGGATCTGCCTCGGCACCCCATTGGATGTTCGAATAGGCGATCGAGCGCGACCACCCATCCGGCCCGTCCTTCATCTTTGCGCAGCGGATCGAACCATTCTGCAGCGGCCCGGTTTCGCCGTCACGCGTCATCTCGAACACGAAGTCGGAATTGGCCTCGAAGAAGGTCGAGCCCATCATCCCGCCGGTCTTGTTCTGGTGGTGCACGCCGATCGTCGTGGCACCTGTCGCCTTGGAGATGCGGTCGCAGCGCTCGGTGAACGCCGTCACCGTCTCGGGCGCGCTCATGTCCACGCCGGGAATGACGCGGGCCACGGTGTCTATTATGGTGAGGCGGAATCCGTCGTTACGCTCGCGAAGCGTCTTCTCTAGCAGCTTGAAGTCGGCGTCACTCATGAAGTTCACCGGCGCGCGCATGAACACCAGGTTCTCGGTGTCGCCTTCTATGCCGTGGTGCTTCTTGAAGGCGTCTATGCGCTGCACGAATCCCTGATGCCCTTCGCGGGCGATCACGAGCACCTTGCAGGGCACTCCGGGGATCTCGGCGCCGTGCCAGGTCGGCAGGCCGTAGGTGAGGTGCAGCGCGAGGTCGAAGGCGACGAACGATTTGCCTGATGCCCACTTGCCGTAGATCAGGCCAACCGTGTTTTCGGGAATCCAGTGCTTCACCAGCCATTTTGCCGGCGGAAGCATGCGTAGATCCGCAGTCGTTTCGAACAGGAAGCGCGGCGGCTTGTGTTTTGCCGTGCCGTCGGCCGCGTCGATGTCGTCGCCCGGCCGCTCGTCGTCAATGCCCTCGACCACCTCCATCCAGATGGTCATATCCTCGCCGCCCCAAGCGCCGGTGGCGTAGCGGTAGGCGTTTCCGACGACGGTCAGCAGTTGGTCTGGCTCCCACACCGGAGACGCCTTCTGCTCGTTCCAGTGGTCGAGCATCAATTCCCACGCCTTGGCCTCGGACAGCCCGTAGTCGCGCAGACGGCTGGCTACCTGATAGGTGGTGGGATTTCCGCCGGAGCCTTCGATCGCCTGCGGCGCACGGTTCACCAGATAAGTGATGGCGTTGTCGATGTTATGCTGCTGGTCGAGCTCGACGAGTGGCTGCTCGGTGCGCTCCGTGTGTTTGGGCGCCGCGGCGAGGAGCGTATCGTGCAGCCAGTTAGGCAAAGGTGCGCCGCCATCCTGTAGCAGGTCGTAGGTCTTGCCGCCGATCGTGCTGCCTGGGCCGACGACGTATCCGCCTTCGCAGCGGATGTCGATGTCGGGAAACGCTGCAAGTTTGTTGACGCTGTTCGCGTGCGGGTGATCGGTTTTCAGGTATACGTGGACGCCGCCGGTGGCCGTGCGGGTGCGGAAGCCGTCGAGCGGCAGCCCCATGGCCTCGAGAGCTTCAAGGCTTTCCGCGCCCTTCTTGCCCTTCTTGACGTCGACGTCGAGCACGATCGTGCCGGCGCCCGTGGCCACGGCGACGTTACAGCCGGGGTATTGCGCCCATAGCTGCCGAATCCTGTCAGGGTCGGATGTCGCTTCCTGCCGCCAGGGAAAGCCCTTCGGCGGAATCTTGGTGCCGGCGGCCAACGGGAAGACCCGGAAACCGTGGGCGGCTAACGCGAGGGCTGAATGCAGCGACAAGGTTTGGCCTTGTTTTGGATTGTTGAGAGTGTTTTCTCGTTAGAATCGACGAAAAAGTCAAGCGGAATAGTCCTGCGCGGCCGAGAACAGCTTGCGCAGGACGGCAGATACGGGCGGTTTACTCACTTGGCTCCGCCTTTGCGCGGCGCTTCCGGCGGGCCGGCGCCGTTGACGCAGCGGAAGGTGTTGCCTCAGCCGGCAAGTCGGCGGTTTCGCGGAACGACGCCACCACACCGAGCACATCGAACTGCCGGTCGGGGAACCGCCTTGCAAGGCGTTCCGCCTCGCGACCAGCAGATTCCATGGACGGATGCTCGAAAGGACACATCGTCAGGCAGATACGTCCTGTGCGGCGCCCGCGGCGGACGACGAAGAACCCGCCGCCGATGATCTCGCCGACCCTATTCAGGTGCGGGTTCTTGAAAACGTTCACTCTAGTGGCGGAATTGCCACCCTCTGCAAGTAGTGTTTCAGCCATTTACCTTCTCCTTTTGCATGTCTGCAATTGATGCTATGAAGAACCGTTCTGGTTGGGGCCAGGTGATCGCCGGGGGGCGGAATCGCCAAGCGACTTTGACAAGAGATCAGCGCGTGAGCAGTTGATCCGGGACATCGAAGCCTGCAGGAACTTTTCCCTCGATACTGATTCACATGCCGTCCAGCGTGCGGCTTTCGCACGGCTGTCGGGGTGAAGGGAGGAAATTGGCATGTCGGGTGTGTTGACTCTTGTTGACTTCTGTCGAAAATCATGAGTAAAACAGTACTCGACCAAATCGACAGGCGCAAGACGCCCTCGGAAAGAAAAATGGAAGACAGCATCCCAAGCAATCACAGCAGCCGGTTTGCGGATAGCCTCGAGCGCGCCATGCGCGACTCGGGCATGACCCAGACCATGTTCGGATATCTCCACTTCGGAGACCCAGGCTTCATGAAGCGAATTCATGAAGGTCGCCGGCTCCAGCGCAAGACGATCGAAAAAATCGAATCGGTACTTGCCAAGGGGTCAAAAGGAAAATAATCCTAATGGGGGCCGCGGGAGAGCGGTCTAACAAGAGGGCAGTGCATCAAATGAGCATGTATTTGTGCGTGGATTTAGGGACCACGACCGGCTTCGCCGTTGGGTCGGAAGACTATATGGTTTCGGGCGTCTGGAACCTGAAGCCGAGCCGATATGACGGTGGCGGCATGCGCTTCGTAAAGTTTCGCCAGCGGCTCAACGAGGTGCTGCAGGCGTACAAGCCAGACGTTGTGTTCTTCGAAGAGGTCCGTCGGCATGCAAGCACCGACGCAGCCCACGTGTATGGTGGCTTGCTGGCCATACTGACCGAATGGTGCGAGGCCAACGGCATCGCGTATAGCGGAGTGCCGGTCGGAACGATCAAGCGCAACTTCACAGGTAAAGGAAACGCTTCGAAGGATCTGATGATCGCCGAGGCGGAGCGTCGCGGCTATGAGCCTATTGACGACAACGAGGCGGACTCCATCGCAATTTTCGATTGGGCGCTCAAAAACTACAGTGGCGGCACCGGCCGCAAGCTGACCGATCCGCTGGCGGAGATGTCAAAGTCACTTGCTGCGGAAGCCGCGTGACTCAACTGTTCCCATATCAGCTTGAGGGCGCCAGTTTTCTTGCTGCGCGCAAGGGCGCCCTCTTGGCCGACGAGCCCCGCGTCGGAAAGACGTGGCCGGCGATCGTGGCCAGCGACTACGTTTGCGCCGAGAACGTGCTTTGGATCACCAAGGGCAGCGCCCGCGCCGACCACCGCCGCGCGTGGGAAAAAGTCCAGGTGCTCAGCCGGCCAGTGACGTCCATCTATAGCGGCGCCGACCGGCTGCCGGATTACGGCGTCACCATCATCAGTTACGACCTGGCCACGGGCGCGTTCTTCGAGGAACTGTTGAAGCGTCGAATTGACGGCATCGTGCTGGACGAGGCGCACCGGGTGAAGAGTCTCGACGCGCGCCGGACCCAAAGGGTACTCGGCAAGAAGGCTCAATTGATGGGCGGGCTGGCGGAGCGCGCCGAATACGCATGGGCGCTCACCGGCACGCCGTTCCCGAACCACTATGCCGAGATATATCCGGTGGCCCGCGCGCTTTTTCCAGAGGCGCTGCGCACGCCGAAGGGCATCATGAACTACCACCAGTTCGAGAGCCGGTTCTGCGTGCTTCGTGACAATGGTTTCGGCATGAAGATAGTTGGGAACAAGGGCGCCGCCGAGTTGCATGACCGGCTGGCGCCATACATGCTGCGGCGGAAGTTCAACGAGGTGTGGCCGGACGCGAGCCAGCCTGTCGTCGACCGGATCTTCCTGGAGGCGCAGTCGGCGCTCGACGATCTAACGGCCGAGGAGCGCAAGCTCATTACGGAGGAGTTCGCGCCGCTGCTGCGCAAGGCCGAAGGCGACGTCGAGAAAACGGACGCCATCCTGCGCGAGATCGAGAAGCGGATCGGGCCTCGGTTGCAGCGGCTCACCGGCGAGGCCAAGGCGCTGCCGCTGGCGGAATGGGTCTCCGAATACATAGACTCCGGCGGCGGGAAGGTCGTGCTGTTCGCATGGCACCGGAGCGTCATCGACATGCTTGCGAAGGCGCTGTCGAAGTTCAAGCCGATCGTCATCGACGGGCGCACCACCGGACGGCAGAAGGACGAATATCAGCAGGCGTTCATGAACGATCCGACGCGCATGGCGGTTATCGGACAGATCGTGGCCGCCGGCGAGGCGATCGACCTGAGTGAGGCGGATACCTTGATCTTCGCCGAGGCGAGCTGGAGCGCGGGCGACAACGACCAGGCATGGCGCCGGATCGTCAACGTCAACAAGCGGTCGGCGTTGCTGGTCCTGTTCGCGACGCTCGCCGACTCCATCGACGAGGACGTCCAGCGGGCGCACGAGCGAAAGCTGCAGGATGCGGCCAAGGTGTACGACCGTATTGCTGCGTGATGTGTTGATTTTGACGAGAGATTGAATGCGACACGAATCTATCTCCGGCCAGCCGCTTCGCTTCCTGTCTGTATGCAGCGGCATCGAAGCGGCGAGCGTTGCATGGGAGCCTCTTGGCTGGGAGGCGGTCGCCTTTGGCGAGATCGACAAGGCGGCCTCGCGGCTGCTCGCCTACCACTACCCGGATGTGCCGAACCTCGGCGACTTCACCAAGATCCGGCCTGAGACACTCGGGCGCGTCGACATCCTGTGCGGCGGGACGCCGTGCCAGGCGTTCTCCGTCGCCGGCGCGCGGCGCGGCCTCGACGACGAGCGCGGAAATCTATCACTCGAATTTGTGAGGCTTGCGCATGAACTTGCAGACGGAAACGAACTCAGGAACGCCATCTGGGAGAACGTCCCCGGTGTGCTCACCATGGCTGACAATGCATTCGGGTGCTTCCTGGCAGGACTTGTCGGAGCAGATAGCCCCTTCGTTCCAACCGAGCGCAAGCCTATCGACGGAAAGTCAAACCGCTGGTGGAGATGGGCCGCAAAAGAGCGAGTCCACGCCCCAAGGTGGCCAAAGCGCGGCATGGTCTCTGGACCCAAAGGACGTGCCGCGTGGGGTGTCAAAGACGCTCAATACTTCGGATTGGCCCAACGACGCGAGCGTGTGCTCGTTGTCGCAGATTTTGGAACGGGGGCCGATCCCGCCACGGTTCTTTTTGAGCGCGTTGGCGTGCCGTGGAATCCTCCGGCGCGCGGAGAAGCGCGGGAAGGTGTTGCCGGAACAACTGAGGATGGTGTTGGAGGCCGTAGCTGGCCAGCAGATGTAGCGCCAACACTGAACGCCGCGTTCGGTGACAAGCAGGGCTTGGAAGACCAACATGCACTTAGCGGGGCTGGCCTGTTTGTGCCGCACGCCATCGGCGTTACCGGCGAGATCAGCCACACGCTCAAGGCGGAAGGTGCGGACGCCAGCGAGGACGGGACGGGGCGCGGGACGCCGATTGTTGCTTTCGATACTACGACGATGGTGGCGCAGCAAGTGGTCGGAACGCTATCTTGCAACACAGGGCCAAATGGGCATGACGCTGGAAATTTCGCCAGCAACCAAGGTGTCGATGCTGGGTATGTGATTCCGGTCGCCCAAACCGTCGCCATCCGTGGGCGTGAAGGTGGAGCAACTGCGGAACTCGGTGGGGAAATCGCGACTGCCTTGCGCGCTAGCCAAGGCGGCGGGGATAAGCCGCATGTCCTCACAAGCGCCGTCCGCCGCCTAACACCCAAGGAGTGTGAAAGACTTCAGGGATTTCCCGACAACTTCACCCGCATCCCGGTCAAATGGTACGCCACCAAAAAGGTGACGAAGAACCGTCCCGACGATATGTGGGAGCCGGACCCGAACGGCGGCTGGTGGTTGATGCAAGCCGACGGGCCGCGCTACAAGCAGCTTGGCAACTCATGGGCCGTTCCGAAATTCCGCTGGCTTGGCTTCCGCATCATGAACCTCATGCCGCAGAATACAGTCTCGGCACCCGCTCCGATCTCGGGCGCCAAGATTGTTGAGAATAACGAGAAAATACTCTCGACAAAACACAACAAACCGTTTACGTTCACTCCAACCAGAAAAGAGGCAGACATGTTTCGCATCGAAATAACGGCCGGCTCACCGACTGAGCTTGTGGAGGCAATCCGCGCCCTGGCGCCACTTGCAGGAATTATCCCCGAACCCATCACCATCGACGCCGACCCGGCGCCTGCCCCGCAGGCGGTCGAGCCAGCGCCCGTGGCCACCGAAGTCAAGACCCGCAAGCCGCGCGCCAAAAAGGAAGAGGCGGCTTCTGTTGCCTCGAGTGTTGAAAGTGCCGAGAAACCAGGCGTCGCACAACTCGACATCGAGCAGGCGATCGCCGATAAGTCGGTCGAGCCGGTAGAAGTCGGCGACGAGCAAGACCCCGCGGGCCGTATTGCTGCGGCGGTTGAAACGGCAGCCGGCGAGCCGTTCACCATGACCCGCGCGGAGCTCAAGGACTGGCTCATTCGCGGCTACCTGGTGGACTGCATCCCCTCGCAGAATGATCGGCCGGCGGCCTTCAAGGCGCTCTGCGAGGAGAACGGCTTCAAGAACTTCACCGAGACGCCGGACGACAAGCTGCCAGCACTCAAGGCGCTCGCCGACCAGAAGATCAAGCAATTCAAGGATGGAGGTAAGTGACCATGGACCTGGCCGAGTTCAATTATGACGGCGAGCCGTACCCAATCCCCCAGCACGTCTTCGACAGTCTTGTCGAGAAATACGTCAGCGGTGGCACATTCAGTGAGCGCGAGAAGACGCTCTGGGACTACCTGACGGAGGTCAATGAGGTCGCGCTCGCTGAGCGCCAGTTGATGCTTGTCGAGGCGGCGGACAATCTCGACGTGTCCGACGAGCAGCTTGAGGCGTTCTGCATGACGTCTGATGAGCCCACCGTCGGCGAAGATCCGTATGCGTGGAAGGCTCATGATGGCGGCGAGCGTCCGGTGCCGGCCGACACGCAGGTGCTTGTTCGGCTTCGTGACGGCTCCGATATGTTCCTCCTCCGCGCGAGTGCCGTAATTTGGCGTTGGGACGAAGATGCCTTCGAGGACTGCAACATCGTCGCCTACCGCCTCGTGCGGCCGGCGGAGCTCGCATCCTGATGCTGCGCCGGGCCATCAACGCCTTCCAGCGCGTGTTGATGAAGGAGGCCGCGGCGGACACCCGCCTCGGCACTCCCTCTACCGACGAGGGCCACGCGGCTCGCCGCAAGAACGCCATGGCCGCGATGACGGGCGGGCGTGGGTTCCGCGAGGATCGGCGAGGTGAGCCGGGCTGGGGAATTGCTGCGCTCCGCGACGCTATCGAGCAGCGTCAGCATCTAGCGGGAGGCGCGTCGTGAACGAGGCTCACACCTCCCGAGCGCATGCCACTTTGGCACCCTCCGCAGCAAAACGCTGGCTCAACTGCCCCGGCAGCGTCAAGTTGTCGGAAGGTATCCCGAACACGACCAGCGTTTTCGCGGCCGAAGGTACGGCGGCTCATGAACTTGCGGCGCACTGCCTGGAGACCGGCGACGACCCGTCGACGTTCATTGACATGTGGGTCGACATCAAGGCGAAGGATTCGTCTGCCCGCTTTGTTGATTTAGACGAGCCGCCAGACGAAGACCTGCGCTACTTCCCGGTTACCGAAGAAATGACCGACGCGGTGGCTATGTATGTCGAGCACGTCAAGTCGCTCGCCGCGCGGGCCAAGGGTGAGGTGCTTGTTGAGAGCGAGCAACGTCTCGACATGACGCACCTGCATCCGTCAATCTTCGGCACCGGCGACGCCACCGTGCTGGACATCGAGGCGCGGCATTTGCACGTCATAGATCTCAAATACGGGAAGGGTGTCGCGGTCGACGCGGACGAAAACCCGCAGTTGATTCTGTACGCCGCTGGTGCCGCGCGCCGGCACCACAACCACAACATCGAGCGTTTGACGGTGTGGATTGTGCAGCCGCGCGCCGCGCACACCAAGGGCGCGATCCGTGACTTCGACCTCGACCTCATCGATCTCTTCGAGCACGAGGACAAGTTCGCTGAAGGCGCAAAGCGCACCGACGAGGCGGCTGAGAGCTACGAAGCTATGGGCACCGACGGCCTCGGTGCCGAATGGGAGGCCACGTACCTCGCCGCCGGCGAGTGGTGCCGCTTCTGCCCCGCCTACGGCTTGTGTCCGGCTGCCCGGCAGGACGCCTACGACGCGGCCATGTACGAGGATGACGGTGTGACGCTGCTAGACCCCGAGAAGATGACGCTCGAGCAGTTGAGCGAGGCGCTGACGCGCCGCGAGCGCATCAAGAATTGGGCCGACGCCGTGGCCGCCCTTGGCCATAAGGTGGCTGAAGGCGGACAGCAGATCCCCGGTTTCAAGCTTGTCGCCAAGCGCGCCATCCGCAAGTGGAAGGACGCCGCCGAGGCAGAGGAACACTTGATGCTGCTCGGGCACGCCAAGACGGACATCTATGCTGAGCCTAAGCTGCAGACGCCGGCCAAGCTGGAACGGCTGTTTCCCGGCAAGAACAAGGACGAGCGCCAGGCCGCCATGGCCGACCTCGTCGAGAAGAAATCGAGCGGGACCAACCTGGCCCCGGACGATGACCCTCGGCCAGCAGTCAAGAAGGACGACGGCTCGTCGCTCTTCGAAGCTGTCGAGGATTTGTAGGCGGGCAGTAAAGCCGTCACAGCACCTAAGAGCCCATTGGAGACTAGAATGTCAAAACTTGCAATGATCAAAGAGAAGTACGCTTCCTACCTGACGTCCAGCCTTTTCGAGGACAACAAGGGCAACATAAACGCACTGTTGCCTGTCGGGAGGATGGTCTACCCGGACCTGTTCGTCGCAACAAATGTTAAAGGCGAGACGGATGACTTGAAGAAGCGCTATCAGATCACGCTTCTGCTTCCCGCAGAAGCGGATATCCGCGCGCTGCGCGAGCGCATTCAAGCGATCTACGAGAAAGAGGTGCCCGCGGCGCAGCGCAAATTCACAAAATGGCGCGACCCAATCAGCGACACATCCAGCGAGCCCAGGTTCGCGGAATTCGCCGACGAGTACCCCTTCTTCGTTCGCCCGAACTCGCGGATGCTAAATAACGACGGCCGCAAGCGCGACCGCCCGGCCATAAAGTACATCAAGGACGGGGCTGTCGTTGAGGCGTCTTCGCCGCCAGATGACGATTTCCTGTACAACGGCAGGTGGGCGCGGGTGTGTGTCAACCCTTATTGGTATCCAGCGAAGCAAGGGCCGGCGGGGGTGTCGCTAGCGCTCTTGAGCACTCAGGTGCTTTGGAACGACCGTAAGCTCCAGGTGGGCGCGGGCGGCATCGCCGATACTTCCTCGCAATACGAGGTCGTCGAGGGCTTGGACGAAACCCCGGAAGTGGATGAGTACGCATGAGTGGCATCGGTCACAACAGCGGTGACGACGTGACCGAGGCGTCGCAGACGGTGGCGGCCGGCCAACTCCGTTCGCTGATAGAACGGGTGGAGAGGCTTGAAGCTGAGAAGAAGGACTTGGCCACCGACATCCGTGAAATCTACATCGAGGCCAAGAGCAATGGCTTCGACACCAAGGCCATGCGCACCATCGTTCGCATGCGTAAGAAAGATAAAGCCGAGCGCGAAGAAGAGGCGGCAATCCTCGAACTCTATCTGGCCGCGCTCGGCATGATTTAAAACGAAACACCCGACACGGCGGGACTCTGCCCGCCGTGTCGATTTTAACGAGAAAAATGGATCAACAAATGGCCCACATCATGGCGGACCTTGAGACCTTCGGCACCAAGCCGGGAAGCGTTCTCCGCAGCATCGGCGCTGCCGTATTCGACCTCGACACGGGCGACGTCGGCAGCACATTCTACAGAAATATCGACCGGGCATCGTGCGAGGCCATCGGCCTGACGGTCGATCCCTCAACCGAGAAGTGGTGGGCGGAGCAGTCAAAAGAGGCGCAAGATGCCCTCCTTGCCGACCAACGGCCCTTCGCCGAAGTGGCCACGGCTTTTCACAAGTGGTTCCGCGACAACGGCGGCGTGCAGATTTGGTGTCAGGGCGCCAATTTCGACAGCGTGTTGTGGGAAGCGGCGGTGGCCAAGGCGTGGCCGAGCAAGAACTTCATTCCCTGGAAATTCTGGAACGTGCGCGACACGCGCACCGTCTACGAGATCGCCGGCTTCAATGACAAGTCCGTGCCGCGCGCCGCGACCTACCATAACGCGCTCGACGACTCCCTCCATCAGATCAAGTGCGTGACCGCCGCACTCCAGCAACTCAAATACGTGTGAGGTGTGACCATGTTCGAAACCTACAAGATCACGACTACCCGCGGCGAGGTCCACGCCTTCGGCGTCAATGTCGACGCAGGGAAGCTGGAGGCCGAATTTATGCCGTGTGCCGGCGGCGAGGTGATCTTCGTCATCACTAAAAATGGGCTGAACGTGGCCATGTTCCCGGCGCGCAACGTCGAGTCCGTTGTCCGCTCGATGGACGTAGACGGCGAGGTGGCGTCGTGAGCGCCCGCGGCTGGAACCCCACTCTCACCGGCAAGCGTTTCTTCCCGCTGGACCCGCGCGTCGAGGACGTCGACATCATCGACATCGCGCACGGGTTGGCGCAGACGAACCGCTTCAATCGTCAAGCCAAGTTCCCTTACACGGTCGCTCAACATTCCGTGCTGCTGGCGGACAACTGCCCCGCGGAGATGGCGCTGCTAGCTCTCATGCACGATGCCCATGAGGCGTATTCGCCCTACGGCGACGTGCCGAGCCCACACAAGACGCCGGAGGTAGAGGCGGCGGAATCGCTGATCGACCGGGCTATTGCGGCTAAGTTTGACCTGCCATTTCCGATCAAGAACAAAGCCATCGCTGCGTTAGACTTCCGTATCCTGCTCGATGAAAAAGAGCAGGTCATGACCGTGACGGACCACGACTGGCAACTGCCGGCGGACCTGAAGCCGCTCGGCGTCCAGATCGACCCGTGGCCATGGGATTTCGCCCGCGAAAAGTTCCTCGACGCCTTCGATCGCTACTCAAAAATATACCGGATGCTGGAGGGCGCGGCATGAAACACGTCGACCCCGAGAAGTTGAGCCGCGACCAACTTATCGAATACGTCTACAACCTTGAGGCCCGGTTGGAAGAAACCGGCGCCGTGGCCAAGGTGCAATCGACGGCCAACCTGCAGTATCTGTTCGGCCTCACTCAATCCGAGGCGCGACTCCTGGCCGCGCTTTCTGATGGACGGACGCACAGCAAGGAATCGTTGCTGTCGGCTATGTATTTCGAGCGTGCCGATGACGCACCCGAAATCAAGATCGTCGACGTGTTCGTCTGCAAGATCCGGCGCAAACTGGTCGGCTACCCTATCCAGATCGACACGATTTGGGGTACCGGCCATCGTGTCGTCGACACCGCGCCACTGAAAGCGGCCATGGCTGGCGAGACGGTGGCGCCAGTCGGCGGCGACCGCGCGCCGCCATTCCACAAACCTGCCGGCGCAAAGGCGCGGCGGCCGTATGGTTCCGTCAAAAACACTGTGCTGGAGCGCCTTGTGGCGATCGCCAAGGACGGTGTCGCGTCGATTGCGTCACGGGACATCACGAAGGAACTCGGCAGCGCGTCGGGGTCGGATGTCATCAAGCAGCTTGCGAACACCGGCTACATTGAAATCGTCGGGGGCGCGTCGAAGCACAGGCGCGGCGAGCCTTGGGAGTTAAGGCTGCTGCCGAAGGCGTACGAGGCCACCGCATGATCCTGCACGGCAACTGCCTAGATATCCTCCCGATGCTCGACGCAGACAGCTTCGACTCGTGCGTGTGTGACCCGCCGTACGGGCTAAGCTTCATGAACAAGCACTGGGACCACGACGTGCCGAGCGTCGAAATCTGGCGCGAAGTGTACCGTGTCCTGAAGCCCGGCGCGCACTTGCTCGCCTTTTTTGGCACTCGCACCTACCACCGCGGCGTCGTCAACATCGAGGACGCGGGCTTCGAGATACGTGACCAGGTGCAGTGGCTCTACGGAAGTGGCTTTCCGAAAAGTCACGACGTGAGTAAGGCGATCGACAAGATGGCCGGGGCGGAGCGCGAGGTGCTCTCCGAGGGGAAGCCGGTCAAGCGCATGATCCCAGGCGCGGATCAGGACAAGACAGGGTCTTGGATTAAGGACAACGGCCGGGTCTTCGTCCCGACGGAAACGGCTCCGGCCACCGCCGAGGCCGCCCAATGGGAAGGCTGGGGCACCGCGCTCAAGCCCGCTCACGAGCCTATCGTGGTCGCCCGCAAGCCGTTGATCGGCACCGTGGCCGAGAACGTTCTGGCGTATGGAGTCGGCGGGCTGAACATCGATGGGTGTCGGGTCGAGACTGCCGACGATCTTAACGGCGGGGCCTATTCGCAGGAGCGCAAGCCGAGCGATAGCGAGTGGGTTAAGCACGGCGGCACCATCCACAGTTACGCCGGCAAGAACTACGAGCAGCCCGAAGGCCGCTGGCCCGCCAACATCATCCACGACGGCAGCGACGAAGTGCTGGCGGCTTTCCCGGTGACGACCAGTGGAGCCATGAAGCGTGTCGTCGAAGCCTATGACGGGGAAAGCGCGACAGGATTCTTACGGGGCCGCAGCGGGCCGCATAACCAACACGGGGGTAGCGGCAGCGCTGCACGCTTCTTCTATTGTGCTAAAAGTTCAAAATCCGACCGCGACGACGGACTAGCCGAGTTTGCCGCAAAACCAAGCGCCGCGAGCGAGTTCCGGCCCAACCACACCGAGAAGGCCGAGCAGGGCGAAGACGGAAACCCCTACGGCCGCTGGAAGCCGCCGAAGAACCACCACCCAACGGTCAAGCCGACGGACCTCATGCGCTACCTGTGCCGGCTGGTTACGCCGCCAGGCGGGAAGGTGCTCGACCCGTTCGCCGGAAGCGGCAGCACCGGGCGCGGTGCCGTGCTGGAAGGCTTCCAGTTCACCGGCATCGAAATGTCCGAAGAGTTCGTCGAGATAGCTCGGGCCAGGATCGCCGCGGCGCGCAAGCGCTACGAGGATGAGGTTTACCTGTGAACCCCTGCCTCGTTGCCATCGTCGACGAACTGCGCGCCCGCAACGTGCCTTACCGCGTCGAGCAGGGCGGAAAGCATCTGCGCGTCCGCTTCGGCCAGGGTTTCGAGCGGTTCCGTATCGTCTCGCGATCGCCGAGCGACTGGCGCGCGGCGCGCAATGAACGGGCGGCGGTTCGCAGGGCGTTGAATGAAATGGGGTGGGCGCGGTGACGACACTCCACATCGACCTGGAAAGCCGCAGCGCCGTCGATCTGAAGAAGACAGGCGTCTACGTCTACGCCGAGTCCCCGACGACTAATCTTTGGTGCGCCTGCTACGCCTTCGACGACGAGCCGGTCCAGACGTGGCTCCCGCACGAGCCAGTGCCGCCACGCATCGCCGAGCACGTCCGCGACGGCGGCGTCCTGTTCGCGCACAACGCAAATTTCGAGATGACAATGTGGCGCTACATTCTCGCGCCGCGGTACGGCTGGCCGCTGCCGGCGATCGAGCAATGGCGCTGCACCATGGTGATGGCCATGGCCATGGGCCTGCCTGGTGCTCTCGATCTCGCCGGGCCGGCTGCGGGCGTGGATGTCGCCAAGGACCAGGCCGGCAAGAAGCTGATGCTCAAGATGGCAAAGCCTCGCCGCGTCAATGACGACGGCAGCTTCGTTTGGTGGGACGAAAAAGAGAACATCGACCGGCTGGTCGAATACTGCAAGATAGACGTCGAGGTTGAACGTCGGCTGGAGAAGAGGCTGCGGCCGCTCAAGCCGTCCGAGCTCGACCTGTGGCACCTAGATCAACGCACAAATTTGAGGGGTGTTCAGGTTGACCAGGAGTTGGCGGCCGCGGCGAAGGAGGTCGTGAAAGCGGCCGCCGCGGATCTCGACCATCGCATGGCGGTGGCCACGAACTTCGAGGTCGCCAAGTGTTCTGAGGTCCAGAAAATCATCGCCTACATCGGCGCACGTGGAGTCGAGACCGAGAGCATCGCGAAGGCAGAACTGAAGGAACTGCTCGCCGAAGACAGCGGCATCCCCGACGACGTCCGCGCCGTGTTGTCACTCCGGCAGGAGGCGGCACGCGCCAGCGTGGCCAAGATCAACGCGCTGCTGAAAGGTACATCGCCGGACGGGC
>CAZVTK010000008.1:0-75393 GCA_964629765.1 uncultured Mesorhizobium sp.
CTCGCCCGGTTCCGGCGCATGGGCTATGTCGTCAGCCGCAGCGAGGTGAACCCCGTCCTCGTCGGCATCGGCGTCCCGGTGCTGACCCCGAAGGAAGGCCGGCTCGTGGGCAGCCTCGCGCGGATCGTCGTCGCGCCCCGGTTCGAGGCCGACGAGGAGCGCCGGCATTCGGCGGAGCTGCTCGAGGCGGCCGGCCGGATCGGCGCGGAATATGCCCGGCTCCTCTCCGCGCAGGACCGCGCGTGAAGCGTCTGAGGTCACGGCCATGACGCCCTGGCGCGAGGTCGACGCCGCCCTGCTCGCCGCGCTGGACGCCGGTGCGCTGTCGGGCGTCGTCGCCGCGGTGACGGATCGGTCCGGCCCCGTCTACATGAAGTCCGCCGGCGCATTGCGGCCGGGCGGCCCGCCGATGCCGGACGATGCGATCTTCTGGATAGCCTCGATGGCGAAGGCGCTGTCGTCCGCCGCCGCGATGCAGCTCGTCGAGCGCGGAGCGCTGGCGCTCGACACGCCGATCGCCGACCTGCTGCCCGGACTGGGCGAGGCCCGGATCCTGAGCGGCTTCGATGGGCGGGGACACCCCGTGCTGCGCTCCGCCTCGACGCCGATCACGCTGCGCCACCTCCTGACCCACACGTCGGGACTGAGCGGCGCCGCATGGGACGAGTTGACCGCGCAATACGCGCGTCAGGCGGGACTGCCCCCGGCGGACAGCCGCAGGCTGAGAGGGCTGGAACTGCCGCTGCTGTTCGAGCCGGGCGCCGGCTGGCACTACGGGATCTCGCACGAATGGGTGGGGCTTGCCGTCGAGAACGCGGCCGGCCAGCCGCTGGACCTTTACATGAAGCGGCACCTCTTCGATCCGCTCGGCATGTCCGACACGACGTGGAGCCCGCGTCCGCAAGACGCCGGCCGCCGCCCGGCCATCCTCCAGCGGCGGGACGACGGGGGATTGGAGCCGACGACGCGCGCGGCGACTGCCGACCCGGAATATGTCTCGGGCGGCGGCTACATGTACGCCACGGCCGGCGACTACCTCTCATTCATCCGCGCCATCCTGAATGACGGCGGCGGCGTGCTGGAGCCGGAGACGGTGGCGGAGATGAGCCGCAACCAGACGGGCTCGATCGCGGTCGGCCGCCTCGATCCGACGCCGGGCTATCCTGTCCGCCGCCATGTCTTCATGAACGGCTTCGCGCGGTGCTGGGGGCTCGGCTTCCAGATCAACCTGGAGCCGCTGCCGACGGGCCGCTCGGCGGGCAGCATGGCGTGGGGCGGCCTTGGCAACACGTTCTTCTGGATCGACCGCGGGCGTGGGATCGGCGGCGTCTTCCTGACCCAGATCCTGCCTTTCTGCGACGCGTCGGCGCTGGCGGCGTTCGAGCGCTTCGAAGGCGCGGTCTATGCGGCGCTGGAGCGTCGATACGGATAATGCGCCCGCGCGGAGCGGGCGCCGCACGTGTTGGTGCGGCGCCCGGCAGCCTTGCTTCATTCGGGCGTGAAGTTCGCGGCCTGCGCGGCCCTCGTCAGGAAGTCGATCTCGCCGCGATATTGCGTGAGCTGATCCTGGGGCGTCGAGCCGATGGCGTCGCCCGCGGCGCTCTCGCGGAACTGCTTGACGACCTCGGGAAGCTGCATGATGGAGCCGATCTCCGCGGCCAGCTTGTCGATGATCGGCTGCGGCGTTCCGAGCGGAGCCCAGAGCCCGTAGTAGAAGCCGACCTCGAAGTCCTTGACGCCGAGTTCCGCCACGCTGGAGATGTTCGGGAAGGCGGCCATGCGCCGGCTTACGAAGAGCGGCCGGATCTTGCCTTCGTCGACCAGCGCCTGGGGCACGTTGGCGGCGGTGGCCATGTCGATCTCGCCCGTCAGCATCGCCTCGATCGTCCGCGCCTGCCCGTTATAGGGGACGGGCGTGAAGATGAGGCCGGTCCGATCCGCCAGCAGCCTGGTCACCAGCCAGCTCGGCACGCCGGCCTGGCCGAAGAGCACGCCGCCATCCTTCTGCTTCTCCTTGGAATAGGCGAGCAGCCCGTCGAAATCCTTGACCGGCAGGTCGGCGCGGACCAGATAGACGTAGCTGTGGACCATCAGGTTCGACACTGGCGCGAGATCGTCGCCGCCGACCACGCCGCCGGTCTTCATGAGGACCGGATTCACGCCGGACAGGGGGCCGTAGTAGAGCGTATAGCCGTCCGGGGCCGCCCGCTTGACCTCGTTGGCCGCCACGCTGCCGCCGGCTCCGGGACGGGATTCGACCACGACCGGCTGGCCGAGCCGCTCGGAAAGCACGCTCGTGAAATGGCGCGCCGTCAGGTCGACCGGCCCGCCCGCCGCGAAACCGACCAGAACATGGACCGGCTTGTCGGGATAGGTCTGCGCGCCCGCCGGGCCGGCAAGCAGCAGGAGGGTTCCGAGGAACCCCAGAAAGCGTCCTGTCATCTTCATGTCACGTCTCCCTGTGTGGTCTTGGATATGGCCGGCGGACAGGCGCTGCCGCGCCGGCACTGCTTCCTCACGCCCCGCCGCGGGCACGCCTGTATTCCTCGAAGACTGCCCGCAGGCGCGCCACCTCCTCCGGCGGCGTCCGCTCGAGCACGCCGAAATCGGCCTTCCATTCGTGCGAATCGCTCCACCGCAGCGGCGACTGCACCGTCGTGCGCGGCGCGGCCGCGCGCTCCAGAAGCCGCAGGGCAAGGTCCAGCGTCAGCGCCTGGGATTCGGGATCGTGCGGGCGGCCGGCGCCGTTGCCGAGCGGAAAGTCGCTGAACAGGCAGCGCGGGACGCCGCAGTGCTCCACGATGTCCCTGGCGCAGGCCATGACCACCGTGGCGATGCCGTGGGCCTCGAGATAGCGGGCCGTCAGGCTGAGCGTCTGATGGCAGACGGGACAGTTCGGCACGAGGATCGCCGCGTCGACCTCGTCCTCGCGGCAGCGCTTCAGCACCTCGGGGCAGTCGATGCCGACCGTGTGGCGCGGGTCCTGTAGCGTGGGAACGCCGTGGAAGCGTCTCGCCATGCGGCCGACGCGCCCCGCGGCAACCGCGGCGCGCAGCGCCGGCAGGGGAAACCAGCACCGGCTGTCCTCCATGCTCGTATGCTTGCGGTCGATGCCCACATGCGCGACGCGCAGGTCCGGATCCTGCGCCATCTCGCCGGAATAGACCGCGAAGAACTTGGCGGCCGCGTTGTAGGGAGCGCCGGGCCCCTGCTCGCCCTTGTCCGGCTGATAGGGGGCGGCGGTGGTAATCAGCGTGACGGTGGAATGCGACAGATCCTTCGACAGCGGTTGAAAGGGCACGTCGGCATAGTGGGCCCACCGGAACGGATCGTCGTAGCCGAGAGCGCGGTACTTGTCGTGGACGCGCTTCATGTAGGGGATGGGCACGTCGTCCTCGGGCGCGTAGCCCATCTGCCTCGCTATCTCGCTCTGACTGACCTTCTCCATCGCATCCGCCATGTCGTTTCGGTGTGTCGCTGCCATGCCCTGCGGGCAGTCTTCGAGGAATACAGGCGTGCCGCCCGTCACGGGCCCTCCTGCGCGGGCAGAAGCGTGAAGAACCAGGACTCGCGCTTCTGCTCCATGGAGTCGTCCAGCGGCATGCGCGGGGTTCCCGACCGCTCGGCCAGATGCGCCCTGACGGCGGACAGGTCGTCGGTCTCGATCTCGTAGATCGCCATGTAGGCGTAGGGAAAAGCCTGCTGGCTCCGCTGCACCTCGCTCAGCCGGTAGCGGCGCGCGGCGGTGATGCCCGGTATCTGCAACACGTCGGGAATGTGGCGGCGATCGTACCAGTCGTGGAACGCGGCATCCCGGCCCGGAACCGCGTTGGTGAATGCGATGAGGAGGTGCTTTGCCATGCTGCTCTCGTCGGTCAGCCGGATGCGGCGGTGGGCGGTGCGGCGGCCGGGCTCATCCCGCACCCCGCTGCGCCGGGTTGGACATGTCCCTGCCGATGGTGCTCCGGAACCTGCTGCGCAGCGCCTCGACGGTCCAGTTGCCGTCGCAGAACGCCGACGCCACGATCCGCGGCTGCGACCACAGCTCCAGGCGGTCGCCGGCGATTCCTATGATCTGGCCGTTGACGTATCCGGCCTCATCGGAAGCCAGATAGGCGACGCCGGCGCCGACGGCGGACGCGTCCATCGTCGCGGCCTTCGGCTGCATCGCGGCGGAGATGCCGAGCGCCCGCCGCAGATCGCCGACGCCCTGCGGCATCTTCAGGTCGGCCATGCGCGTGACGGCGCTCGGCGAAATGGCGTTGACCGTGATGCCGTGGAGGCCGAGCTCCTGCGCCAGCATCCAGGTCAGCCCCAGAATGCCCGACTTGGCGACGGTGTAGCCGTTCGAGCCGGGCAGGCCGACGAGCCCGGAAAGGGAGGTGAAGTTGACGATGCGGCCAAAACCCTGGCCGATCATCGCGGGCGCCACCGCGCGGCAGCACAGGAAATGGCCCCGCATATGCACGGCCACCTGCCGGTCCCAGACGTCGGCCGGCGTATCGACCAGCAGGCTGCGGATGATGATGCCGGCGGTGTTGACCAGAATGTCCACGCGCCCGTAGGCCGACAGGCACGCGTCGACGAGGCCCGCGGCGTCGGCTTCCTCGGCGACCGAGCCGAGATGCGCGATCGCCTCGCCGCCGCCGGCGCGGATTTCCGCCACGGTCTCGTCCGCAGGGCCGGCGCGCGGCGTCGAGCCGTCGATGTCGACGCCGTAGTCGTTGACGACGATCTTCGCGCCCATGCCGGCGAGGACGAGCGCCACGCCGCGCCCGATGCCGCGGCCGCCGCCGGTCACGATCGCCACCTTGCCGTCAAGCAGTCCTGTTGAATTGTCGCTGGTCATTTCGTCGCCTGTAAGTCCATCTCTACCGCGCAAAATACCTCATTGTTTAGATATGGTTTTTCTGTATTCCTCGATATCTCGGGCATATTCATTGTCATGTGCATCGGGAATAGAAATTTTACCCCAGTATTCATCGTTTATTCGCGACCCGAGCTCCCTCGCGACCTGGACGATATTTGTTATCACGCGCGTGTACTCGTCCGCGGTCTGCCGGGTGCTGGGGATGGAGATGCTGACGGCCATGGGCGTGGGTTCCTTCTCCGCCTTGAAGGCCACGCCGATCGAGGAGATGCCCTCGAACAATTCGTCGATGATGATGCTCCAGCCGCGCCTGCGGATCTGCTGAATATCGGCGAGCAAAGCGCCGAGATCGGTCCTGGTCTTGCCCGTGGAGGCGGTGAGCGGAGCGGACGAGAAGAGCGCCACCACCTCCTCGTCGCTCATGCGGGCGAGCAGGGCCTTGCCGCCCGCCGAGGCGTTGGCGGGCAGGAGCTTGCCCGGGTCGACCTGGAACGTACGGTCGTAGCTGCCGGGAATGCGGCTGAGCAGCATGACGCTGGCGCCGCTGAGGACCGACACCCAGGAGGTGCAGTCGGTGCTGTCGACGAGCTGCCTGGCGCCGCGGTTGACCAGATCGGCGAGGCGGTTCTCGGCCTGGAAGAGGATGCCGAGGCGATAGGCGAGCGGCCCGGTGCGGTAGCTGCGGTCGGGATTGCGCTGGACGAGTCCGACCGAGCCCAGCGCCGCCAGCATGCGGGATACCGCGCTGGGCGTCAGGTCCAGCGCCCTCGCGGCCGCGCCCACCGTGATGGACGGGCTCTGCGCGTTGAACAGCGTCAGGATCTCGGCAGCCTTGCGAACGGTCTTCATGTCCTCTCGTCGGCGTCTATGGCAGCCATCCGGGGCAACCATCTGAGGCAGCAATCAGCGTCGTTTTTGCACTATTTGCAACATGTTTTATTATTGACAAAAATCAGGCCGTTTGCAAGGTTTTTCGAAGCCGCAGACACATGGATCCGCTCCGATGCCCGAAATCGCCGTCGCAACCCCTTCCGCCGGGGCCTCCGCCAACCAGACCGTCGCCCAGCGCCTGGTGGCCGACCTGCGCCGGCATGGCGTCGAGATGTTCATCGGCCAGAGCATCCCGAGCGCCGTGACGCTGGCCGGCGAGGACGACGGCATCCGGCAGATCCTCGTGCGTACGGAAAAGACCGGGGCGATGATCGCCGACGGCTATGCGCGCGTTTCCGGAAAGGTCCCGGTGGTCACGTCGCTGGCGGGGCCGGGCACGCCTTTGTTGATGGCTGGCCTCGGCGAGGCCTTCCATGCCTCCATCCCCATGGTGGCGCTGCTCCAGGTCGTGCCGCGCCAGCACCGCGACAGGAATTACGCGCAGGATTTCGACGACTTGGCTGCGCTGAAGACCGTCACCAAGGCGGTGTATTACGTCGACCGGGCCGATCGCGTCGCCGACTATGTCGACCAGGCTTTCGCGCTCGCCGCGTCCGGCCGGCCCGGGCCCGTCGCGCTGCTGCTGCCGCCGGACCTGCTGGAGGAGACCGCGCAGGTATCGCATGGGCGCGCAGCGACCTACGGCACCTATCCGATCGAT
The DNA here is from genome assembly GCA_964629765.1 of uncultured Mesorhizobium sp. Lineage (GTDB taxonomy): Bacteria > Pseudomonadota > Alphaproteobacteria > Rhizobiales > Rhizobiaceae > RCIO01. The sequence continues at coordinate 6,462 of CAZVTK010000008.1, forward strand.
CGCGTGTCGGCGGACCCGTCGGCCGTGCGCGAGGCGGCCGCGCTGCTGGCCGGCGCCCGCAATCCGCTGATCGTCGCCGGCGGCGGCGTCCACAGCTCCGGCGCGGTCGAGGCGCTTGCCTGGTTCCAGGACGTGGCGGGGATCCCGGTCGCCACGACGCTGATGGGCAAGGGCTCTGTATGCGACACCCATGAGCTCTCGCTCGGCCTCGTCGGCTACACGATGGGGCGCTATGCGCTCGGCCACTATGTCCGGCCCCTCATCGACGAGGCCGACGTGATCCTGCTGGTGGGCACGCGGACCAACCAGAACGGCACCAATGGCTGGACCGCCCTTCCCCGCAGCGCCAGGTTCATCCATATCGACGTGGACAGCAGGGAGATCGGGCGCAACTACGAGGCGCTGCGCGTGCTGGGCGACGCGCGGCTGACGCTCGACGCGCTGCGCAAGGAGATGGAGGCGGTCGGGCTCTCCCGATGCCAGGCCGGACGCGGCGAGCGCATCGAGCGCATCCGGCGCGGCCGGGCCGAGAGGGAGAAGGACATCGCCGCGCTGCTGGCAGCCGACACGAAGCCGATCCGGCCGGAACGCCTGATGGCGGAGCTGCGCGGCTTCGTGACGCCGGAAACGGTGGTGTGCGCGGATGCGAGCTATTCGACGGTCTGGGCCGGCGTCTACCTGGACGCGTTGCGCGCCGGCATGCGCTTCATCACGCCGCGGGGGCTGGCCGGGATAGGCTGGGGGTTCCCGATCGCCCTCGGCGTCGCGCTGGCGCGGCCGCATCAGCGCGTCGTCAACATCTCCGGCGACGGCGGATTCGGATATGCGTGGTCCGAGATGGAAACCGCCGTCAGGCACCGCATCGACAACATCGTCCAGATCGTGCTGAACAATCAGGTGCTCGGCTATCAGAAAGAGGCGGAGGACGCCTCCTACGGCCGCCACACCCCGGGTCTCCATTTCGCGCCGGTCGACCATGCGGCGATAGCCAGGGCTTGCGGCTGGCGGGCCTTCCGCGTCGAGGAGCCCGCCGACCTGCGGGCCGCGCTCGAAGGGGCGTTCGGCGCCGGCGGCCCCGCGCTCATCGACGTCGTCAGCGACCCGCGGGCGTGGCCGCCGATCCAGGGCTTCGAAGGCCGGCTGGCGCCATCCTTCGCGGATTGATCCGCCCGACGTTTCAAGATGACGCGTCGGCCGGCTCGGACCGGCGCAGCGCGTACGGCAAGGGGCCAACGCCATGGATGAGAGCCGCCGCCCGACTGCGCTTCCCGCCGACGGCGCGCGGTCCGGGCCCGATGGAGCCCCGGCGAACCGGGTCGGCCCGCGCATCGGGATCGACGTGGGCGGCACGTTCACCGACCTGACCCTGTCGCTGCCCGAGCAGGGCCGCATCCTCCTGCATAAGGAGCCGAGCACGCCGGAGGACCCGGCGCGCGCCGTGTCGAACGGCTTTGCCGCCGTCGTCGCCCGCGCCGGCATCGACCCGGGGGCGGTGGAGATCATCACGCATGGCACGACGATCGGGCTCAACGCGATCGTGCAGCGCAGGGGCGCGAAGATCGCGCTCGTGACCTCGCGCGGCAACCGCGACCTCTTGGAGATCGGGCGCGGGACGATGAAGGACCCGCTCAATTTCTTCGACCGGAAGGAGGTGCCGCTGGTTCCTCGCTCGCATGTGCTGGAGACGGGCTTCCGCATCGACGCGCGCGGCGGCGTCGCCGACGCGGGCGAGGACGAGATCGCCGCCCTGGCGCAGAGGCTGGGCGCGCTGGATGTCGAGGCGTTCGCGGTCGTCGTCCTGAACGCCCATCTGAAGCCGGACTCCGAAAGCGCCTTCGCGCGGCGCCTCTCCGCCGCGTCCGGCATCGAGGCCTGGCCGTCCGGCACCATATGGCCGCAGATCCGGGAATATGAGCGCGGCGTCGTCGCGGTCATGAACGCCTATGTGGCGCCCCTGATGCGGCGCTATCTCGACCGGATCGAGGTTGCGCTCGGGCAGCAGGGTTTCGCCGGCCGGCTGCTGATCGCGACCTCGAACGGCGGCACCCTGTCGGTGGCCTCGGCGCGGGAGCGCCCCATCGACACGCTGCTGTCGGGCCCGGCCTCGGGCGTCGTGGCCGCCGCGCGCTTCGCCACGCTCGCTGGCTATCCGGAGGCGGTGACGGTCGACATGGGCGGCACCAGCAGCGACATGTCGGTGCTGAGCCGCAGCGGCGTGGGCTACTCCACCGGGGCGAGGATCGGCGATTTCCCGCTTTTCCTTCCCGTGGTGAACGTCTCGGCGATCGGCGCGGGAGGCGGCTCGGTGGTCTCGGTCGACGGCTTCGGCGTCCTCAAGGTCGGCCCCGAAAGCGCCGGCGCCGCTCCCGGCCCCGTGTGCTACGGCCGCGGCGGCACGCAGCCGACGGTGACGGATTGCTATCTGGCCTGCGGTCTCATCTCCGAGGAGCGCATGCTGGGCGGGCAGATAAAGCTGTCGCGCGAGGCGGCGCTGGCCGCGCTCGCCCGGATCGCGCCGCAAGCCGGCTTCTCGGGCGTGGATGCGTCCGAGCAGGTGGCCTGGGCCGCCATCCGGGTCGCCACCGCCAAGATGGCGACGGAGCTGCGCAAGGGGCTCGCCGAACGCGGCATCGATCCGCGCAACCACGCGCTGATCGCCTTCGGCGGCGCCGGGCCGACCAACGGCTTCCTCCTGGCCGCGGAAGCGCGGGTGGGCCGCGCCCTGGTGCCGACCATGCCGGGCACGTTCTGCGCGCTGGGCTCCATGATGAGCGATCTGAAACGCGACTTCACGCGCGCCGCGCGGCGGGTCCTCGATGCGGAAGGCGAAACGGCGGGCTGGATCGCCGCGGCCGCGCGCGAGCTGACGGCCGAGGCCGACGCCTGGCTGGACCCGGACGCGGCGCTGCTGACCCGCCGCGCCTACCGGCTTTCCGCGTCGATGAAGTACAGGGCGCAATCCTACGAGACCGACGTCGAGATCCCGATTGCGCCGGAAGACGCCGAGTTGCGCGAGCTCTTCCACGCCGCGCATGAGCGGCGTTTCGGTTTTCGCGACACAGCCTCGCCGATCGTCATCGCCTCCATCCAGCTCACCGCCATCGGCTATCTCGCCCATGCGGAGCCCGAATATTCGACGGGACCCTCCCGGCCCTCGCCCGCCCCTGCAACCAGGCCGGTTTTCCTCGGCGGCGAGTGGTTGGACGCGCGGATCGTCGAGCGCCGGGATCTGAGGCCGGGAGACGTCCTCGACGGGCCGGTGATCGTCGAGCAGGATGACACGACGACGGTGATACCGCCGCGCTGGCACGCGCAGATCGACCGCCACGGCACGATTGTGGGAACGCGGAACTGAAGCATGAGCACGACCGACCAGGTGACGCTTGAAATCCTGACGACCAAGTTCACGGCGATCGCCGAGGAGATGGGCATCACCCTGCAACGCACGGGCCGCACGATCTATGTGCGGGAGACCGCCGATTTCGGCACCGCGCTCGTCAGCCGCGGCGGCGAATTCTTCGGCTTTCCGCGCAACATCGGCGTGGTCGGCTTCGTCGGCCTCAACTGCAAGCCGGTGATCGAGGCTTTCGACGACCTGGAGCCGGGCGACGTCATCCTCACCAACGACCCGTATGCCTCGGGCGGGCTGAGCACCCATCTTCCCGACCTTCACCTGATACGGCCCTATTTCTTCGACGGCGAGCTGGTCTGCTACGGATGGTGTTTCGTCCATTCCGCCGACATAGGCGGGCGCGTTCCCTCCAGCATTTCGCCGACCAACACGTCGATCTATCAGGAAGGGCTCGCCATTCCACCGGTCAGGATCGTGAAGAAGGGGCAACTGGACCGCGACGTGGTGGCGATCTACCGGGCGAACTGCCGCACCGCCGATATGAACTGGGGCGACATACAGGCGATGCTCGCCTCGCTGGAGGTCGGCCAGAAGCGCATTTCGGAGATCGCCGAGGAATATGGCGTGGAAGCCGCCATATCGATCCAGGAGGACGTGCTTTCGTACAGCGAGCATGGCGCCCGCGAGGTGCTGAAGACGATCCCGGACGGGGTCTACACCTTCTGGGACTATCTGGACGACGATGTCGGCACCGCGGTGCCGGTCAGGATACGGACGGCGCTGACGGTCTCGGACGGGCTCATACACATAGATTTCACCGGCACTGACCCGCAGACCGCCGGCCCCTACAACATCGCCACCGGCGGCGCGGTCCACCCGTGGCTCGTGCTGCGCGTGGTCGCGTTCGCCCACAGCCACGCGCCGCAGCTCCCGGTCAATGGCGGGATATTGCGAAACGTGACGGTCAACGTGCCCGAGCGCACCGTCGTGAACCCGGTCAAGCCCGCCGCCGTAGGCATCCGCATCGCCAGCGGCCTGCGGGTCTTCGACGCGATCGGCGGCGCGCTGGCGCAAGCCTGCCCCGGCGGCCTGCCGGCCTGCCCCGCGGGCACGGTGGTGCCGATGGTGCTCGTCGAGCCGAACGAGGGCCGCGGCCGGGAGAGCAAGGTCGGCGTCGTGCAGTTCATGGTCGGCGGCACGGGCGCGAGAGACGGCGCGGACGGCATGGACGGGCGCGACCCCGGCCTCTCCTCCATGGCCAACAACCCGATCGAGATCGTGGAGGCCGAGACTTCGGTGACGATCCTCGACTACGGGGTCCGTCCCGACGCCGGCGGACCCGGCCGGTTCCGCGGCGGCTGCGGGCAGATGTTCCGCTTCAGGGTCGAGCGCGACGGGTGCACGGTGCTGGCGCGCGGGCTGGAAAGGATGCGGTTCAGGCCATGGGGCCTCGACGGAGGACGGCCCGGGGCCGGATTGGAGATCTACCGCACCGACCCCGGAGGCAGGCGCACGCGGCTGGGCAAGGTGGACGAGCTGGCGGTGAATCGCGGCGACATCGTCGAGATCCTGATGCCCGGCGGCGGCGGCTACGGCGATCCCCTCGAGCGCGATCCCGAAGCGGTGGCCCGCGATGTCGTTGCCGGTTTCGTTTCGCGCGAGGCCGCCAGGACCGAATACAAGGTGGTCGTCGACGGCGGGGCCGTCGACCATGCCGCAACGCTGGCGCTGCGTGGCGCCGGGCGCGGCGCAGGCGGCCCCGCCGGGCAGTTCGGCTTCGACGAGCAGCGGCTGCGGTGGGACGCCGTCTTCCCCGACGACATCCAGAGCGCCGTGTCGGAACGGCTGAGGACCCTGCCTGCCGATCTCGCCCAGCGCGCGCGCAGGACGTATTACGAAGCCATATCCCCGGCGCTCGTCGAGGAAGCGGGCCGCACGAGGTCGCTTCTGGACCTCCTGCGCGACGTGAGCCCGGATCGCGTCGGCAGCTTGCCGGGCGGGTTCGATGCTGCTTACGAGGGAACGGTCCGGACGCCCGCGCCGGAAGGCGGCGACCCGGCGTAGCGAACGGAACGCCGGCCTCAACGCAAGACCGGCATGGAGGAACGAAGGGAGCCCGGCATGTCGATTCGAATCCGCAGCGCGAGCGATCTCGGCGCCGCGTTCCTGTTCACCGCCGTGGCGCTCCTGTTCCTCTGGCAGGGACGGCATCTGGCAACCGGGACCGCCTCGCGCATGGGCCCCGGCTTCATGCCCTACATCCTGTGCGGGCTGCTGCTCGCGATAGCGCTGGTCCTGTTCGTACGCGCGTTCGTCTCCGGCCAGCATGCGCCTGTCACGCTCCATGTGCCCCTTCGGGCCGTGCTGTTCGTACCGCTGTCGCTCGTCGTCTTCGCCCTCCTGTTGCGGCCGGCGGGCCTCGTCGCCGCCACGGTGCTGTCGGTGCTGGTCGGGTCGATTTCCAGCACGGAGGCCCGGCTCGGGGAAACGGTCGCCGTCGCGGCCGCCATGGCTGCGCTGGCGGTCGGGCTCTTCGTCCTCGCACTGCGGCTCCCGATGCCCATCTGGCCGGCGTGGTGACGATGGGCGCGTTTGCGGAAAATCTGGCGACCGGCTTCGCGACGACGCTGCTGCCGCACAATCTCCTGGTCTGCTTCGTCGGCGTCCTGACCGGCACGCTGGTCGGGGTGCTGCCCGGCATCGGCCCGCTGGCGACGATGGCCATGCTGCTGCCGGTGACGCTGTACCTGCCGCCCGAATCCGCGCTGATCCTGCTGGCCGGCATCTATTACGGCTCGCAATATGGCGGCTCGACCACCGCGATCCTGATGAACCTGCCCGGCGAAAGCTCGTCGGCGGTCACCTGCATCGACGGCTACCAGATGGCGAGGCAGGGAAGGGCGGGAGCCGCGCTGGCCGTCGCCGCGCTGGGCTCCTTCTTTGCCGGCACCGTCGCCACCTTCCTGATCGCGCTGCTGTCGCCCGTGCTGACAGAGGTCGGCCTCGCATTCCGCGCGCCGGACTATTTCTCGCTCATGGTGCTGGGGCTGATCGGGTCGGTGGCGCTGGCGAGCGGATCGGCCCTCAAGGCGATCGGCATGGTCGTCGTCGGCCTGCTGCTCGGCCTGATCGGCACGGACGTGAATTCGGGCATGGTGCGCTTCGATTTCGGGCAGCTCGAACTGTTCGACGGACTGGACTTCGTCCTCGTTGCCGTGGGCCTGTTCGGCCTGGGGGAGATCATCTCCAATCTCAGCGACCGCAACACCGGCGGCGGAGAAACCGTCTCGCCGACCGGCGGCAGGCTGACCCGGGAGGATTTCAGGCTGGCCTTTCCGGCGATGCTGCGCGGCACGGCCGTCGGCTCGCTGCTGGGGCTGCTTCCCGGCGGCGGCGCGCTGCTCAGCTCCTTCGCGTCCTACACGATCGAGAAGCGGATCTCGCGCTCGCCCGAACGGTTCGGCCATGGGGCCATCGAGGGGATCGCCGGTCCCGAATCGGCAAACAATGCGGGCGCCCAGACGTCGTTCATCCCCATGCTGACGCTGGGAATACCGTCCAACGTGGTCATGGCGCTCATGATCGGCGCGATGATGATGCACGGCATCGTTCCCGGCCCGCAGGTCATGACGCAGAGGCCGGAGCTCGTCTGGGGCATGATAACGAGCATGTGGGTCGGCAACGTCATGCTGGTGATCATCAACCTTCCGCTCATCGGGCTTTGGGTCAGGCTGCTCACGGTTCCCTACCGGATCCTGTTCCCGGCGATCCTGGTGTTCTGCTCGATCGGGCTTTTCGGCGTGAGCAACAGCACCTTCGATATCCTCGCGGGCGCCCTGTTCGGGCTGCTCGGCTATCTTTTCATCAAGGCCCGCTGCGAGCTGGCGCCGCTCGCGCTCGGCTTCGTGCTCGGGCCGATGATGGAGGAGAACCTGCGGCGCGCGATGATCATTTCCCAGGGCGATCCGTCGGTATTCCTGAGCAGGCCCATAAGCGCCGCCTTCCTGGCGGCGTCGGTCCTGCTGCTCGCCATGCTGATGCTTCCGGTCTTCCGCAGCAGGCGGGAAGAGGTTTTCCGCGAATAGGGGGCCAAGCGCTTCTTCCCGGAAACACCGCAGCCGCGGTGGAGACGGTCGAACACCCGCTTGGCCGGATGGCGTTGCTCGCGCGGGACCTTCACGTCCTCATCGAGCCAGCCATCGATGGTTGCGGCAAACGCATCCAGCTTCGGCCGGAGCACCCCACCTCCTCATTTCCCTTGCCTTTCAATTCACGATAGCCTCTGGAGATTTCTCGATAGATCCCAAATGCATGAACGAAACACTTCTTGATTGCCGACAAGATGACTATGACGACCATCGAGTATCATACAAGCTTGTGATCCGGCGCGGGCGCCAGCAAGTACGCGCTCATCCAGCCGCCATCGACGAGAAGCGTATGGCCGGTCGTGTAGCTCGACAGGTCGGACGATAAGAACAGGACCGCCTTGGCAATCTCTTCCGTCGTGCCTCGACGTTTCATGGGTAGCAAGCTGTTGATGGCGCGTTCTCTGTTGGCCTGGGTGTCCGGCAGGCGCGGCGTGATGATCGTACCCGGAGCAACGGCATTGACTCGAATGCCGTGCGACGCCCACTCTGCCGCCATCGATTGAACGAGCTGTGTCAGACCAGCCTTGGCGGCGCCATAGGAAGCTATGCCAGCCGATCCGCCAAGGCCTGCCACCGACCCTATACAGGTAATCACGCCTGGACGCCCCGCGATTATCGACGCCTTTGCGAATGCCTGCGCCAATAGAAAGAAGGACTGTAGGTTCAACCGCTGGTCTGAGAGCCAGTATTCCAGACTCATTTCGACCAGCGGCTTCCTGGTTCTGACGCCGCCCACGACAGTCACGAGGATGTCGAGCGGACCTCCCAGCCCCTCGGCAATTTCCCGGAGCAGCTCAGGAGCAGAGTTCTCCGACGTCACGTCCCCTTGCGCAGTGGCGCTTTGGACGCCCATCGCAGCAACGCGGGCCGCAACCCTTTCCGCTGCATTCGAATCGAGGTCGATCACCCCCGTGTGACATCCGGCACGAGCCAGGATCAAGGCGCTGCTTTCGCCCATGCCCTGTCCGCCACCCGCGACGACCGCGCGCTTATGCTTCAGTCCGAGTAATTCTTCCATGCCAATCCTCCTAACAGACCGCGGTCCGAGCGCCGGAACCGGGGGCAGCCGGCTGGAAAGCTCGGCGGCAGCGGCTGGTTGCCGTGGAAGGCCTCGTCCAGCCGGCGCTGCGGGGCCTGCGCCGGCCGCCGCCGCCCGCCCACGGCGGGCCCGGGTCACGTCACGCGGACCTGGAGGTTCCCGGCTTGCTCTTCTCGGCGACGGGATATCCGGCGCCTTTCCAGTTTCCGAAACCGCCCCGCAGGCTGCGCGCTTCCAGGCCCATTTCCATCGCAAGGCGGGCGGCGAGCAGGGAACGCCAGCCGGACGCGCAATAGAACACGTAGGTCTTGCCTTCGGCGAATTTGGGCTTGTGGTAAGGGCTCTCGGGATCGATCCAGAATTCCAGCATTCCGCGGGGCGCATGGAAGGCGTCGGGGATCATCCCCTCGCGCTCGATCTCTCGCGGGTCGCGTATGTCGACCAGCACGAACGCGTCGGAATTGCGCCATCCGGCCACGTCCTCGGCGCTCACGGAAGCGACGACCGCATCCGCCTCGGCAAGCATCTGCTTGTAACCCTTGACCATCCCGCTCCTCCGATCGACCCGCCCGGAAAGACCCGAAGCGGCACATGAGCCGGCGGCTAGTGCCGCAGGATCTTGCCCACGAAATCGCGCGTCCGCTCCTCGCGCGGAGCGTCGAAAATCTCCGCCGGCGGCCCCATCTCGACGATACGGCCGCGGTCGAAGAACGCGACCCTCGACGACACCTCGCGAATGAAGCTCATCTCGTGCGAGACGATGAGGATCGTCATTCCTTCCGCCGCAAGAACCCGGATGGTCTCGAGCACCTCGCTCACCAGCTCCGGGTCTAGGGACGCGGTAACCTCGTCCAGCAGCAGCACCTCGGGCTTGAGCGCCAGCGCGCGCGCAATCGCCACGCGCTGCTGCTGGCCGCCCGACAGCTCGTCGGGATAGGACTTCAGCTTGTCCGAAAGCCCGACCTTGGCCAGCAACTGCCTGGCCTCGGCTTCAACTTCCGCGCGAGGCCGCTTCTTGATCTTGATGGGTGCGATGGTGACGTTGTCGAGCACCGTCATGTTCTGAAACAGGTTGAACTGCTGGAACACGATCGCAAAGCGGTCGCGCACGCGGCGCACGTCGGCCGCGTTGCGATAGTCGATCGCCTGCCCGTCCAGCTTCACCGTGCCCGCGGCCGGAGGCAGCAGCCCTATCAGCGTGCGCAGCAGCGTGCTCTTGCCGGAACCGGACGGTCCCATCAGGCCGAGCATCTCGCCGCGTTCGATCGAGACGGAAACGCCGTCCAGCACGACCGTGGGGCCATAGGCGGCCTTCAAACCCTCTATTACAAGATAGGACATGTCTATTCACCTACCCGAGCCGCCTGGACGGCGCTTTTTCCATGACAATCGTGATGCACGCAAAGACAAGCCTGACCCAATGCCGGTCACAGGATCGTCCGCGGCGCCAGTTCTTCACTGCGCTTGCCGTTCCTGATCGAGGGAAGAGTGACCTCGAGCCAGGCGCCCAGCCTCGCGAGCGGATAGGACATCGAAAAATAGATCACGGCGATGGTGCCGAAGACGAGGAAGGCCGAGAACCCGGCATTGTTGAGTTCCTTGCCGCGGAAGGTCAGCTCGAATATCCCGACATGGGACACCAGGGCCGTATCCTTGATGAAGCCGACCATGAAGATGATCGACGGCGGGATGATCACGGGCATAGACTGCGGAATGATGATGTATCTCAGCGTCTGCCAGCGCGTGAAATTCATCGCCGTGGCGGCCTCGATCTGCTGGCGGGCGATGGACTCGAACCCCGCGCGGATGATCTCGGCCGTATAGGCCGACGCGTAGAGGCAGATGGCGATCACCCCGACCGTGAAGAGAGACGTGTCCCTCTTCACGGCCTGGATGAAGAAAAGAACGAGATAGGTCACCACCAGGAACGGAATGCGGCGGAAGCATTCAACATAGCAGATGGCGAGAAACCGCATCGGAAACGCCAGCCAGCCCGGCGTCTGCCGCGCCAGGACGAACAGGAAAGCGAAGAAGAACCCCAGCAGGCACCCGACGAAGGTCAAGGCCAGCGTCATTCCGGCAGCTTCGGCGAGCAGGTACAGATTGCCCGAAGAAAAGAACCTCGGCAGCTCACTGATGATCTTTTCCACGATCAAAACACCTTGGCTTTGACACGAAAGGCCCAGCGGCCGAACAGCGCAAGCGAGAGGCTGGCCACGAAAGTGAGCACGACGTAGATGCCCGCCACCAGAACGAACATCTCGATCCAGCGATAGCTCTGGCTGGAGAGATTGATCGCCGTTCCGGTGAGCTCGTCGACTCCGAGGATGGCTCCCATCGACGTGCCCATCACCAGAATGGAAATGAAGGTGTTGGCGAGCGCCGGGTAGATCGTCTTCGCGATATGAGGCGCGACGATGAAGCGGATCCGCTGGGGAATCGACATCCCGAGCGTCTCGCCGGCCTCCATCTCGTTTCTCTGCACCGACACGAAGCCCGCGCGAATGATCTCCGTGAGATAGCCGCCGGCATTCAGCGTCAATCCCACAAGAACGCATGCGAAACTGCTTAAGAGAATGCCGACTTCCGCCAGGCCGTAGTATAAAAAGTAGATTATTACGAGGCCAGGCGTGTTGGTGAAGAAAATAACGTAGGCGTTCGCCACCCCGCGCAGGAAAGGGCCGCCGAATGTCTTGAGAGAGGCTGCGATTAGACCGATGAAAGCAGCACCCCAGAAGATGAGCAGGCCAAGCACGAACGTAAGGACGGCGCCCTTCAGCAATTCCGGCAGTTCAGCCAGCGCAGCGCCAAATTGAAATGTATATTGCATCTTGTCAGCTCAGCAACGGTCTTTGGAGAACACGGTAGTCTTCGTCATATGAATACAGATACGATCGCTGCCCGCCATCGTCGCGGACTGAGCTGCATGACAAAGAAACGAACCCGCTCGCATTGCGCGGCATCAACAAGGTTTCGAGCGAGCGATGCCGCCCGCCCGAAACCGACGTCGCTACGACGCCGAGAACCCTGTCGAGCCCCTAGAAATAGGGCGTCGGGGTGACCTTGACCAGCATCGGCGAGGCGAACCAGTGCTCCCACCTTTCATTGACGTACTCGGTGGAATGCAGGTTGTAGAGGATGATGTTGAGCGCATCCCGCAGCGGATAGTTGCCGCGGCCGACGCCGATAGCATCGTAGGTTACCTGGATCGGCTCGGGCAGAATCTTCCACTTCACGTCCGTATAGTTCTTGGCCTGCGGCATGACGAACGAATAGATGCCTACGATCGCGTGGGCCCTGCCCTGCGCCACCTGTCTGACCGAGTCGGCAGTGGTATCGACCAGCGCCAATTTGGCAAGCGGCAGGTTCTTCTGGAGCCACTCGGTCTGCCAGTTTCCGCGCATGTCCGATATGGTATATTTCGGATCGTTCAGGTCTCTCCAGCTCGTGATGTCGACGTCCTCTCTCGTCAGCACGCCCTGCACCTCGGTATGCAGAGGCACCGTGTATTCGATGAGCTGCGCGCGCGCCGGCGTCCGGGTGAGGGCGCCGAGCATGATGTCGATCCGGTCCGCCACGAGGAGCGGAACGCGCTGCGGCGACTCGACCGGCACCCATTCGGGCTTCACCTTCAGGGCCTCGGCGATCCGGTTGGCGATATCGACGTCGAATCCCTCGAATTCGCCATTGGCATTGCGCGAACTGAAGGGCGGGAAGTTCGGCTGGATGCCGACGCGGATCACGCCTTCCTTGATGATGTCGTCGAGAGATCTGGCATCGGCGGCACCGGCGATCCCGATCACCGCAGCCATGACCAATAGGTATCGGCTCCACATCGTCATTTACTCCTTCCTTCGGATAACGTTGAAGATTTATGCAAAGAACTCAAGCGCGCCCGGATCTGAACAGACTCCCCGTCGAAGCGCGCACAGAACCAAAATCCCAACCTTCCATCATTGGCGCAGCGTAACCGCGCCACGAGACAGAGCCATTATTCGAGATACTCGTCCGAGCCGGGCCGAAACGACGGACCGTTCATCACCAGATAGTCGACGTCGCCTTCCAGGCTGTAGATTGCGCCGCGCGGAATGAAGACGCTTTCGCCCGCGACGACACGCTCGGCAGGCGCGGTGCCGAGCACGAAATCGGCGCTTCCGGCGAGGATGTAGTACAGGCGATCGCTCTCGCTGCAACGGCTCAGGTCATGGCGCCCCCGCAGCGCGATCCATGTCATGCTCAGGCCTTCTCCGTGGCGATCGCGCCTGACGAGACGGCGGTAGGTCAGCTTGTGACGCACGCCCGCCTCCAGAGGAACCTCATCCGGCCGTATGATCTCGCATCCCTGCGTCAAACTCCCGGCACCTGAAGACGGACTGGACGGCTTTTCCATATTCTACTTTCCTGAGCAGGCAGTTTGCAGCGAACAATTTGAAGAAAACTTCGGGCGGGCTCCAAGTCCCTCATCGGCATCGCGACAAGTTGAACGCCGGATATGAGAAGATCATGATCATCCGTCGTTTGGGTGTCAAGCAGTTTGTGCGCTTAGCTAATTTTTGTTCGCAAGGCATGATGTACGGGGCCCGGCCCATGCGTTTTCATCGGCGCAAACCCGGCAAAAAAGCTCCACGGAAGCCGCAAGCCGTGCGAGCTACGGGATTTGAGCATCGGCTACCGATCGAAACTGCGCAACAGCGAAATTTCTCGATTTCGCACCGATGTTCGCATTTTTCTTGCCTCCCGCCGCACGCTGTAGGATGAATATTCGCGCGCTCCCGTCGGCGATGCCGCCTGCGGTGGACACCCCTTCCATCAGTTGCTTGCACGAGGAAATCGCTCGCCATGAGACTTGAAGACAGAGTTGCCATAGTTACTGGCGGCGCGCGTGGTATTGGCCATGCCATCGCGAACGGTTTGGTCGGCGAAGGCGCCAAGGTTGTTATCGTCGATCTTCGGATCGAGCTGGCGCAAAAGGCCGTTGCCGATATCGAGGCGCGAGGCGGCCGCGCCCTGGCGATCGAGGCGGACGTCTCCAATCTCGCCGAACTCGACAGGATGGTCGAGAAGACCCTGTCACATTTTTCGAGGCTCGATATTCTTTGCAACAATGCGGGGATCGGCGGAGGTGTCGGCGATATATTTGCCTATACGGAGGAGGACTGGGACCGCATCATCTCGGTCAACCTGAAGTCGGCTTTCTTCGCGTCGCAGAAAGTAGCCCGCGTCATGAAGGATTCGGGCCGCGGGGGCGCCATTCTCAACGTGTCCTCGACGTCGGCCTTTATCGCGTCCAGCCGCCCGACCGTCCCCTACGATATATCGAAGGCCGGAATTCGCCAGATGACGGTGTCGCTCGCGGCACACCTCGTCGACTATCAGATTCGCGTCAATGCCATCGCTCCGGGCACGATCGAGACCGATTTGAGCGTGAAGCCCGGCGACGATCTGGAAGAGCGTCGCCGGCGGCTTGAAAAGCGCGCGCGCGAACGCATTCCCATGAAGCGCATCGGCCGGCCCGACGATCTCGCCGGCGCGGCCACGTTCCTGTGTTCGGACGACGCCGCCTACATCACCGGCCAGACGGTGGTGGTGGACGGGGGCATCCTGCTCGTCTGACGCGCCTTGCCCGTCGGCCTCCGGCTTCGGAGCACGGGATTATCGCAGATTGAGCGGGAGGCGATTTCTGCCTCGATGCCTTGCATCGAGGCAGCGGCCCGACCCTCCCGCTCGATCGTCCGTCCCCACTCGACGACGGCCGGGTCAGCTCCGCTCGTCGAGCGCCTCCTGCGCGGCGACCAGCGCTGAAAGGGCGATCGGCTTGATCGGAACGCGCGGAGCGAAATAGCTCATGTCGTCGATGGTCCCGCCCCGCGCCTCGGCAAGCAGCCTGACGGCAGCCGGGCCGCAATAACGCCCCTGGCAGCGCCCCATTCCAACGCGCGTCGCGCGTTTCATCGTGCCGACATGGGTCGGATCGGCCTCCATCGAGCGCCGCAGAACGCCCGCCGTGATTTCCTCGCAGCGGCAGACGATCGTGTCGTCGGCGATCATCGAAGGCGAGCGGGGAGCAGGGCGATAGAGCTTCCACAGGCGCGCCTGGAACGCACGATGGGACCTGAGCTCGCGACGATCGACCCTGTCGGCGGCAACCTTGCCGTGCCCTGCGGCGGCCGCGGCGGCCCTGCCCGCGATGCGGCCTTCGACGCGCGCGGCCGGCGCGCCGCCGAGCCCCGCACAGTCGCCGGCGGCAAAGACGTTCGCGACGCTCGTTGCCATTGCCTCGTCGCGCAGGCAGCGAAGATGCCCGAAAGCCGGATCGTAGCGCATTTCGGCGCCGAGTAGCCGAAGGATCTCGTTCTGCGGCTCGAAACCCTCGTTCATGCACAGCGCATCGACGGACACCGCCGTCTCGCGCCCCGTGCCGTCCGCGAAACAGGCGCGAAGGGCGTCGCCGTCCTTTTCCACGCGCTGAAGGCTGGTGCCGAACCGCACCTTGACGCCCCCGGCCGCGAGGCTGAACAGCATCGCCAGTCCCTTGACGGCCAGCGCCGGCCCCGCGGTCAGCAGCGCCAGCCCGGCAAGCGGCTGCACAAACGGCGACCCGGCCGCCTCGGCGACGACGACGACGTCCGCTCCGCCGCGCGCGAGCTCGCTCGCGACCTGAAGGTTCAGGGGGCCGGAGCCGCAGATCGCGACCCGCTTTCCCGCAAGGCTGCGATAGCTGCGCCAGAGCGTCTGGGCGGCGCCCGTGGTCATCACGCCCGGCAAGGTCCAGCCGGGCACCATGCGCGGCCGCTCATAGGCGCCGGTCGCGACGATCAGCGTCCGGGGCCTTGCAACGAGCGCGCCGTCGCCGACGGCGGCCATCAGGATCGGGCCGTCGAACGCACCCCAGACCTCGGCGCCCCTGACGATCTCCACACCGGCGGCTTCGGCCCGGCGAAGCAGTTCCGCCCCGTCGGCCTGCTGGTCGTCGAGCGGCCCCTCGCCGGTGGCCGTCTGCTTGTAGAACTGGCCGCCGCCGACCTTGCGTTCGTCGAGCACGACCACCGAGGCACCGGCCGCGGCCGCCTCGATCGCAGCGCTCAGGCCCCCGGCCCCGCCGCCGACGATCAGCACGTCGGGCGCGATCCGGCGCGCGGCGCCCGCTTTCGCGGCCGGCCCCTCGCCGAGCGTCGCAAGCGCCGCCTGCTTCGAGACGGCAAGCCCGTCGCGGACGGTGGTCATGCAGGCGCGCTGGTTCGGCAGCCCGTCCACCGTCACCAGGCAGTCCTGACAGACGCCCATGCCGCAGAAAATTCCGCGATCGCCCCCCTTCACGGTCTCGCGCAAGGCGCGTTCGCCGGCATCGGCAAGGGCGGCCGCCACGCTCTGGCCGGGACGGGCGGAAACCGGGCGGCCGTCGAAGCGGAAGGAAATCGTCTCACTTGCCATCGGCATCCCCGTAGAGCCGGTCGCGGAAGGCGACGAGCGCCGCGACGGCGCGCACGCGCCAGGCGGCGCGCGAGGGCAGCGCGTCGAGCGGCAAGGCCCGGCGGCGTTGCTCGTCCACCGCGCCGACGAGCGCGTCGCTCCAGGCCGCATTGGTTTCGCCGCGCTCCTCGCCCATCGCCTTGTAGGCAGGGCCCATTCGGGCGGCATGGGCACGGATGCCCCCCGGCGTGTTGAGCTCCGCGGTCTCGAAAGGCCCGGACAGCGCCCATCGCGGCCCGAGGCCGAGCCGCATCACCGCCTCGACGCCGGCGACATCGACGATCCCGTCCCCCACCAGGCGATAGGCTTCGCGCAGGACCGCGCCCTGGAGCCGGTTGAGCACGAAGCCCTCGATCTCCCGCGAGAGGGCCACGGCCTCGAAACCGGCTTCGGCAAAGCACGCACGCGCCTTCGACAGGGTGTTGGCGGAGGTGCCCGGCGCCGGGACGAGCTCGATCAGCCGCAGGACGGATGGCGGGTTGACGGGATGGGCGACCAGGCACCGGCGCTGGGCCTCGTGGTCGGTCACGATGCGCGACATCGGGATCGCGGAGGATGCCGTGGCAAGCACCGTATCGTGGCCTGCCCCGGCCAGCAGGCCGGCGAAGATCTCCCGTTTGAGCTCCAGCCTTTCGGGGCCGCATTCGATGACGAGGTCGGCGGAACCCAGTGCCGGGGCGGCGTCCGGGAGGATGACGACGGAGCCGCCGCGATTGTTCCGAAGGCCCGCGGCCTCGATCGCCGCGAGCTGCGCCGCAATTCCGGCCTGCGCCGCCGCGCGGCGCGTTTCGTCGGGTTCGGCGAGCGCGACGGCATGCCCGCGGTCGCTGAAAGCCGCGGCGAAGGACAGGCCGATGGACCCCGCGCCGAGGAAAACGACATTGCGTACCAAAACTTCCTCCTTACCCATGTCGGGCACTCGCGCAGGTTCACATAACGAACAGTTGTACGCAACTGGATCATGAGGAATGGCGGAGCAAAAGCAGGGCCTGCGGGGTGGGGACCGAACGTCGGCTCCCCGCCGCGGAACTTGCGGAACGCCGCTCCGCGGCTGCGCCCACGCGCACGGAATCGAGCGGGATGGCAGTTGCTGCTGAATCGGCGATATGCTTAGTGATGACGCGCCGTGCAGGGAGAGAAACTTTGCCCAGAAGATCGAAATCAAGCGAAGAGGCCCAGAAGCCTGCCACGCTTGAAGCGAATCGCGACTATGTATCGTCTTTCGCGCGCGGACTTGAAGTCATTCGGGCCTTTACCCGGACGAGGCCGAGGATGACGCTGAGCGCCGTTGCTGAAGAAGCTGGAATGAACCGCGCTGCTGCGCGCCGGTTCCTGCTGACACTGGTCGAGGATGGTTACGCTTCTGTTGACGGCAAGATTTTCAGCCTCAAGCCCAAGATACTCGAACTTGGCTTCTCGGCGCTTGCTGCATTGAGTCTGACGGAGGTTGTTCAGCCAATTCTCGACGATCTGGCGGAGAAGCTGCAAGAATCGTGTTTCTGCGTCGTCCTGGACGGCGACTCGTCCGTCTACATAGCCGCGGCCAAGCCGCGCCGCGTCGTCAACATATCCATTGAACTTGGCAGCCGGGCGCCAGCTTATTGCATGTCTTCAGGTCGCATTCTGCTGTCCAGCCTGAGCCCGGAAGAACTCGACTCCGTATTGAGCAAGGCAAAGCTTGATCGGCTTACAGAAAATACGATCACCTCCAAGCAAAAGCTGCGTAATATAATTCGTGAATCGCGAATAAAAGGCTACTCTCTGGTAGATCAAGAGTATGAGATGGGGCTCAGATCCATATCCGTACCGATATACAATACAAACAGATCGATCATTGCGGCATTGAACGTCGCCTGCCCGAGCGCCCGGTATACAATCGAGGCCATGATGGAGAATATCCTGCCGTTCCTGCTGGAGAGCTCCAGCAGGATCACGCTGTCCCTATCGCACTAGAATTGGCCCGTCGGATCCCCCCGATGGCTCCCGGCCTTTTCTAGAGCAGATCGCCGATGCAGGTGTATTTCGTCTCCAGATAGTCGTCGATGCCCTGCCAGGATCCTTCCTTGCCCAGGCCGGACTCCTTCAGGCCGCCGAACGGAACCTCCGGCATGACGATCAGCACCTCGTTGATGCCGATCAGGCCGTATTCGAGCTTCTCCTGAAGCCGGAACGTGCGGCCGATGTCGCGCGTATAGGCATAGGCGGCAAGCCCGTATTCGGTGTCGTTGGCCGCCGCGATGGCCTCGTCCTCGGTCTCGAAACGATAGACGGGCGCGACGGGGCCGAAGATTTCCTCCGTCGAGACGCGCATGTCGCGGGTCGCGCCGGAAAGGATCGTCGGCTGGAAGAACAGCCCTCCCCGCTCGTGGCGTCTGCCGCCGGTCGCGACCGTGGCGCCCTTTTCGACGGCGTCCCCGATCAGCTCCTCCATCTTCTCCATGGCGGCCGCATCGATCATCGGCCCCTGCTCGGCTCCCGCCTCGAAGCCCGGCGCGACGTTCAGCTTCGCGACCCGCTCGGAAAAGCGCCCGACGAAGCGGTCGTAGATGCCGGCCTGAACGAAGAGGCGGTTCGTGCAGATGCAGGTCTGGCCGGCATTGCGGAACTTGGCGACCAGCGCGCCGTCCACGGCCTTGTCGAGATTGGCGTCGTCGAAGACGATGAAGGGGGCATTGCCGCCGAGCTCCATCGAGACGCGCTTGATCGTGCCGGCCGCTTCGCGAAGCAACTGCTTTCCGATCGCGGTCGAGCCCGTGAAGGTGATCTTCTTCACCAGCGGATTGGCGGTAAGCTCGCCGCCGATCTCGCGGGCCGAGCCCGTCAGCACGTTGACCACGCCCTTCGGGAAACCCGCCTGTTCGGCAAGCAGCCCCCATACGAGGCCCGACAAGGGCGTGGCCGTCGCCGGCTTCACGACGACGGTGCAGCCGGCGGCGAGCGCCGGCCCGAGCTTGCGGGCGAGCATCGACGAGGGAAAGTTCCAAGGCGTGATGGCGGCCACGACGCCGACCGGATGGCGCGTGGTCATCAGCTTGCGGCCCTTGATCGGCGAAGGGATGACGGCGCCATCCGCGCGCCGCGCCTCCTCGGCGAACCACAGCACATAGCTGGCGGACGAGGCCACCTCGGCGCGCGCCTCGGCCAGCGGCTTGCCCTGCTCGGCGGTCAGGAGGGCCGCGAGCCCGTCCAGATTGTCCATGATCGCCTGATGCAGCTTGCGCATCAGGCCCACGCGTTCGTTGAGCGCCATGCCTGCGAAGGCCGGGAACGCCTTGTGCGCGGCCTCGATGGCGCGGCGCGTCTCGGCCGCGCCCGCATTCGGGACCGTGGCGATGACCTTGCCGCTGGCCGGGTCGGTCACGTCGATCGTCTTGCCCGAATCCGCGCCGACCCACTGGCCGTCGATGAGGAGCCGTTCGCGAACCAGATGGGAATATTCAACCACTCTTGCCTCCGGAAGACTTATGCGCAGGCGATCCCGACGCTGGGGTCAGGACCGGCGATGACGGGATGGAGGACGCATCGAAGGATGCCGCCCTCCCGTTTCTCATACGCGCCTGGGACTCATGCGCCCCCGCCCAGCACTTCGTGGACGGCGTCCCGGAACGCATGGACAAGGCTGTCGACCTCGGCGCGGGTGATGCAGAGCGGCGGTGCAAATCCGACGATATCGCCTTCCGGCAGTGCACGGGCGAGCACGCCGCGGCGCAGCATGGCGGCGACGATCTTCGGGCTCGTGCTCATGACCGGCTGGTAGAATTCGCGCTTGGCCGGATCGGCCATGAACTCGACCGCCG
Source organism: uncultured Mesorhizobium sp. (assembly GCA_964629765.1). Classification (GTDB taxonomy): domain Bacteria; phylum Pseudomonadota; class Alphaproteobacteria; order Rhizobiales; family Rhizobiaceae; genus RCIO01. The sequence continues at coordinate 26,268 of CAZVTK010000008.1, forward strand.
CCAGCAGACCTTCGCCGCGCACCTCCGCGACATTGGCGTGGGTGCCCACGGCCTCCTTCAGCGTCTCCAGCAGATAGGGCCCGACGTCGGCGGCATTCTGGACGAGGCGCATGTCGTCGACGAGCTTCAGCGTCGCGATGCCGGCAGCGGCGCCGATCGGATGGGCCGAATAGGTCCAGCCATGGGCGAGCGCCCCGAAATCGTCCGAACCCTGCATCAGCACGTCGAAGACGCGCTGCGAGATGATCGACCCCGAAAGCGGCGCATAGGCGCTGGTCAGCCCCTTGGCGATGGTCATGAAGTCGGGCTTCATCCCGTAATGGGTCGAGCCGAACATCGACCCCGTGCGGCCGAAGCCGGTGACGACCTCGTCGGCGACCAGCAGGATGTCGTAGCGGTCGAGAACCTCCTGAACCTTCGCCCAGTAGCCCTCCGGCGGCGGTATGATGCCGCCCGTGCCCATGATCGGCTCGCCGATGAAGCCGGCGATCGTCTCGGGGCCTTCCGCCTCGATCAACGCGACGAGGCGCTTGACGAGCCAGTCGGTGAATTCCGCCTCGGTCATGCCGGCATCGGGCCGGCGCAGGAAGTAAGGCGCATCGGTGTGCAGGAACCCGTCGAGCGGCAGGTTGAAGCGGGCGTGGTAGGACGCGAGCCCCGTCATCGAGCCCGAGACGAGGCCCGAGCCGTGATAGGCGCGCCAGCGGCTGATGATCTTGCGCTTTTCGGGGCGCCCCAGTAGGTTGTTGTAGTGCCAGATCAGCTTGACGTTGGTCTCGTTGGCATCAGACCCCGAGAGGCCGAAATAGACGCGCGACATGTGTCTGGGCGCACGGTCCATGACCATCTTTGCGAGGCGGATCGCCGGCTCGTTGCCGTGGCCCGCGAAGGCGTGGAAATAGGCCAGCGTCCTCGCCTGCTCGGCGATGGCGTCGGCGATTTCCTGGCGGCCGTAGCCGACATTGACGCAGTAGAGCGCGGCGAACCCGTCGAGGAAGCGGTTGCCGTCGCGGTCGGTGACATAAACCCCCTGCCCGCCGCTGATGATGCGGCCGGGCACGTCGCCGCGCGCATGGTTGGCCGTATGCGTGGTGGGGTGAAGGAGGAAGGCCCGGTCCCACGCGGCCAGTTCGTCGTTGATGAGGTTGTCGTGCATCATATGCCGCGCTCCGGCCGCATGTTGGAGATGAATTCGGGGACGCCCGCCTGCCCGGGCGGCGTCTTTACGAGGGCAACCGTTACGGACAACGCGCGCACCCTGTGAGCCAGCGCATGCTTCGTCATCGTATGGCTGATCGCGATGTGGGTGTCATTGGCCTTCCAACCCTTTTCATCGCCGACGCGCCGCCTTCGGTTTGTTCGCATGGTGAGAAATTGTTCGATATCGTAACATGCGTTTTCCCGAGCCGAAAGAGCCCGGGCGCATGAATCGGAGCGATCGAAAGGACTTGCATCGGCCTCGACACCCATGTCGGATCGCCCTGAATGCCGCCGGGCCGGGCCGCTTCAAGGCACTGCGGCGCTGCGGGGACCGGGGGATCGGAAGTCCCGTCCGCGGGGCATGGCGAACTGCCGGCTGCCACGGCGTGCAATGCGGCGGCTCTGGATTTCTCGAACAAATGTAACTATTGCGAACACACGGTAACGACCGACAGCGACAGGAAGAACGCCCGCATGCCCTCCATCCTCTTTTCGCCCTTTCCCCTGCGCGGAGTGACGCTGGCGAATCGCATCGTCGTGGCGCCGATGTGCCAGTATATGTCGAAGGACGGGGTCCCGGGTGACTGGCATCTGGTCCATCTCGGCCAGTTCGCGCAGGCGTCGCCGGGCCTGATCCTCATGGAGGCGACGGGCATCACGCCGCAGGGCCGCATCACGCCCGACTGCCTCGGCCTCTATTCGGACGAGAGCGAGGCCGCGCTCGGCCGCATCGCCGCCTTCGTCCGCTCCGTGGGCACGTCGAAGATCGGCATCCAGCTCAACCATGCCGGGCGGAAGGCCAGCACCGCCGCTCCATGGTATGGCGGCGGCGAGCTGACGGACGCCGAAGCCTGGGAGGCCGCCGCCCCGTCGCCCCTGCCCTATTTGCCCGGCTGGCGCGTGCCGCACGCCATGACGATCGAGGATATCGAGGCCGTCAAACGCGCTTTCGCCGACGCTGCGCGGCGTGCGGCGCGCAGCGACCTCGACGTGATCGAGATTCACGCGGCGCACGGCTATCTCCTGCACCAGTTCATGTCGCCGCTCTCGAACCAGCGCACCGATCGCTACGGCGGATCGCTGGAGAACCGCATCCGCCTCACCCTGGAAGTGTTCCAGGCGGTGCGCGACGCATTCCCGGCCGAGAAGCCCGTCATCGCCCGCATCTCGGTGACGGATTGGGTGGAAGGGGGCTGGGACCTCGCGTCCTCGATCGTGCTGGCGCGCGCGCTGAAGGCGGTGGGCTGCGACCTCATCCACGTATCGAGCGGCGGGCTCGACCAGCGCCAGAAGATCGTCCCCGGTCCCGGCTATCAGGTCGAGTTCTGCGAGGCGATCCGGCGCGAAACCGGCATCGCGACCATGGCGGTCGGCCAGATCACGGAACCGATCCAGGCGGAAACCATTCTGCGCGGCGGCCAGGCGGATCTCGTCGCCCTCGCCCGCGGCGTGCTCTGGAATCCGCGCTGGCCCTGGCATGCGGCGCTTGCGCTCGGCGACGAGGTCGCCCTGCCCGCTCCCTACGCGCGCTGCCATCCCGCCATGCGCTCGAAACCCTTCGTGACGCGCAAATAGGACACGACATGGACCTCCAGGGAAAAACGGTTCTCATCACCGGCGCCTCCAAAGGCATCGGCGCGGCCACCGCGACCGCGCTCGTGCGCGCCGGCGCCCGCATCGCCGCCCACTATGGCAACGATCGCGCCGGCGCCGAGCAGCTCCTCCCCGACGCCGCGAGCGGGCAGGTGGACCTGTTGCAGGCCGACCTGTCGAAGCCGGAGGAGGTCGATCGGCTGTGGGCTGAGGCCGTTGCCCGGCTCGGCCATGTCGACGTTCTCGTGAACAACGCCGGCATCATGCATCAGACGGGCGGAATTCCCGATCCGATCGAGGAATGGGACCGCGTATGGGCGCAGTCCCACGCCGTCAACGTCATGGCGCCGGCGCGCCTGATGCGCCATGCCGTCAACGACTGGGTGGCAAGGGATCGGCCCGGCTGCGTGATCGGGATCGGAAGCTGGGTGACGACGCGCGGCACGACCAATCCCAGCGCCATCGCCTATGCCGCCTCCAAGGCGGCAATCGCGGCGGCGACCAAGACGGTGGCCCGCGCCTACGCCGCGAAGGGCATCCTCGCCTATGTGATCGCGCCGGGCGCCGTCAACACGCGCATGACGCGGGAGTCCGCGGAAAAGACCGGGGGCATGGCCGCCGTCGAGGCATCGCTGCCGCTGGGCGAATGCGTGCCGCCGGAGGAGATCGCCGATCTGGTGGTCTATCTGGCCCGCGGCAAGGTTCGCCACCTGACCGGCTCGACCATCGACGTGAATGGCGCGGCCTACATCCGATAGGGCGTCGCAGACACGTTCATGAGCGTCTCGGCCGCCCTGTCGGGTTTGTCTCGCGCGGTTCCGGCGCGACCGCGGCATGCTGCCGCCGGACTTGCCGGCGGCAGCGGCGCCCGGGCCCTATTCGGCGGCCTTCATCCTGCCCTCGATGCGGTCGACGACGGCATCGAGCTCATGCATCAGCGGCACCATCCTCGCGACGCGGGCGCGGCCTTCCTCGCCGAGCGAGGCGAAGGTGGTGATCGGCTCGCGCACGTCGCCGACCGGATAGCCGGCGGCGGCGGCCAGCGCCTTCGAATAGCACTGGTGCCCGTAGAGCGGATGCCCCTCGGTGATGATCGCGTCGAACTTCTGGATGATGCTCTGCACGGCCCAGACCTCGTCCCAGCGGCCCTGCTCGGCCCACTCGACGAACTTCACCGAGGCGCGCGGGATGTAGTTGCCATAGGGGTTCACGTAGCCGACGGCGCCCATCTTGTAGCTTTCCAGCACCTGCTGGCCGGCCCACACGTTCATCAGTCCGCCGCTCTCGACGATGACGGCGTGAATGCGCTCGATGCGCTGCGAGGCTTCCTTGATGTAGCGGATCTGCTCGAAGGACTTCGTCAGGCGCCCGACCAGCTTGGCCGACATGTCGACGTTCGAGGTGAACGGGTTGTTGTAGAGCATGATCGGCAGGCTGACCTTCTCGCAGATCGCCTTGTAGTAGTTGAAGATCTCGTCGTCGGTGGGCGTGTAGTAATAGGGCGGGATGATCATCAGCCCGTCGGCGCCGAGCTTCTCGGCCTGCCTGGAGTACTCGACCGCCTTCGGCGTATAGGCGTTCATCGTCCCGACCAGCACGTCCATGCGGCCGTTGACGTGCTTGACGGTCGCCTCGACGAACGCCTCGCGCTCGGCATCGCTGATGGTGAGAAACTCGCCGGTCGTGCCGAGGATGATGACGCCGGGCACGCCGGAAGCGACCTGCCAGTCGAGAAACCGCCTCCATGCCGGGTAGTCGATAGCCTTGCCGCCCTCGGTGAAGGGCGTGATGGTCACTGTATAGCTGCCTGAAAACGTCTTCGGCATGGGTCAGTCCTTTCTAAGCGGAGAATGCGGTGTGAACGGGGTTGCGGACAGGGGAATATGCGAGGTGATCGTCATCGGAGGCGGGATCGCCGGCACCGCCTGCGCCTGGTATCTGGCCGGCGAAGGCGTCGACGTGACGCTGCTGGAAGCGCGCGACCTCAACACGCAGGCTTCCGGCACCAATGCCGGGTCGATCCATCTCCAGATCCCGCACCCGGAATTCGTGTCGATGGGCGAGGGCTGGGCCCGCGCCTATGCGCCGACGCTGAGGCTGCTGAAGCAATCGCTGGCGCTCTGGCAGGGGCTGGGCGAGGAGCTCGGCGAAGACCTCGACGTGAAGCTCGCGGGCGGCCTCACCGTCGCGACCACGCAGGAGCATATGCGCCAGATCGCAGCGAAAGCCGAAATCGAGGCGACGGTGGGGGTCGAAACGGTCCTGCTCGGCCGCGAGGAGCTGCGCGCGATCGCGCCCTACCTGACCGAAAAGGCGATCGGCGCCGGGCTTTGCGCCATGGAGGGCAAGGCGAACCCGCTGCGCGCGACCTTCGCGTTCGCCCGTCGCGCCGCCGAGCGCGGCGCGCGCATCCTGACGGGAACCCGCGTGACGGCAATCGCCCGCGACGGCGGCCTTTATGCCGTCTCGACCACGGCGGGCACCTTCCGCGCGCGGCGCGTGGTCAACGCGGCCGGGGCGTCGGCGGCCGAGCTTGCCCGCATGCTCGGAATAGAGATCGGCCTTCAGGGGTTTCCGCTGCAAGTCACGGTGACCGAGCCCGTCGCGCCGACGATCCCGCACCTCGTCTATTCGGCCGCCGGCAAGCTGTCGCTCAAGCAGGCGGCCAACGGCACCTGCCTGATCGGCGGCGGCTGGCCGGCGCGCGACAAGGGCGACGGCCGGCTCGCGGTGATCCCGGCGAGCCTCACGGGCAACATGCAGCGCGCAACCGAGGTCGCGCCGGCGCTGGCGCAGGTCCGCGCCGTGCGGACCTGGACCGCGACGGTCAACGGGACGGAGGACTGGCGTCCGCTGATCGGGGAGGTGCCGGGCCATCTCGGGTTCTTCCTGGCGTTGTTTCCCTGGGTCGGTTTCTCCGCCGGCCCCATGACGGCCCGGCTCGTCGCCGATCTGGTTCTTGGTCGCCCGCCGCGACTTTCACTCGACGGGATTTCAGCACTCTAAAAAAGCGGGCATTCCAGCGGATGCCCGTCTTCCCATTCCTCCCGACCCGTGCGCCCGCTGCTCAGGCGGCACCGCGCTTCGCGTCGGCCTTCGCTCCGTGTTTGCGTTCATAGGCCTGCCACGTCATCGCCCAGCGGGCCGGATCGTCGAAGACGTCACCCTTCACCTGCGCGATCGGCTGGTTGTACGGCGCGTTCTTCACGAAGGCCGGATCCTCGCGCGCTTCCTTCGCGATCCGGGCGACGACGGCGATCCACAGGTCGATGTCCTCCTTGGACCACAACTCGCCGGCCTCGGGCGTAAAGGGCTGGGGCACGATCCACGGCTCGTGGCTCATCCACCACGGATCGATGCCGAAATCGGCCATGCGGTTGGCGAAGTCGACCGTGCCGATGCCCGTCTCCTCGAAGAGGGGGCCAAGCGACCAGCGGGTCATCTCGATGCGATGGACCTTGTTGTCCGCATGCGAGCGCTTCAGGCCGGGAATCTTGGCGAGCTGGGCATCCATGTAGTTGTTCGCCACCACCGAGATGTCGGAGGCGAGATTGATGCCCTCCGCCCCCATGGCGCGCGCCCAGGCATAAGCCTTCACGACTTGCGGGACATTGCCCCAGAACTCGCGGATCTTGCCCGTGGACTTCGGGCGGTCCTCGTCGAGCCGGTATGCCTCGCCCGCCTTCACGATGACCGGAACGGGCAGGTAGGGCGCGAGCTCGTTCGAGCAGCCGAAGGCCCCCACTGCCGGTCCTCCGCCCGCCTTGGGCGCGCCGAAGGTCTTGTGCAGCATGAACATGCAGGCGTCGAAGCCGAGCTCGCGGGCGCTGAGCTTGCCCATGACGCCGTTGAAGTTGGCGTGGTCGTAGAAGCAGAGCGCGCCCGCCTCCTTCGCCGCCCTCACCCACTCCTTGATCTCGGGATTGTAGATGCCCATGTCGTCAGGATTGTTGATCATGACGAGCGCGGTATTCGGACCCACGGCCGCCTTGAGCGCGTCCAGCGACGGATAGCCGTTTTCCTCCAGCGGCAGGTTCACCACCTTGAAGCCGGCCGCCGCGGCCGTCGCGGGATTGCACGGATGCGCCTGGATCGAGGTCACCATCTCCGTCCGCACGCCGAGCTGGCCCCTGTCGGCCCAGTAGGCGCGGGCGAGCGCGGCCATCGTATAGGCGGCATTGGCGCCGCCGCCGGCCTGGAAGACGAACTGGTCCATGCCCGACAATTCGCGCAGGATCAGGTCGAACTCGTAGATGATCTGCATGACGCCCTGCAGCGTGTCGGGATGCTGGTAGGGGTGCACCTCGGCAAGCTCCGGACGCAGCGTCGCGAACTCGGCCGTCTTGGAATTGTATTTCATGGTGCAGGTGCCGAAGAGGCTCACGCCCATCATGCCCTGCGTCATCTGCGAAAGATGCAGATAGTGGCGTTGGGCCTCGAACTCGGTGACCTCCGGCAGCGCCGGCCTGTCGGAACGGACCATGGAGGACGGGACCAGCTCGGCGCCAACGGCATCCGCCACCTCGGCTTCCGGCGCGGGGAAGAGCTGCCCGCGCGCGCCCGGCCGGCCGATCTGGTGGATGACCGGCTCGTCCCACTTGGCCCCATGATAGTCGGGCAGTCTGGGATATTCGGGCGCGCGGGTCATCGGCAGATTTCCTTCAGCGTGTCGGCCAGCCGGCGTATTTCGGCCGCGCTGTGGATTTCGGTCACGCAGTAGAGCGCCGACTGGCCGAGCCGGGCGCTCTCGCGCGAAATGTCCTTGCCGCCGAAAATGCCCCTGGCCCGCAGGGCATCGTTGATCTCGGCAACGCTCTTGCCGGTCCCGTCGAAATTGACGACGAACTCCTTGAAGGTCGTGCCGGGCCAGACGATCTTCACGCCGGGCACCTCGGCCAGCATCTTCGCCGCATAGCGGGCCCGCGAGACGATCAGCGTGCCGACCTCCCGGAACCCCTCGGGGCCGAGGAGGCTCATGTAGACGGCGCCGGCGATCGCCCACAGATAGGTCGAGTTGCCGGTCCAGTCCTTGCCGTGCTCGCGCGAGCCGTAGGAATTCTGGTGCGACGAAGCCAGGCCGAAACCGAACTGGCCGGCCTCCAGAGTCTCCGCAATGGAAACCAGGAAGCCGTTGTATTCGCGAACATATTTCTCCTCGTCGCGTGAGGCGATGAAGCCCCCCGCGCCGCCGCCGCAATTCATGTGGACGCCGAGCGGCTGGACCGGCCCCGTGACGATGTCGGCACCGTAGTCGCCGGGCGCCTTGAGGATGCCCAGCGAGATCGGATCGACGCCGACGATGGTTTCCGCGCCCGCGGCCCTCGCCATCCTGGCGATCTCGGCGGCGCCGCTCTCGATGGTGCCGAGATAGGCCGGGTTCTCGAAATAGACCGCGCAGACGTCGGGACCGAGCCTGGACGCCAGATCCTTGAGGTCAAGCCGCCCGGACGAGGGATCGGCCGCCACCTCGACGATCTCGATATGGCTCTCCATCTCCACCGGCTGGCAATAGGTGCGGATGACCGCAAGCCGCTCGGGGTCGGAAAGACGCGGCAGCAGCACCTTGCTGCGGCCCGTCAGGCGCGCGGCCATGCGGATCGCATGGCCCGAGGCGCAGCCCCAGGAATAGACCGGCAGTTGCACGACCTCGAGGTTGAGAAGGGCGCCGAGCTGCGAGGAGAACTCGAACCAGGCCTGGTTGCGGCCGTGGTCGGACTGCATCGAGCCCCACACATTGGTGGCGAATTCGTTGCGCCCCACGATCTCGTCGACGACGGCCGGCACGTGGTGCTGCCAGACGCCGGCGCCGAGGAAGGACAGGTACGTCTCGCAATCCCCGTTCTTCTTCAGCTTCGTCACCAGGTCGCGCCTGAGCTCCATCTCGGAGCTGAGCGCCGGCGGAAGATCGAGAGGCTTCTTGCGATAGTGGTCCTGCGGGATCTGCTCGAAAAGCTCGGCGGCCGAGCTGGCGCCGATCACTTCGAGCATCGCGTCTATGGCACCGGGGGCAGAATTCGCCATCCACGGATGGGCCCTGGAGTGAGCCGGCATCTCGCAGTCCTCCTGGAAAGCAGCTAAATCTATGAACATAAGTTCGCATATCGCACCGGCACAATCAACTGGCGCCGAGTCGCATCAACGTGAATCTTCCCGGCCCCGTCTGCACCCGGACGAAACCGGCGAGCGCGGAGTCGAGCGCGGGGTCGCCCGTGTCGATGCGCAGATGCGGGGCGGCGAGGGCGGCGAGCTTGCCCTCTCCGGCAAGGACGATCAGCCCGTCCCGCCCGGCCTGCCGGATGAGCCTCGCGCTGATCTGCTGGTTTCCGCGGCCGAGCAGGAACCCTTGCTGCCCGGTAACCGAGAGGACGAGGCGAAGCCTCCTGCCCCCGGCCAATGCTTCCAGTTCCGGTGCTCCGGCGTCGCGCGCGACGACCCGTCCGTCGAGCACGGCATCGACGCCGAGGAGCGTCGGCTCGTGGCCGAGCGCCGCCGAGACCAGCCCGGCGCTGGTGCCCGGACCGATCAGATAAAGCGTCTGAGGCTCCATGGCACGGGCGATTTCGCGCGCGGCGGCAAGGAGCCCGCCGGCATCGTCGCGCTTCGGCGACGATTTCGCCGCCTGCATGCGGTTGCGGGCCTCCGGGACGCGCGCAAGGCCGTAGAGCCGGGGCGCGACGGTGCCCGCGCGCAAGGCGGCCTCGTCGATGTCCATGATCTCGGCATCGTCGCGCCAGGATACGCGGTCCGGATTCGCGACGAGATCGACCATCAGGTTTCCCGCCGCTTCCGGGGACAGCGCGAAGACCCCGGAATGCATCTTCACGCCGCAGGGTATGCCGAGCATGGCCTGCCCCCGCTTCATGGCCGAGGCGACGTCGCGCGCGGTGCCGTCGCCGCCCGCAAAGACGACGAGGTCGCAATCCGCCATGGCGGCAACCGCGAGCCTTGTATCGCGAGCGGTGCGGCTCGGCGCCGGCAGGTCGATCAGGCTGATGCCGAGCGGCAGGCCGGCAAGCGGACCGGCCCCGAGATCGCCGGGCGCGGCAAGAATTTCGGTGCCCGGCACGGCACCGGCCAGCTTTTCGAAAGCGCGGCGCACGCGCGAGGCTGCCTGCGGCACGGCACCGCGCGCGAGCGCCTCCGCGACCGCCCCCGGCCCGTCGGTGCCCTTCAGGCCCACGGATCCGCCAAGCCCGGCGACGGGATTTATGACCAGCCCGATGCGCATTGGCCGAACGATCCACAGACGCCATGCGAGCAGCGGGCGGGAAGCGTCATAGTCGAAGGAAACACGGTGGCATCGCCGGAGAATTCAGAACCATGCGATCCCTGCACAAGCAATCGTTCGAAGAGGCGATGAATTCCCGATCGAACTGCCGGCCGCCATGCCTAGATATACGGGAGATGATTTTGAGGTTCCGCTGCTGACGATCGACAGATGTCCACCCCTCTCCACCCCGATGTCGTTCATGTGGCCATCGACGCGCCTCGGGTCGAGTCTGCTATGGGGACGGAAAGTTCGCAAGATAAATTTTTGTTCGTCGTGCGCATCGATATGGGGAGCGCTGGCGTTTGCGCGCCCGGATATCCGCTCGAAAAATCGCGCCGATAGAGGATATCAAGCCCGTCGGGAGGCTCGGCCTCAAGCCCTGCGCCGGAGCGGGGCAATCTCGTGGTGCCGAATGCCGTCCGTTCGCGTCGGCGCGAACGCGCCGTCGTCTGCGGGCGACGGCTCGCCCCGCGACCGCCACTACCATTTGAAGCTGAGCTTGCCTTTGGCGGCGTATCCGATCGTTCCCGTGCCGAACTCGCCGGAGCCCTCGAACGACAGGCCGACGCCGTTGGAGAAGCTGTGCGCCACGCGAAGCGACACGATGCCCGTGTCGGCGCCCCCGGTTGCGCCCTGGGTGGCGAAGGCGGTGCCCGGCAGGCCGGCAAAGCCGGCCGTGGCCGCGCGGCCTTGCGAGATGGAGTGCGCCCAGCCGAGCATGCCGGAAAATGCGGTGGTTCCGCTCGCTCCCTTGATAGCCTTATGGAAGCGCAGACCGATCTCGGAGCGGGCTTCGATGCTGGTCTGCGCGCCATAGGCGAGCGCGAAGGTGCCGGCGCCGCTGCCGGTCTCCCCGTAGGCGGGCGTCGAGAAGGATAGAGCGCGCGCGGCGGCGAAGGGGATGAGGTCAACGGCAGGCGTGGCGAAGCGCCAGCCGGCCTCGAGCCGTCCCGAAACGGAATGGGCGGTGAACGCCGCGGCATAGGTCTCGCCGCCCACGGCGCGGGTGGTGGAGACGAAGTTGAGGCCGTAGGCGAAGGCGCCGGCCACATAGGCGCGCCCGAAATCGTGGCTTGCGCGCAGGCCGGCCGAGGCGGTGCCGACGCCGGCGGTGCCGAGGCCGGACACCGTCGCGCTCGACCAGGTGGCGCCGAGCGCCAAGCCGGCGCGGGTGACGCCGCTCACCCAGTCGAAGCCGGAAGCGAGCCCGACCGCCGAGCCGGTCATCGCCTGCGAGCCGACGGCCGGATTGCCGGCGAGGTCGATACCGCCGCCGAACGGCGCGCCCCACGCCTGATAGCGCTGGGGCCCGGGCGCCGCACCGTCGCCGAAGCCGGCGTCGAGCCGGTGCGGGAGGCGCGTCGCGCCGGTCGCCAAATCCGCACCACCGCTTCCCTGCCCGTCCAGCATCGGCGCCAAAATGACGTCGAGGAAACGGTCGGCGGCCAGCATGCCCGCCTGCACAGCGCCCGTGCCGGTTTCGGCCGACACCAGCGTCAGGCCCTCCGGCGACAGCGCGGCGAAGTCCGCCGGCAGCCCGCCCGTCGCCTCGAAATGGCGCACGATCGCGTCGGCCACCTGACGGCGATTCCAGTTAAGGTTTGAAAACGGTTGGGCGGCAGCGGGCCCGCCGCCCGCCATCAGCAGCTCCAGCACCAGCAGCGCCTCGTTGCCCTCATAGGCGAGCGCGTGGGCGAAGCCCGCCGGCGCCGTGCCCGAAAGGCCGGCGAAGGTGGTGCCGCCCAGTCCGCCGGCTGCATTGACGATGACGTAGCGCCGGGCGACGTAGCTGCCGGGCTCGTAGACCGCGACCACCGTTGCTCCGAACAAAACGGCATTGCCCGCCCCGCCGACCGCGACCACGTTGACACGGTCGGCTGATGCCGGCGAGACCTCCACCGCGTAGCGCGAGCCGGGCGCAAGGATCAGCGCGCCGTTCACCGTCAGCGTCCCGATCGAATTGCCGGGTGCAAGCGTCCCGCCGCCCTGGATCGTCGCCGCGGCAACGGTGCCGGTACCCGCGAGGAACGCGCCGTCCGCTACCGTCACGCCTGCCGAGGCCGCGATCGAGCCGTTCACGGCAAGCGTGCCGCCGGCCACGGCGGTGGCGCCGGTAAAGATGCTGGCGCCCGTCAGGACCTGCGTGCCGGTGCCTTCCTTCACGAGCGAAAGCACGGTCACGCCGGCCGTGCCGAGGCCGGGCAGGATATCCTGGACAACACCGGAGAAAATCGCCGACGCGTTGTTTCCGCCGAACCTCAGCTCCCGCGGCGCGGGGCCGCTGCCGCCGACCGTGCCGGCGCCCGCGAGCGAACCCACGGTTTCCGTCGCCGAAGCAAGGCCGAACTGCGCGCCGGCCGCCACGGTCACCGCCGACAGGTCGCCGATGCCGTTTCCGCCCGCGGCGATCAGCGTGCCGGCGGCGATGTCGGTGGCGCCGGCATAGCCGTTGGCGTTGTTGAGCACGGTGAGCGTGCCGGCTCCGGCCTTGGTGAGGCCCCCGACGCCGACGATCCGCCCGGACACGGTCGTGTCGAAGCCGTTGGTATCGAAGGTGCCGCCGCCGGCATTGAGCGTGACGTCGCGCGTACCGGCGAGATCGAAGGCGGCGCCGAACAGCAGCGTACCCCCGCCGAAGCCGAGGGGGCCTGTGGCGGCGCCGAGATTGTCGTCGGACGAGACCGACAGCGTGCCCTGATCGATGGTCCAGGGCATGACGCCGGCGTTCGTGCCCGTCAGCGTCCAGGTCGAGGGGCCGGTCTTGATGAAATCGGCAAAGCCCCGGTACTTGGCTGCCGCGCCGATGGTGGAAACGTCCATCGCCGCGCCGACGGCGCCGCCGAGACGGAAGGTGCCGTTGCCGGTCTGGTCGACGACATTGCCGGTGACCGTCGCGGCTCCCTGCAATTCGAACGCATTCGCTCCGGCGGTGAAGGTGACCGCATTCGCCCCGCCCGCACCGCCCCCGGCGATCGAGCCCCCGCTGCCGAGCGTCAGGTCCAGTCCGGCGCCCACGACACCCGTTCCGTGAGCGCCGCCCGCAGCCGACAGACCGCCCGCACCCCCGCCAATTCCGCCTGCGACCGCCCCGGCGACCGTCACCGTGGCGATATCGGTGAACAGCAGGCCGATGCCGCCGGAGCCGCCATTGCCGGCGCCCGGACCGCCGTTCCACCCGTCGAATCCGCTGAACCCGCCGGCGCCGCCATTGCCGCCGGTGACGTTGACGCCCAGCGTGCCGAGCGCGCCGGCTCCCGTGACCACCGCCCCGTAGCCGCCGGCACCGCCGCCGCCGGCACCGCCGAACCACTGGGTTTCGCCGCCGCGGCCGCCATTGCCGCCCTGCACGGCGCCCACGGGCAAAGCGGCGCCCACGAAACCATGCGCTCCGCCGCCGCCGCCGCCATTGCCGCCGGTGCCCGCCGGGTCGCCGTTGACGGAAACGCCGTCGCCACCATTGCCGCCGGGGCCTGTGCCGCCGGCTCCGCCCGCGGAAATGGGTCCCGGGCTTCCGGCGCCGCCGTTCACGCCGGCCCCGCCGCCGCCGCCGCCGCCATTGCCCGTCGGCGCAGCGCCCGCGGCCCCGTTTCCAAGAATGCTGTCGGCACCACCCGCGCCGCCCGTGCCCGTGACGGCGCCGTTGTTGAAGCCAGCCGCGGTCGCACCGCCGCCCGCGCCGGCATCGGCCTTGCCGTCGGTCGCGGTCAGGCACAGAATCAGGCTCGCGCCCGCGAGCGCGCCGGGCAGACGGAGCTTCGCGACGCCGGCGAGCAGGCGCCCACGCGCGCGCGTCATCTCCACAGGTCTCATGCTTCCGCCCCACCCTGGCCTGAAGCGCCTCCCGGCGCCCCGGGCTTGCCGCCCACGCTTCGGCGTGCGACCGCCGACCGGGAGAAATCTAGCGAGGAGGAAACAGCGCAACAATAAATATTATAGAATATTATCTATTCATAAGCCGAATATCAGCCTATCAGACATTGAATGTGATAGTATGCAATATTTATATACACAATATCGACGTCGCCGCACCCCGCTCATCACGCGATATGGCCGAAATGACGGAAGAAATATTTGATTGATGTTCCGTCGTCCCGGTGATCCGGCCATCGTGGCGGATTGATGGAAGCAGCGGCAGTCCGCCGAAAGCGCACTTGCCTGACCTTGCGGAAGGGTATTTCAATCGGCGTCGCTTCGGCATCGACCAGACCCGGAGACGGGGCATCACCGAATGGCCCCGCGGCCGGGTTGGCGAGTCACATCGGCAGTGCGTGAATTGAAGCTCCTCGTTACCCTCCTCGTCGCGATCTGGATGATGAATCACCTCGACCGCCAGGTGATGGGCATCCTGCTCGAGGCGATCCGCCTCGACCTCGACCTGACCGACTTCGAGCTGGGATTGATTTCCGGCCTCGCCTTCGCGGTCGTGTTTGCCGTCGCGACGATCCCGGCTGCCCTCTGGTCGGCCTATGGCAGCCGCCGCAACCTCATCGCCCTGTCGGCCATCGTCTGGAGCCTGATGACCATGTTCGGCAGCATGGCCACCGGCTTCTGGCACCTCGCCATCGCGCGCGCCGGCATAGCGCTGGGCGAGGCCGGCAGCGGCCCTGCCTCGCATTCGCTGCTGTCCGACATGGCCGGCGACCGGCGCCGCACGGGAAGCCTCGCCTTGTTCACCGCCGGCGCGGCGCTGGGCACGGCGCTGGCGATCTTTGCCGGCGGCCTGCTCGGCCAGATGTTCGGCTGGCGCGCGGCGCTGCTTGCCGTCGGCGTTCCGGGCCTCGTCCTCGGCATGGCGCTGCTGCTGGTCCGCGAGCCCGCGCGCGCCTACGCGCATCCGGCCTCCGCGCGGGAGGCGTTGCGTCCGGCGGTGCTGCTCACGACCGTCCGGGAAATCGCCGCAGCACGGCCGGCACTGCTGGCGCTTCTTGCCGCGATGCTCCACTACATCGTCCTCAATGGCGGGATCGCCTGGTATCCGGCCTTCCTGATCAGGGTGCACGGGTTCACGCCGCTTCAGGCCGGGACGGTGCTGGCGCTCGGCGGCCTGGCCGGCGTCGCGGGCACGATCTATTCGGGCCGCCTGATCGATCGGGTCGGCACCGCGCGGCCCGGCTTGCGCGCATGGATTCCGGCCGCGGCAATCGCCCTCACGACCCCGTTCGACATGATCATGCTGCTGGCAGACGACCCGCGCATCGTCATCGCGGCCTTCTTCGTGCCGGTTTCCGTCTCGGCCATCATGGTCGCCCCGACCGCGGCCATCCTGCACGAGGCGGTGGCGCCGCCGCGCCGGGCGATGGCGTCGGCGATCCTGCTCGGCGCCGGCAGCGCCCTCGTCGGCACCGGGCTCGGCCCCAGCGCGGTGGGGGTCATGAGCCACTTCGCGTTCGGCGGCGGCACGGCGGATTCGCTGCGCTACGCCCTCGTCGCCTTGCAATTGTTCGGGCTGAGCGCGGCGCTCGTCTACTACCTTGCCGGGCGCTCGCTCGCGGTCGCGCCCTCCGCCGGCTGAGCCGGCAGGCCGGGTCCGCCCGGATCGGAATTCGCAACCCGCAGGAAATGCGTCTTCAGCCAGTTGAGCCCCGGATCGGCGGACTTGTCGGTCTTCCAGCCCATGAAGATGCGCACCAGGGGATACTCGAACGGCAGCGGCATCACCTGCAAGCCGAAGCCGGGCGCGACCGTGTTCGCATAGCGCCGCGGCACGATCGCCAGCAGGTCGGTGGCAGCGACCATCGGGGCCATGTCGTTGCCGTTCGGCACCTCGCAGACCACGCGACGGGCGATGCCCGCGGCAAGGAAGATGTTGGCCGTCTGCATGCGCAGCCGGGCGCTCAGCGGCATCACCACATGGCCCGCCCGCGAGAACTGCTCGCGCGTGACGGAGCCGTCGACGAAGGGATGGCCGCGCCGCGCGATGCAGACCACGTCGATCGGCGGGAACGGCTCGAAGGTGACGCCCTGCTGCTGGTGCGGGAAGATGTCGAGCGAGAAGTCGACCTTGCCGCTCATCAGCGCCTCGTAGGGACTGTCCCAGTCCGGCTGTGCGATCTCGATCCGCACATTCGGAGCCTCGGCATCGATCTCCCGCAGCAGCGGCGGCAGGAAGGCGGGCAGCGCGAAATCGTGGATCGCAAGGATGAAGGTCCGGTTCGCCTGCGCCAGATCGAAGGTGCCGATGGATTCGAGGCCGCCGCGCAACGTCGCCAGCGCGTCGCGCACCGGCTTGATGAGGAAATTGGCAAAGCCGGTCGGCGCCACGCCGCGATCCGAGCGGACGAAGAGCTGATCGTCGAATTGCTGCCGCAGCCGCGCCAGCGCGTTGCTGACCGTCGGCTGGCTCATGCCGAGCCCCTTCGCCGCCTGGCTGATGTTGCGGGCGGAGTAGATCGCCTCGAAGATCAGCAGGAGATTGAGGTCGATCCTGCGCAGATCGAAATCCCGGTGAGCCTGTCCGGTGCTGCCTGGCATGGCCTCGTACCCCCTTGCCGACCGAGCGAGACCGCTGGCGCGCACAGGTGGCCATAGCACGAACTATTCAGATGCCGAATAGGCTTTTGGAAAAATCTGGCCCCAACGCCACTTCGCGACGACATTACAGGCATGGACAACGGCCAGATCGCCTGAGAAATCTTCCGCAACCGTTTGCTTTTCCGTAGTAAATGAATCGAGCGGAACCGAGCCTGCGGCCCGCCGGTCCCTGCTATTCTGATTCATGATATAAGATATTTGAATAATTGGGATTGCCAAGGCTCCACAGCGCCCTTGCGATCAGGCGGCGGCGGAAACCGGCTGCGGCCCCACCCGCACCCACGCCTTCACCGGCAGGTGGTCGGAGGCGAGATGCGCGAGCGCGGTGTCGTGGACCTGCGAGCGCGTGACCAGCCCCGGCTGGTTGCTGATGATGCGGTCGAGCGCCAGCACCGGGCAGCCGGCCGGAAAGCTCGGCAGCAGCGGCTGGTGGCCGTGGAAGGCATCGTCCAGCCGGCGCAGCGACGACCGGCGGCCCGTGCGCCATTCGTTGAGGTCGCCGACCAGCAGCGTCGGCACGCTGTCCTGCGCCAGCGCGGAGAGGATCGTCTTGACCTGCAATGCGCGCGAGCGCCTGAGCAGGCCGAGATGGGCCGCGACGACGCGCAGTTGGCCGCCCGGCAGGCCGAGATCGACGATCAGCGCGCCGCGCGGCTCGCCGCCCGGCAGCGCGATCTGCCGCGCCTCGGCCTCGATGCCCTCGCGCCGCAGCAGCAGGTTGCCGTGCCAGCCATGCCCGTCGCGCGTCGGGGTCAGCGCCACCGGCACCAGCCCGCTGCGGTCGCGCAGGCTGTCGAGGTCGAGCAGCCCGCCACGGTCGCCGAAGCGGCGGTCGACCTCCTGGAGGGCCACGATGTCGGCGTCGAGTTCGGCGATCACGGAGGCGATGCGCCGGGGATCGAACACCCCGTCCTGCCCCACGCATTTGTGGATGTTGTAGGACGCCACGACCATGTCGTGCATGTAGGCGTCGCAGCTCTGGTGGGACAGCGACTGGAGGCTGAAACGGCGCGGTATGAACGGCTTCAGCGACTCGGCAAGCGCCGGCTTCCACATCAGGCTGGTCATTCCGCGACGGTCTCCTTCGGCGCGAGTCTCCCGCATGAAACGCACCTTACGCCAGTTTGTTTAATGATATGGTCATTTTTCGGCAGAACCGCCATCATTGTCGCGTGAAGCGCCTCGCGGCACCCCGCGCGGAGCGCTGAAAAGGCGCAGCGAGCGAGCGGCAATCCCCGGACAGACCGCGCATGAAGTACGTCGCCACCATCGGCATCGGCATCCTCGCCTTCTCGGCGCTGTCGGCATTGGCGGTCTATCTCTACGGGCGTTTCGCCCGGCGCGACACCGGCGCTCCCGCGCACGCGCTGCCGCTCGCCGACGACAGCGAGATCGACCGGCTGTTCGCGCCGCTGACCGATGCCCGCAAGGGCGAGAGCGGCCTGCAACTGCTCGCCGAGAGCCTTCACGCCTTCGCCGCGCGCGCCCGCTCGGCGCGGGCCGCCGGCCGCAGCCTCGACCTCATGTACTATTACTGGAAGAAGGACCTGACGGGCACGCTGCTCGCCGGCGAGGTGCTGGACGCGGCCGACCGCGGCGTGCGCGTGCGCCTGCTGGTGGACGACATCAACCTCAAGGGCCGCGATGCCAACTATCTGTCGCTGGCCAGCCACGACAATGTCGATGTCCGCGTCTTCAACCCCTGCTGGAACCGCGTCGGCTCGCTCCAGCGCGGCTTCGAGCTCCTCTTCCGCGCCTTCTCGGCCACGCGCCGCATGCACAACAAGGCGTGGATCGCGGACGGCCGGCTGGCCATCGTCGGCGGGCGCAACATCGGCGACGCCTATTTCGACGCCTCGGACACCTTCAACTTCCGCGACCTCGACCTCGCTATCGTCGGACCGGCCGTGGCGCAGGCGGAAGCCGTGTTCGACAGCTTCTGGAACAGCAACTGCGTGCTGCCCATCGGCTCGCTGCCGCGCATCGAGACCGGCGACCTCGCCGGCCTGCGCCGCGACATCGAGGCGGTGCGCGCCTCGGCCGGCGCCGCGCCGTTCCTGGAGCGGGTGAGAAGCGCGCCGTCGGTGCGCGCCGTGGTCGAGGAAGGCCCGCGCTTCCACTGGTGCGGCCGCGTCGAGGTGGTGGCCGATCCGCCGGGCAAATCGATGGGCGGCCACCGCGACGCATGGCTCTACAAGGCGATCTTCCCGGTCATGCGCTCGGCCGCCCGCAGCCTCGGCATCATCTCGCCCTACTTCATCCCCGGCCGGCGCGGCGTGCGCTCGCTGGTGGAGCTGGCGCGCAAGGGCGTGCACGTGACGGTGCTCACCAACTCGCTCGCCGCCACCGACGTGGCGGCCGTCCACGGCGCCTATGCGCGATACCGCCTGCCGCTGCTTGCCGCCGGCGTCAGGCTGCACGAGTTGCGCCCGCGCGCGCGCCGCGGCTCCATCTCGCTGTTCGGCTCGCGCGGCGCCAGCCTCCACACCAAGGCTTTCGTGGTCGACGGCCGCGCCGGCTTCGTCGGCTCGTTCAACTTCGACCCGCGCTCGATCTCGCTCAACACCGAGATGGGCGTGCTGTTCGAGGAACCCGAGCTGACCGGCGAGGTGACGCAGCATTTCGCCCAGCTCACCACCTCCTCGGCGAGCTGGCGGCTGGGGCGGCGGCGCGGCCGCCTCGTCTGGCACGAGGGCGCCGGCCACCCGCAGCCCGACCTGCGGCACGAGCCCGAGGCCGGCATGGGCAGGCGGATCGTGGCGCGCGTCGTCGGCTGGCTGCCGGTCGAATCCCAGCTCTGAGCGCGCCGGCCGGAACGCACTGCCGCACCAATGTTTCCTTCGGGTAACACGGCCCCGACCGACCGGCACGCTATGGTTACCGCGCGGTTCTACATACGGCCACCGAAGAGACCGGGAGCCGCCGCGATGTTCGCCGACGCATCCATCCGAACCGAAGCCGCCGAAGCGGGATTTGACGTGCCGTCGCGCCCCCTGCACGGGCTGCGGCTGCGCGCCCGCATCGACGAGATGTTCGTCTTCTACGTTATTGCCGCCGCGCTGCTGGCGGCGATCGTCATCCCCGCCTGGCAGGCGGCGCAGGTGACGCCGGTCATCGAGCGCAAGGTCGAGATCGTGGAGATGGCGCGCAAGGGCGACCGGCTGGGCCATCCGGAAGCGGACACCGCCTGCGCGAATCCCGCGGGCGGCGACGCGGCGGCAGGATGCATTGTGGCGATCGTCCGCGACGGCGGCCGCGATCCGGCCGGCCCGTTGCCAACCGTCGAGTTTTCTGCGGCCGGAAACGGCTGAACCCCATCCCTCCCGGGGGATTCAGGCGGCGGACCTGAGGTCGGCGATCAGTTCGCGTGAGCGAGCTGGTCGCTGATCGCCGCCAGCACGCCGCGCGCATCCATCATCGTGAAGGGCTTTTCGAGCACTTGCGGGCGCAGATGCGGCGCAAGCGCCTCGATCTCGCCGCGCGCGCCCATCATGTCGCCGGTCACGAGCACGAAGCGGCGCGCATAGTCCGGCCTGTAGGCGAGCAGCTCGCGATAGATCGAGATGCCGCTGGCCCACGGCATGCGCAGATCGCTGAACACCACGTCGGCGGCGAAGGCCGCGAGCTCGGCCTGCGCCCCGCGCCAGCCGCAGATGACGCGCGCCTCGATGCCCATGAGCTGCAATATGTCGGCCAGCGAACTGGCGACGTCGGGCTCGTCGTCCACGATCAGCGCGCGCCTGATGCCGGCCCAGTCGCCCTCCGCGGCTTTCTCCGCGTTGGCCGGCGCCCGGGAGGGCAGCTCGACCACGAAGCGCGCGCCGGTGGGCTCGGCCGGCTCATGCCAGATCCTGCCGTCGTGGCGCTCCACGATGCTGCGCGAGATGGACAGGCCGATGCCGGTGCCGACCCCCACCGCCTTGGTGGTGAAGTAGGATTCGAACACGCGCGAGGCGATGTCGGCCGGTATGCCGGGCCCGTTGTCCTCGACCGAAAAGCCGGCGACGTCGCCGCGCTGGTAGCTGCGCACCCTGATGCGCCGCTCGCCGGACTGCGTCATCAGCGCGTGCTGGCTGTTGACCAGAAGGTTGGCGACGACTTGCGTCAACTGGTCGGCGTCGGCCATGACGGTGAGCGGCCGGTCGGCCAGCTCGGGTTCGATGACGATGCCGCTGGAGCGGGCGCCGTAGGCGGTGATCTCCAGCGCCGCGCGCACCACCTGGTTGAGGTTCGTCTGCGCCTGCTGCGTCGGCTGCACGCGCACCATGCCGAGGAAGCTCTTGACGATGCGCCCGCAGCGCTCGGCGGCGGCGCGCACCTTCTCGGCGCGCGTGCGCGTCTGCGGGTCGGGCGCGAACTCGTAGAGCAGCGTCGACTGCGCCACCACCACGGCGAGCGGATTGTTCAGCTCGTGCGACACGCCGGCCAGCAGCGAGCCCATCGCCGCCATCTTCTCGTTCTGGTGCAGCTTGTCGCGCTGGCGGTTGAGCTCCTCCTCCTGGTGGCGCTGGGCGCGCAGGTCACGGATCGACCCGGCATAATATTGCCGGTCGCCGACCGACATCTCAGTGACGGTGATCTCGATCGGAAAGACGATGCCGTTGCGGTCCTGCGTGACCGATTCCATGCGGTGGCCGACCATCGGCGCGCCGCGCATGGCCATGTATTCGCCGCCGGTGGCGAAACCCCTGCGATAGAAGCTCGGCACGATGGTGTTGAGCATGTCGCGGCCGAGGATCTCGGCGCGGCTCCAGCCGAACATGCGCTCGGCCGCCGGGTTGAACTCGACGATGCTGCCGGTCTGGTCGACGACGATGATGGCGTCGTAGGAGAGCTGGAGCATCGTGTGGCGGATGTTCTCGCTCACATGCGCGTCGGAAAGCTCGCGCTCGATGGCGTCGCCGACCGCCATGGCGGCGATCTCGATGCAGGCTTTCTCGTCGGCGGTCCATTCCCGCTCGGTCAGGCAGTCGTTGACAGCGACGCTGCCCCATACGTTGCGGAAGGCGAACACCGGCGCGGACAGGAACGACTTGATGTTCTGCCCCTCGAAATCGCCGCGCAAGAACCCTTCGAGCTCGCGCGTGTGGCCGGCGAAGATCTTGCCCTGCCGCACCTCCTGCCCCAGCCGGTCGAGCAGCGGATCGTTGTTCACCACGGCCTGCTCGATGACCGTGGGCGGCTTCAGGTCGAGCGGGAGGTCGCGGTCGACCCAATAGGCCGCGATCGACTGCTTGATGCCCTCGCCGGGCACATCCTGAAGTCGGAACAGGATCGTGCGGTGCGTCCTGAGCGCGCCGCCGATCTCGCGCAGCACGTCGTCGAGCTGCTGCTTCCAGTCGTGGCTGTCGCGGAGCTGCCAGAGGATGCGCGCCGCGATGGCGGAAAGCCCGCCGTCGGGGTCGGGACCGCCCCGGCTCGCCGCGTGCGTGTCGATCATTGGCCGGAGCCCGGCCCCGCAGGCCCCTGCCCTGCCGTTCCTTGCCCTGCTGGGCCATATCCGGCCGGCATCGCGAAGATGTATCCCTCGCCGCGAACGGTGCGCAGGAACTGCGGATTGGCCGGGTCCGTCTCGATCTTGCGGCGCAGGCGCATGATCCTGAGATCGAGCGCCCGCGAGGCTTCCGCGTCGTCATGGTGGCCGATGGCGTCGAAGATCGCGCCGCGCGACAGCACACGGTTGGGCCGGGCGAGCAGCACTTCCAGCACGTCGAACTCGCTCTTGGCGAGCTCGACCGCGCCGGCCGGCCCCGAGACGGTGCGGCTGTCAAGATCGGCCTGGAAGCTGCCGAAGCGGATGACGCGCCGGGCGGGCGCCGCAGCCTCTTCGACCCGCGCCGCCGGCTGCTGCGGCAGGCGGCGCATGACGCTGCGCACCCGCGCCAGCATCTCGCGCAATTCGTAGGGCTTCACCAGATAGTCGTCGGCGCCCAGCTCCAGCCCCACGACCCGGTCGATGGAGGTGCCGGCGGCGGTGGCGAAGATGAGCCCGATGGGCATGCGCGAGCGCAGCCAGCGGCCCAGCGACAGCCCGTCCTCGCCCGGCATGGCGATGTCGAGGATGGCGAGGTCGAACGTCTGCGTCTCCATGAGCGCGCGCATCTCGGCGGCGCTGCCGGCCGGCGTCACGTCGAAGCCGTTGGCCGTCAGATAGTCGGCCACCGCCTCGCGCAGGTCGGGCTCGTCCTCGACTATGGCAATCCGCGTGCGCAGTGTCTGGTCTCCGCTTTCCGCAGAAAGTAGGTTGGCTACGAACATGATGTCCAGTATCGCGGTTTCGGTCTCGGGGGTAGTTGGAGTCGCATCATGAGGCCCGTCATCGCGCTGCTCTGCGTGCCGCCCGATTTCAGCGCGCGCACGGGCGAATATCTCGAACGCCACGGATACGAGGTGCGCGTCGCGGCCGAGGCGTGGGAGGCCACGCGCCTGCTTGCCGAGTCGCGCATCGACGTCGCCGTGGCCGGCCCGGGCGAGCACGGCCTTGCGCTGATGCGCGGCTGCGCCGGCGAGACCGCCGCTCCCGCCTTCCTCATGCTGACGTCGGGCCAGCCGGTGCTCGAAAGCGTGCTCGCCCTCGAGCTCGGCGCGGCCGATGCAGTGGAGCAGACGGTCACCGCGCGCGAGCTCGCCGCGCGCATCGCCGGCCTGCTGGCTCGCCGCGGCCACGCCGCGCGCGAGCTCATCCTCCTCGAAAATTCCACGGTCGACCTGCGGGCGGCCCTCGTCATGCACCGCTCCGGCGCGGAGGAGCTGCTGTCGCCCGGACAGGTGGCACTGCTGCGCCTGTTCATGTCGCGGCCCCGCACGGTGCTGACGCGCGACGACATCATGGCGGCCGCGCCGGCGGAAGCCGCCGAGGCGTTCGACCGCTCGATCGACTCGCGCATCGTCCGGCTGCGGCGCAAGCTGGGGACCGAAAGCATCGTCACCGTCAGGGGGGCCGGATATCGCTTCGACCCGCCGGGAGAGAGGAGCACCCGGCGGGTCGAGCACAGCGGCAATTGAGCGCCCCCGCTCAATAGCGCTGAACGAGATCCGCGGCCTGCACCATCGTCAGCCCGTATCCGGCGTCGACGGCGACGGGGCGCGGCTTCTGCACCATGATGCCGATCGCGGCGAGGCCGAGGACGGCCTGCGCGTAGAAGAGTCCGGCAATGGCGATGCCGGCGAAGCGTCCGGTCTTCATATCTTTTCTCCTTGCACCACCCAGCCCGGCGGGCTGCTGATGGGCGGAACCACGGGTCCGTCGGCCGCCGCCGGGAGGAGCAGCACGCCAAGGCTCACCGCACCGGCACTCACCATGCCGGCGCCCAGCAACCAGGCGATCAGTCCTCTCAGCGCAGTCATCGTCATGAACCTCGGATCGTATTCTGGTTCCCGCGCCGTTGCCGGCTCATGCCGGGCTGCCGGCTCCGTGTTGCATCGCGTGAAACACGGGGGCCGGCGCGGCGGTTTCAATCGACGATGACGATGCTGGTGTTGCGCGGGCCGAACACGTCCACCAGCGTATAGAAATCCTGCGCGGCTTCGGGATGCAGGCGCACGCAGCCATGCGAGGCCGGCCGGCCGAGCTTCGCCACATGCGGGGTGGCATGCACCGCATAGCCGCCGTGAAAGAAGACGGAATGCGGCATCGGCGCGTTGTCGTAGGTCTTCGAGTACCACATCTCGTGCATGCGGGTCGGCTTGAACCTGCCGGTCGGGGTGACATGGCCCTTGCCGCCGGTCGAGACCTTCCACTCGAAGACCGGCCGCCCGTCGACGGTCACCTCCATGCGCTGCTTCGAGATGCTGACGGTGGCGACGAGTTGCTGGGCGGCCGACGCCTCGGCGCTGCGGATGCCGATGCCCTGCACCAGCACGGTCGCCATCAGCGTGCCCGCCAGCACGCCGACGAGATTGCGCGGCGCGAAAGCTCCCCCGAAATCGAAACTGAACATGACTGCCTCCAACGTTCTTATGTTCTGTTGGAGAGGGTTTTCGCGCAGCATTGTTTCGCCGGCATCGCGACAGCGCGACACAAGGTTTCGTTAACGTTTCAATTGAGGTTCGTTATGGCTTCGCCTTGCCAGGTTACGCGAACGCCGCCCGTGCGGCATGTTCGGCCGCCGCGACATCGGGCCTGGCGCCGAGCGCCGTCAGTCCGGCACCCGCCGCGCGCAGCGCTTCGAGCACCGGCTCGCGCCGCGCCCGCTCGCCGGTGTGGTTGAGGCGCACCAGCCCCGCGATGCCGACCGCCGCGTCGAGACCCGACGAGGGTTCCAGCCCGGCCAGGAACGCCGCGGCGTCCACGCCCTCCGGCAGCCGCGCCGCCGTGACGAGGTTCGATGCCATGGCGGCGTCCTCCACCCACAGGCTCAGCCCCAGCGCGGCAAGCCCCGCCCGCGCGGCGGCCGCCGCCCTCGCATGGCGCACGACCGCCGCATCGACCCCTTCCGCCTCGAAGCGGTGGAGCGCCGCCTTCAGCGCATGCCATTCGAGCGCCGACGGCATGCCCGGCAGCGCGCCGCGCCCGGCGTCGAGCCACAGCCGACGATGATCCGTCAGCGACAGGATCGAGCCGGCCGGCGCATCCGGCCGGTCGAGCGCCCGCCATGCGGCTGCGCTGACCGAGACGGCCGACACGCCGGCCGGCCCGCCCAGAGATTTCTGTGGGCCGATGGCGCAGATGTCGATGCCGAGCGCGTCGACATCCAGCGCGTGGCCGCCCACCGAGGCCACCGCATCGGCGACCAGCATGATGGGCCGGCCGCGCACCATCTCCGCGATCTCCGGCAGCGGGTTGAGGATGCCGGTGGCCGATTCGGCATGCACCATCGCGAGCAGGTTGGTCTGCGGCCACGCGTCCAGTGCCCTCGTTACCGCGTCGACGGTGATCGGCATGCCCCGATCCGCAACCAGGTCGCGCACCGTCGCCCCGCCGCGCCGCAGCCAGTTGCCGAACATGCCCCCGTACGGACTCGTCACGACGTTCAGCGCATGGACTTTTGGCGACGCAATGCTCGCCGCCGCCGCTTCCAGCGCGACGATGGCCTCGCCCTGAACGAGCAGGACGTCGCTCTCCGTACGCAGGATAGCCGCGAGCCGGTCGGCGATTTTTGCATAACCGTCGTTGGGGAACGGCGGCACGTCGAGCAGCACCTTCGGATCGAAAGCCATGCTCATGCCCCCTGCCCTGCAAGCCGCAGACGCGGCACCGCCGCGACCAGCGCCCTGCCCGTTTGCGACCGCGGCGCGGCGACCACCTCGGCCGCCGGTCCCGCCTCGACGATCCGCCCGTGATCCATGACGGCGATGTCGTGGGCGATGGCGCGCACCACGGCGATGTCGTGGCTGACGAAGACATAGGCCGCGCCGGTCTCGCGCTGGAGATCGACCAGCAGGCGCAGCACCTGCCCCCGCACCGTCACGTCGAGCGCCGACACCGCCTCGTCCAGCACCACCAGATCCGGCCGCGTGGCGATGGCGCGCGCAATCGCGATGCGCTGGCGCTGGCCTCCCGACACGTCGCGGATAGAGCGGCCCGCCAGCGCCGCCGGCAAGCCGACGCGGTCCAGCAGCGCCGCGATCGCCGCCGGCCGCGCGGCGGCATCGGCGATACCGTGGATGCGCAGCGGGTCGCCGATCGCCTCCGCCACCGTGGCGCGCGGATTGAAGGCGCCGAGCGGATCCTGGAACACCATCTGGATGCGCCTGCGCATCGCCCTGAGCGGCGCGCCCGACAGCGCGCGCAGGTCGGCGCCGGCAAAGCGGATCGTCCCGGCATCCGGCTCGACCAGCCGCAGGATCGCCCGCGCCAGCGTGGACTTGCCGCTGCCCGACGGCCCCACCAGCCCGAGCGTGCGGCCGGCCTCCAGCGCCAGCGACACGTCGTCCAGCGCGGTCACCCGCCGCCCGCCGGACGCGAAGGTCTTTTTGAGGTTCGAGACGTCGAGAAGCGGGGTCATGCGAGCATCCGCAGAGCCGGCATGTCCGTTACCCTCCTCTGTCCTGCCGGACTGCCTGGCCCAAGCCACTTGTCTCGGGCCAGGCAGTCCGGCAGGACAGAGGAGGGTGACAGCCGCCGCGACATCGCAAACATCGTCATGCGCCCACCATCGGCGGCGTCGAAAGGTCGACATGGCTGGCGATCAGCCGCCGCGTATAGTCCTCGCGCGGGGAGGCGAGCAGCGCGCCGGCCTGCCCCGCCTCCACCAGCCGCGCCCGGTGGAACACGGCGATGCGGTCGGCGAAACCGGAGGCAAGCGCGATGTCGTGGGTGATGAAGAGCAGCGTCGCGCCCTCCTCGCGCACCAGTCCGTCGAGCAGCTCGACGATCTCCGCCTGCACAATGGTGTCGAGCGCGCTGGTGGGCTCGTCGGCGATCAGCAGGCGCGGCCGCGCCGCCACCGCCGCGGCAATGGCCACGCGCTGGCGTTGCCCGCCCGAAAGCTGGTGCGGAAAGGCGCGGACCAGCCTTTCCGGCTCCGGCAGTTTTACGCGACCCAGCAGGCCGGCGGCTTCGCGTTCCGCCCCTCGCCAGCCGAGGCCGGCATGGCGGACCAGCACTTCGGCCACCTGCTCGCCGACCGTGATGACGGGATTGAGGCTGGCGCTGGCGTCCTGGAAGACGAAGCCGATGTCGCGCCCCGGCACCGGCTCGCGGTCGAGCCCCGGCCAGCGGATCGCGCCGGCCGTCGTCGCCTCGGGCGGCAGCAGGCCGGCGAGCGCGAGCGCCAGCGTGCTCTTGCCCGAGCCGCTCTCGCCGATGATCGCCAGCCGCTCGCCGTCGAATATGTCGAGGTCGAGATCGGCCAGCGCCGGCGTCCCCCCCGGCGCATAGGCCACCGAAACATCGCGCAGGCTCGCCAGCACGCCGCTCACGCCCGCCCCCGCCGCGCCGCCAGCGCCTCTGCCACGCCTTCCGACAGCAGGTAGACACCCAGCACGGTGACCACCAGCCCGAGGCCGGGCACGACGGACAGGAACGGCGCCGAGCGCAGCACGTTGCGGCCCTCCGCGATCATCGAGCCCCATGTCACGGTGTTGGGGTCGCCGAGGCCGAGGAAGGACAGCGCCGCCTCGACCAGTATGGCGTTGGCGACGATGACCGAGGCGAGCGCCAGCACCGGCGGCAGCGCATTGGGCAGCACCTGCCTGAGCGCGATCTCGGCCGGGTGCATGCCGACGACGCGCGCGGCGGCGACATAGTCGCGCTCGCAGATCGACAGCACCTCGGCGCGGGCGAGACGCGCCGGCCCGGTCCAGGCGCCGAGCGCGATGGCGATCACCACCACGGTCAGCGACGCCCCGGTGACGCTGACGAAGGCGAGTGCCAGCAGCAGGCTCGGCACGATCTGGAACGCGTCGACCACGCGCATCAGGGTTTCGTCGACCAGACCGCCGGCAAAGCCGGCCACCGTGCCGACAAGCGCGCCGGCGACCAGCGCTACCAGCGCGGTGGCGAGGCCCACGGCCAGCGAGGCGCGCGCGCCATGGATCAGCCCGGCCAGCACGTCGCGGCCGAGCCTGTCGGTGCCGAGCGGATGGGCGGCGTCGGCGAAGGGTTGAAGCAGCGCCGGCCCGGCGATGGAAAGCGGGTCGGCCGGGAAGAACACGTCGGCCAGCGCCGCCGCCGCCACCGGCAGCGCCAGCAGCAGCAGCCCGGCCAGCCCTTCGGGCGAGCGCAGCAGGCGCGCAACGAAACTCATGCCGACGCCTCCGCCGCGCCGACGCGCGGGTCGAGCAGCGCATAGACGATGTCGACGGCGAGGTTGACCGCCACGACCAGCAGCGCCGAGACGACGATGATGCCGATGAGCAGCGGCGCGTCGCGCCCT
The DNA here is from genome assembly GCA_964629765.1 of uncultured Mesorhizobium sp. Classification (GTDB taxonomy): domain Bacteria; phylum Pseudomonadota; class Alphaproteobacteria; order Rhizobiales; family Rhizobiaceae; genus RCIO01. The sequence continues at coordinate 54,681 of CAZVTK010000008.1, forward strand.
GCCACCGCCTCCTGCGCCAGCCGGCCGAAGCCGGGAATGGCGAACACGCTCTCGATGACCACACTGCCGCCGATCATCGCCGCCGCCTGAAGCCCGAGCATGGTGACCAGCGGCAGCAGCGCGTTGCGTGCCACATGGCGCAGCACGATGCGTGTCCGCGAAAGGCCCTTGGCGCGCGCGGCGAGCACGAAGTCGAGCCGCCAGACTTCGGCCATGCCGGCCCGCATCATGCGCAGGAACAGAGCGAGATAGATGAAGCCGAGCGCACCGACCGGCAGGACGAGATGGCGGGCGATATCCAGCGCGCGGGAAAAACCCGTCTTGCCCGAGGCGATGGTCTCGATGCCCGCCGTCGGAAACCAGCGCAGTTGCACGGCAAAGACGACGGAGAGCACGAGCCCGAGCCAGAAGCTCGGCACGGCGTAGAGCGCCAGCGAGCCGATCGACAGCACCCGGTCGCGGATGCTTCCGGGCCGGCTGCCGGCGACGATGCCGAGCACCGAGCCGATGCTGAAGGACAGCGCGACCGCGCTGCCCATCAGCCACAACGTATTGGGCAGCCGCTCGAGGATGATGTCGAGGATCGGCCGGCCGAACAGCACCGACCAGCCGAGATCGCCGGTCGCGAGCGCCGACACGTAGAGCCACAGCCGCGCCCCGGCCGACTGGTCGAGCCCGTATTGCGCGCGCAGTTGCGCGACGAGCTGCGGGTCGCTGGTGCCGATAGTCAGCAGATAGGCGTCCACCGCGTCGCCCGGCGCCATCTCCAGCAGCAGGAACGTGCCGACGACGACGATCAGCAGCACCGGGATGCTGCTGATCAGCCGTCGTCTGAGAAGGCGTAGGGCTCTGTGCATTGAAGGTCCGGCGCTTCTCGGGATGCGGTCCCGATGACGCCGCAACGCCCCCTCTCCGTCTCGGACCGCGTCCTCGACACCTCTCCCCCTGGCAGGGGGAGAGGTGTCACGCGAAGCGTGACGGAGAGGGGGTCGAAGACAGCCGCGTCAACCGTGACTTTCGCCCTTGCCCACCCCTATCACGATTCCAGCGCGACATCCGCCCAGTTGGACACCGCCCAGCGCGGGTTGTTGGAAACGTTCTTCACGCTGGTCCGCGCCACGGTGATGAAGCCCCATTCGGCGACATTGATCAGCGGCAGCTTTTCGGCGGCCTGGCGCTGGAAGTCGCGGAAGATCTGCGTGCGAGCCTGCGTGTCGATGGTCACCGCCGCCTTGTCGATCAGCGCGTCGAGCGCGGCGTCGGCAAAGCCGCCCTGGTTGGAGAACGGCACGCCGGCCGGCGTGCCGCTCCGGACGAGGATGGTGGTCGAGATCGCCGGGTCGCCACGGAAAACGGGCGGCGCCACCGCGAGGTCGAAATCATGGTCGGTATAGACCGCCTTCTGATGCGCGGCGCTGTCGTTGTTGACGACCTGCGCGTCGATGCCGACCGCCGCGAGCGCCTGCCTCAGATAGTCGCCGAACTGGCGCGTCTCCGAGAAATAGGGCGCCGGCAGCAACTTGAGCTGGAAGCGCGTGCCGTTCGCTCCGCGCGCATAGCCCGCCTCGTCGAGCAGCGCATTGGCCTTGGCCACGTCGAACGGATAGGTCGGCACGGAGCCGTCGTAGAACTCCGGCGCGTTCTTCGGCACGATGCCGGTGGAGGCTGCGGCATAGCCGAGGAAGATCGTCCTGACGACGAAATCCCGGTCGATGGCGTGCGAAATCGCCTGCCGGACCTTCACGTCGGCGAGCTCCTTGCGGCGATGGTTGATCTCGACCACGAGCTGGTAGGTCAGCGCCTCGTAGCCCTTGGAATGGACCTCGATGCCCGGCACCTTGGAGATGCGGTCGAGATCGGTCAGCGGTACCTGGCTGAAGGCGGCGATCTGGATCTCGTCGGCCTCCAGCGCGCCGGCAGCCGCCGCGCGGTCGGGCAGCACCCGGTAGATGATCTCGTCCACCTTGGGCAGGCCCTCGCCCCAGTAGCTCCCGTTCTTCACCAGCCGGTAATACTGCCCCGCCTGATGCTCGGCGAACTTGAACGGCCCGGTGCCGACGAGCTGGTTGTTCTTCGGGCTCTGTGCGATGTCGGCCTCGCCCTCGAACACATGCTTCGCCACCACCGAGGTCACCACCGGCAGGGCGTTGCGGATGAGCTGGAACGGCGTCGGCTTGGAGAAGCGGAAGATTGCGGTGTGGTCGTCGGGCGTGTCGACGGCTTCGAGATTGGCGAAGATCAGCCGGCCGAGATTTTGCAGCGGCTTCCACACCTTCAGCGCCGAGAAGGCGACGTCGGCCGAGGTGAAGGGCGTGCCGTCGTGCCAGGTCACGCCCTGCCGGAGCGTGAAGGTCGCGGACAGGCCGTCCGCGGAGCCCTCCCACGCCGTGGCGAGCCGCGGCGCGAGCCCGCCCTCGCCGTCGAAGGACGCCTCGGCCAGCGGCTCGATCACCTTCGAGGCGACGAAGAAGACGCCGTTGGACGCGACGATGGCGGGGTTGAGGTTGCGCGGCTCCGAATCAGCCGCCACCACGAGGCGCACCCCGGCCTGCGCGAAGGCGAAGCGCGGCATTGCGGTGGAAGCGAGAAGCAGGGCGCTGCCGGACAGCAGCGAGCGGCGGGAAAGCGTGAACGCGGTCATGGTCTGGCTCCGGAAAGGTCGCGGCCCTGAGGCGGCGATGCGAAATAGCATCCTAATCTGCCCTTGCGACAGACCCAACACGAGAAACGGGTTCCTCCAGAATCCCCTCGCACGGAGAAAGCGCTTCCGCCACACCCCGTTTCGGCAGCGTTCCGGCAAGCCTTCGGCGCCGACGGTCGGCCCCGCTGCCCGGCGGCGAGGTGTTTTCCTTCGGGAACAGTCCGCACGGGCCGGGCGACGCGAGGACGGTCGCGCGCCGACGCCATGCGCCCCTTTTGCCTGCGGTGCGGCCGCCGCCGTGCCCATGGCGCCGATAAGACGACGGCTGCCCTAGCAGCATTCGCCTGGCCTTCGTCTCTCTCTCTCTCTCTCTCTCTCTCTCGCGCGCGCGCGCGCGCGCGCCTCCTCGGGAATCCGGCCTCCGCTGGAGGCGCCGCGCAGGTGCCGGCCTCCGCCCGAGGCCGGCTGCGGCAAACGCCCCGCTTTCGCTTGACACGCGCTCGGAGCGCCCCCTATATCCGCGCCACCTCGACGTGGGCCGATGGCCTGCGTCCTCGTGGCGGAGTAGCTCAGTCGGTTAGAGCAGAGGAATCATAATCCTTGTGTCGGGGGTTCGAATCCCTCCTCCGCTACCAAAATTCTTTAATAATTTCAGATAGATAAAGCTCTATACGCTATATAGGGATCGGGTCCGAACGGCATTGGGTGTCATTCTGGGTAACACGAACACCCGGCTTCGGCATCCTAAAGGCGCCCGCTGGGAAAATTTGGTCATCGTCATTTGAATCAATAAGGAAATTCAGGCCTTACAAGGCTTCATTAACCATAACCGGGCGATACGTTAACCATGAATAAGCCCGATGCTTCCCAATGGCTCGATCTATCCGATGTTGCCCAGGCTGCTTTGGTTGACGGTGCGCGTGACGCTCGTCCCGTTGCCGGGCTAACCCACAATTTCTACCGATATCCAGCTCGCTTTTCGCCAGTCTTCGTCCGCAATGTTATCGAGACCTTTACAACGCCGGGAGATACGATCCTTGATCCCTATGTCGGCGGTGGGACCAGTTTGGTTGAGGCTTTGGCGCTTGGCCGACATGGCATCGGCATCGATATCAGCCAGTTGGCCGAATTTGTCGCGACCGTGAAAACCACCGTTCTGGCCGAAGATGAAATCGCTGCTCTGGCAGCTTGGTCCGAAACGGTAGGTGATGCCATCAACATGCAGCGCCCGGCTGTTCATTTTGCTGACTACACCGACCGGGGCTATTACAAGCATCTGGATCACCCTTCGCGCTGGCGTCTTCGACGGGCAATAGAACAGGCGTTGGGCTGTGCTATGCTCTTGCCATCGCAGCGCCTTGAAGCGTTCGCACGTTGCGCAATTCTCCGAACGGCACAATGGGCGCTAGATGGCCGGCGGAAGCTGCCCTCAGTCCGCGAATTCCGCGAAATGCTTAAGACTCTTTCAGCCCAAATGATTGCGGGCGCTCGCGAATTGCGAGAAGCGGTAGTTGCTCATCCTTTTCCAGCAACGACCCGCGTATTCAATCGATCAACGGAAGGGTTGGAAGACGATGACTCGTTCGCAGCGTTCGCGCCGCCGCGGCTGATCGTTACATCGCCGCCTTATCCTGGCGTGCATGTCCTGTACCATCGCTGGCAGGTTGATGGCCGGAAGGAAACGGCCGCTCCCTTCTGGATAGCCAACAAACTGGACGGTTCAGGGGCAAGCTACTACACGCTGGGCGATCGAAAAAACCCGGAACTGCGGACATACTTCGACAATTTGCGGCGCTCCACAGCATCGATCGCGAGCCTATGCGATGCCAATACCATCTTCGTTCAGATGGTCGCCTTTTCCGACCCAAGCTGGCAACTGCCCCGTTATCTGGAAACGATGGAAGAAGCAGGGCTAATGGAAGCATTCTTGCCGGTATTGGCTGCTGATGGTGATGGCCGGCTTTGGCGAACCGTTCCCAACCGGCGCTGGTACGCCGATCAGCGGGGCAAAACACCCGGTAGCCAGGAAGTCGTTCTGATCCATCGGCTTGCTGATGATGCCGCTACGCGGCCTGCCCAACAAGATCGCTCAAATCGATCGCTTCTTCCGCCAGATCGCCCAGGCTTTGAATCATCGGTATGATTACGGGCGCGATCGCGCGGCTCAGTTCGCGGGCGCGTTCTTCAACCGGCGTCTCATCTTCTGCTGTATCGGCCGCACTGTTCCCCGCGTTCTTTTGATCCGCCTTGCGCTGCCGATCGTCATGGATCAGCGCCATCGCGACCAGCACTACACCAATTTCGAACTGCTTCCTAACCACTTCCACCGAAAGCTTGGTGTAGGCAAGTTCGTTCTTAAGCGCTTTGTTGTCAGCGTTTAGATAGAACTTGTACGTGGGTTCGTACTTGCCGTTGACGGTTTCGCCTTCCTCCAGAACATGCAAGCAATCGTCGCGCGACGAAAAGTGGTTGGCCCAGCTGTCCTGCTTCTGTTCGATCCAATGCACTTCCGGAAAGTTGATGCCGGCATTGCCCTGGGCGTCGTCGCCCGGCGGCTGATCCGGTTTAGGCTTCGGCTTGGGCTTCGGTCCCGAGGGGGTTTCTATCGCTGCCAGAACCGAAATTTTGGCCTGGTTAGGGAATTCATCCCCGGTAGCCGGATCGCGCGCAGTGAATTCAACCTCAATAATATCACCGACCTTTGCGCCGGCCGGCAATTCGAACGTCAGCGAGCCCTTGCCATCAACCGGGTTCGGCCCGACGAAATCCTTGATGGGTTGGCGTCCGTCATCCCCCAACAGATCGAAAGTTTTTTCGCCGCGATCGATCTTGCGCGTGAAGTAGTCATCAACGACATCGGTTTCGAACGATAGCCGAACGCGCTTGTCCAGATGGGCCGCACGCGCCAACGCTTCTCCCTGTTCCCTCCCAGCGAAGCGGAAGTAAGTTGGATGCGGCTTGCCCTGGAACGGCTTGTCCGTCTTTTGTACGTGTTCTGGCTTGAACGGGTTCTGAAGGCGAATCCCTTGGCCGAAAATACGAGCCAGGTTTGGTGAACTTTTCAGAACGCGTTTCAGCACGTCCTCCAGCGGTTTGTTATCGGCCAACTGTTCTTCAACATCCATTTTGGCACGTGCATTGCGTAGATCGCGCAAGCCAGAATGATCGCGTAGTTCCCGCTCAAGCTGGCGTTCGATTTCCATAGCGAAGGGATTGTCCTCGACCAGCCGATCGCGGCTTGGCATGAACATATCATCCTGTTCCAGCGCCGAAAGCGATGAACAATCCAGAACAACCAACAAATCTTGCGCAAGGCGCTGAAGCCCAACGCGCTTCGGCCGGGCGAAGAAATTTGCCTTGATATAACCTTGGGTTTGGCCGTTGATCGCGAATATCACACCTTCGGAAGCGCGGTAGGTTTTGGATGAGCCTGGCTTGAAGGCATAGATGCGCGCGAACAGTTCGTGGCCGTGCACCGTAAGGGAGATCGTCGCCGGCTTTACGTCTTCCAAGTTCTTATTATTATTCAGGCGGGCGAAAAGCCCGCTCATTGTTTCCGTCTGCTCCTGTCCGGTTTTTTGATGCTCGCGGCATTCGTGGAAGCGCATCGGCAACGCCGGTTCCGGCAAGAGAAGATCGATCTTCGGCCGAAGTCCGTCGCGACGTAAAATGTTGGAAACGTTCTTCAGATTGTATTCGTATAGCTTCACCAATGTGCCATGGGCAACATTTCGCCGATAAGCCTCATCGCCCTGAGGGAAGATCGGAAGTCCATCGGCCTTGAAGCGCAGCACGCGCCCCATACGTTCACGTCCTTCGCCTTCAGCATCTAGCGGAGCCAAATAGGAAAGGAAGGGGGAACGAACCTTCTGGCCTTCGCCTTCCCGGCGCACAATCGTAAAGCCCCAGCAATCATCCGTTTCGTGAACCGGATACTTTGAAGAGACCGCCTGATTATCCAGCAGCTTGGGATGCCGGCGGGAAACTATCAACTGGAGCTTTTGCTTCCCGCAAAAGCGGATCGCGCCCGTGCTGCCTTGGCCGAATTTCCCTTGAACGAAATTGACCTTGATCTTGTTGTTCTTTCCTAGACTTAACAGCGTATGCGGGAAGGCCTCAGGTGTTTGGCCTTCACCGAGATCGGCAACATTCACGCAGGGCTTCAGGTTCTTTGGGCCGGTAACGAAGAGCAATATGCCATCGGCGACCTGCCGGCGAAAATCCGTGGGCCAGTCCTCGACGCGGCCGCCGGAAACCTTCAACGTTCCCGACCATGTTCCTTCGATGAAGCGGTTGACAGCTTCCCGGATTGTTGAGGGCGCGTCGGGCCCTTCCGGTGCGATGCCGGCCAGCATGCATTCCAGCATCAGCCGGGTGTCGATCGTATTGACCAGCTTTTCATTGAGCGCGAAATCTGCACGTCCTTGCTGATTGCCAGCGCGATTCCAGTTTAGTTCATCGTCGCCGTAGTAGCGCCAATAACGCGGATCGTCCCAAAGCGCGCGCTCTTTCAGAATTTGGATAACTTCATCCTCGCTATCGGCTTGGATGAGAGCCATGCACAGCTCTTCAGCTTGCTGATCATTCACGCGCCCGCCCCCCCCCCCCATTTGCCGGTTCAGCGTATCACAACTTGAAGTCGATTGTCTCTTTGCCGCCAGGCGAGGTCATCCGCGACTTGAGCGCTTCAATTTCGCGATTCAGCGCGGCAACGATTTTCCGAACGTCGCCTTCATCAAATTCGTAAGCGGACTTGTTGCCTAATTTACCGATCACGCGGATTGCCTTTATGGCATTAACAGTACGATTTTCTGCAAGCTGCACGAACTTATCGCGCTTCGATTTGCCACTATTTTCTGTCCTCGTTAGCATGGTCATTTCCTCAAAATTCTGTCGGTTCTAATCCAAAATATGTCTCACAATTTTCCGGATAATTTATGAGGAAAAATGAGTCAAGAAGATTCCGCGAAATGGGGCGGGCGCAATGAAACGAAAACGCCCTGGAAGTGACCCAGGGCGCGTTCAAATTGATTGTCGGGTTGGCGTCAGAACATAAGTCTGCCGCCAGCAAGATCATTTTGTGACAGCAGTCCTCGCTTCCTTCTCGCCTGACGATCCTTTCACCCACTGCCAAGGCGTGCGGGATTTGTGGGCCTTGGCGAGTTCGGGGAACTTCTTGGCATCGCGCACGGCAGCACGCAGCCGCTCGCGGCTTTCGCGCGGGTCGAGCTTCAGCTCCGTGCAGAGCTGCTTGAGGGTTACAATTTCTGGGGTCTTTGCTGTCATGACCGTCTCCTATGGTTGCAGACGATCAGTCCAATAGGACCACATAGACGAGTGTGTCAGGGAAAACCCTAGCGCCGGCTCTCCGCGATCAGCATGTCGATGAAGCCCTTCACAAGACGGCGGTCGCGGTCGTCGAGGATGCTGATCTTCGCGGTGACAGGATCGACATCAGGATCGGCGACCAGGTCGTCTCCGAAGAAATCGGCAACCGAGCAGCCAAGGTGCTTGGCGAGGTTGGCCAGCGTAGCGACGCTCGGCACGGTCTTGCCGCGCTCGAAGTTCGAGATCGTCTCGACGGACTTCATCGTGAGCTGCGCGACGTCGGCCTGTGTTAACCGCGCTGCCTCGCGCAACTCACGGATACGCTGTCCCAACGCTTTGCCGACCGACTCGCTCATGCCGGCAATCTGGTTGAGACTTCCGGCCTTGTTTATTGATGTAAGTTTCCGATTAAGACTGTCGATGTATTCTTACGGGCAACAAACCCGGATTAATGCCCGTGTTCCTGAACCTACACCTCTCCGAATGGCTCCCGTGGTCTGAGCGCAGCACACAGCCCAATGTTCCCGGCGTCTATGTCATCGCGAAGGAGCGTCCCGGCAATGTCGTCTACATCGGCCGCACATGGGGTGTCGGTGGATTGCGTGACAGACTGGCAGCGTTTCACCGCTCGGCAACGACCGGCCTGAAGGGCCACGCTGGAGGCGTCACTTTCCACCGAGTTTTTGGCCCTTTGGCCCTCGACCTATTCGCCTGCGTACATACCACTGTGGCCATCAATCCCAGCGAACGCATCCTGCGCCCCTACATCGAATACGCCGAGCGCCGTCTGATATGGGAACACGTTGAAAAGTATGGCGATCTTCCAACCTGCAATAGCGAGTGATCGAGCAGCGCGAATTGACTTTCGGCGTAGACCATCGTCATGGACGCAGGGGTATCAGCGACCGGCCAAAGTGTTACTGGCCCTCCAAAACACCCCACAGGCGATAAATCGCCGATACGCAGCCGCTGGCTCGCTTACGATCGTTTTCCGGAGGTGCCTCGCAGCAGCGCCCCTCAAGCGCGCCAGCGAGGCTCCTGGGCCGTTTTTTGCGCTGCGATGCCTCGTCTCTACCGCCCGAACGATTACGCTAGCCCCCATCGACGCCCTCGGCCGTCTCTGACGCTTCGGAAATCCTGTCAAATCGATGCGACTGGGCGGGGGCGGAGTATCTGCGGCGCGCATTTCCTGCCCACACAAAACCCAAGAACAAGGTGCGAGCGGGAGTGCAGGGCCGGACCGCTTGCTTTAGCGGCGGTGGGGCACGCCGGTGTGAAACCGACGCGCCGATGTTTCGTCCTTGTGTCGGCTTCAGAGCGGTGCGGCGTCCTTACCCACCACTGTGCGCTATTCGAAGGACTCACCAGGAAAAAGCTCTGACAGCCTCGCCTTCCCATCTGCCGTCACAACCAGCGACTTTCTTTCGACAAGTTCGTCGCGGCGCAGGTAGCGCAGATGCTTGCTGATGGAAGGCGCTTGTAGTCCCGTGGTTTCGACCAGATCCTTCTGCAATTCAAAGAGAACTGAGCCATCGCCCTTCGGGCCGAAATAGATAGCACGAAGCGTGTGATCTTGAGGCGTCATTCTCTGTGCTTGACCGAAATCCCACTTCAGGACTCCGTCTTCACCTTCTACCAACTGCATCGCAAGCCGCTCCGGCTCCGGCATAACACCACGAGTCTTTGTGAACTCCAATACCAGCGAAGCACCGGCGCTTGAAGGCTCAGCAGGGGGAGAAAGTCTTATGGTTGTGTCGAGTAGATCTTCAAGCCGAGACGCGCCTCGCTGATCGCCTGACTTACTTGCATGATGGACCAGAAGAATAGCATAACCTTTGTGCCTCAAAGACAATAGCCACAGCAGAATCAGGTCCAACGCCGAGTTATCGTTTTCCTCCACACCCATGCGCATGGATGACAAATTATCGATCACTATCAGCGCTGGTTTGCGATCCTGTTCCGCCATGCGCTCGAGCATCGCCGTGATCAGTTCCCTGTCCTCCTCACGGTTGATGTTGAGGGCATGGAATTCACGATGCATGATCTCTGAAGACAAGATTTCGAGATTGCCAATATCGTCGGCGCCCATCGACTTCACGCGCGACTGCAAGTCGGTGAGCGGCATTTCGCCATCGATAAACAGGACGGGTCGCGCTTTCGGCACGCGATAGGCGAGGAAATCGTTCCCAAGCGCGATCGCTGTGGCCAATGTGAGGGCAACCCACGTTTTGCCCAACCCGCGTCGGGCATACATCATGTTGATGCTGTTAGTCGGGATGAAGGGCTCGACGATCATGTCGCGCGGGGGGATGTCTAGTTCCGCCAGATCTTTCGCCGAGAGGAGAAAGTTGGCAAGGTTCTCTGCGGACGGGGTAGCGTCGCGAACCAGAGCATTGATGTCGACCCCCTCAGGCACCTCGTCGGCAAGATCCCACCCCCGAGGGAGATCATCCGGCAACTCCACGATCTTGACCGACGCCACACCGACCGATCGCAGGATTCGCGCGACATCTGTGGCAGCCTCAGCGCCAGGTTCGTCGGCATCGGGCCAGATGGTGATATCGAAGCCTCGCAGGGGCGACCAGTCGCTGCGGCGGACTGCATTTGCACCGCCATGCCAGGATATGACAATGTGAGAGGGAAATAGGCTCTGCGCGGCATCGGCAGCCTTCTCGCCTTCGACCACCAGCACCTGCTTGTCGTCTTCAGCTTGGCCCAGTTTTGCGAGGCCATAGAGCGGACGTGGCTTGAGGAAATCCTCAATCAACCAGCTGATGTTGCCATCGTTGTCACGCCAAGGCGTGATCTGGTAGAAGCACTTTCCACCCTTGCGCTTCATGCGCACGACATAGCCAACCGTGCGGTCTTGGAGATTGGCGTAGCGATAGGTTGCCTCTGGCTTGCGCCCGAGAATGTCCTCGAAATCGGGCTCGGGCGTATTCGGACCGACGAAACGGACGCGTTTCATGCCGTCGCTTGGCCTAGCCTTCGCTTGCAGAGGCTTTTTCCGGCTCGCGTCGGTCGGCGACAATGGCGCGTCACTCAACGCTTCGGCGATTTCCTCGTAGCTGCAACCGGCATGGCAATGAAAAACGGGCCGTCCCTTGTCGCCGATAGTGACGCTCAAGCTGTTGCGGTGGTCCTCATGTGCGGGGCAACGGGCGGTGAATCTGCCATCGTGTTTCCACCTCACATTGTCGAGTCGTTCGACAACTCCGTCGATGGACGCAAGCAAAAAATTGACTCTGCGTTTCATGGGGAAATCCTTTCAGTTGGACAAAAGGACTCCCATTTACTTTGCATTTCCTGCGGCGTATCGGGACTTAAATCGTGTGATTTCCTCTCACGCTGACGCTGTAAGTTTCCGAGTTTCCGCGCATATATATCGAAGAAACTCGGAAAATATCTCAAAACTCGGCGTAGGTGTGCCGGCTTCGCTCCTCAGAACGAGCCTCAAGCCATGCATCAACTTCAGATTTCAGCCACGCAACGGTAGTTCCGGCCATGCGTATACGGCGAGGGAAGCGACCATGCTGCTCCCAGCGCAACAGGCTGGAATTGCTGACCATTATGCCGAGGTGCTTCAGGTCGCTTCGCGAGAGCAGAGCCTTGGTATGTGATGGCGCGTATGTGCGCCGATGACATTGCGATACTTCAAGCATGAATGCCTCCATTTGTTTCAGAGGCACCCCATCTATTCCATTTCGTTTAATCTTGCTTGGGAGAAATATCGTTCATTTCGATCCCAAGTGTAGATGAGCTGTCTATTCCCAACCCCTTCAGGTCACGAAAGATACGTTGAAGGCGCTCGGCCTTCGGGGAGTCGCCGTAGAAAAATCCCTCAAGATCGGCCATATCCTGAACCGTCAACTTGAGGTCGGCCAAAACCCTGCGCAACCAGTCTTCTGTGCTCGCTGGCGACGTTGTTGGCTTCGCAAAGGCTGGAAGGTGCTCCTTTGCAATACCTCTCACAGATTTTTGTGGATCAGCGAGTTGTCGTGTCCATTCGGCTTGCGTCTCAAGCCGTTGCCTGCCGATGACGGCACGCTTCATCTTGTCTGCTTCGACCTTGAAGGCTTTTTCTATCAAGGGGAACAGCTTCACGTCTTCTCGGATGGCCTTACGGCCTCTCGCCGGCTTTTCGCCCAGAAGGGCTTCACGAGCATGCGCTAAACGCGCTTCCACCGTAGTTGTCGGATCATGGTGGGGATTGGCGACGATAATACCCTGCAAGAATAGATTTATCGCCCTATCATATGAACGCCGCTTCTGCTCATGTCTCGACAGAGAAGGTTCAAAAGATCTAGATTGCATGCGTAATCCCCACTTTCTAGGTTTCTAGCTATTAGTGATGGGAAATTAGGAAAGTACCGTTCCTACGGCGACGTTCCCTTATGTCATGCGAACACTTGGACACCTGCGACGTCGAGGGCGGTCTTGGTCACGATCATCTCAAGCCGCTCGGCCCATTTCGCCATCGCTTCGCGTTTCTCGTCGAGATAGGCATGACGGTTGTAAACCGCCGCCACCCCCGACACGATGCCGGTCTGGTGGTTAAGAACCGCTTCAATAATATGCGGCTGTACTCGCAACATCGCCACGTTGGTCGCCATCGTGCGGCGAAGATCGTGGAAACGCCAGTTTTCGGCATCAAGGCCGATGAATGTTTCGAGGCGTTTTTTCAGCCTGCCGAAGCCCGAGATTGGTGTGGTGCCGGTGGTGGTGAATACGAAATCCGAGCCGAGGAAGCGCGGCATCCCGCGCAGGATGTTCACGACAGCCGGTGTCAGCGGCAGTATGTGGGCGTTGCCGTTTTTGGTGCGCGAGTTCTTCAGCGTCAGCGTGGCGCGATCCAGATCGACCTCGGACCAACGCATGTCGGAAATCTCGCGCAGTCGCTGGCCGGTGAACATCAGCACCATGACGAACTCCCGGAACGGATATGCCTCGGTCTGAGCGCCAACCCAAAGAGCCTGCAACTCCTGATCCGTCAGGCAGCGTTCGCGTGCCACTTCCCTGATAAGAGGCTTCAGGCCGGCGATGGGCGTATGCTCGATGATGCCTTGGTCGATGCACCAGGAAAACAGCTTCTTCAGCGCGGCAAGCCCGCGATTCGCCCGTGTGCCCTTTCCGCCATTGTCCTCGATGTCGGCGACCATCGCCTCCAACTCGCGGACGACATCGGCGCGTTTGATCTCGCCGATGACCTTTCTATGAAGACCAGACATGCGCAGCAGCACGCTCTGCGTCCCCCTCCAGTCTTTCGTATACCGCTTTGCATATCGTTCGACGAAATCGGGAATGATATCGCCGAGGGTTCGCCGTTCCGGCAACGGCTCAGCGTCACGCTGCTGGAAAACGCCGAGCTGGATATCGCGAAGGATCGACCGCGCCTTTTCGCGCGCGTCGCTGAGCGACAGCACCGGATAGGTGCCGAGTTTGATACGCCGAAGCCGACCATCCACCCGTGTTGCCAGATACCAGACCTTGCCCCCGGAAGCAGAGACGCGGAGATGCAGCCCGGTTAGCAGTTCGTCGCGAACCTCGTAGCGCTTGCCGTCGGCAGGCGGCAGCGCATCCAGCGATTTCGTGGTGAGCTTCCTTCGCATGCCCGATACATAAAGTGCAAAAATCCATGTGTCGGGGTATGATTTGGAGCCAACTGAATGGGGCTGGCGAGTATTGGTTATGAATTGGACAGTGCACTGATGCCGTTTAGGAGAGCGCCTGACCTCAAGGAGGACGTAGCAGTCATCGCGACGATCGCCGTGCGCCATTGCCGGTTGCCTCATCCGGACGTAGTCACAAAATGCCAAGAAGCGGTTTTCCCAACCATTCGCGATCAGCAGAGACGAGGCACGCTGGACACCGAGCGTCGGCTATTGCTTGACGACAATGTTACACCGCGCTGGGCTTTGTTCTGGGCACATGGGATGGCGCAGACGCATCATCCGCGTGGCTGGACCATTGCGCATGTGTGGAAGGCGACCAAGGATCCATCAGCCTATACTCGCCTCGCGAACCTCTGCTTGATGCCGGAATGTCTAGGCAGCCTTTCTGACAAGGACGGCCCGCTTTGCCGGTTTCTCGAATATCACGCCTGGAACGTTTATGGCTGGCATCCGACACATGCGTCGCCCCCGGAACCACCGCCCGGCTACTGCGACATTCAGTGGAAATATCTCGATCCCTACCCCGACCCGCTCGGGTTCATCCGCAAGCGGCTGGCAACCCTGAACAACCAGCGGGTCTCGGTATTGCGGTATTTGATGGAGTTTGATGGCAGTTAGCTTGCCGCGTCCATCATCGCTTGGATCGTGGCAACGGGAAGGAACAATCTGAGTGGGTCGGAGCTGAACGGCGTAAAGCCGTAGCCCTCGTAGAGCTTACGGCGTCGGGTTGTCAGAGCGTGGTCGCCGTCGTCGAGAACATCGAGCACGACAACGGCAATTCCCAAGCTTTCAGCAGCGTGCGCGATGCGGCCCAACGCGTCCACGAGCAAGTCGCCCCCATAGCCATTTCCGGCGTGTCGCTGATCAACGCCGATCATGGAGATGTACGCAGCCGGGATCGATCCATGACGCGGGCGAGAGCGGGCAAAAGGCTTCGGCAAATCCTGATAATCGACCGCGTGGGCATTGATCGCATAGAAACCGACAACCTCGCCACCGGCGCCAACCATGACGAAGACGCGGACGTTGCCGGCCTTGGCCAGCTTGTTGGCGGTCTTCTTGAAGAAATTGTCGACCTGCTCGACCCCGCAGGAAAAAGCCGCTCGATCGTGCTTCTCAGGATCGAACGGCTCGATGATCAGCCTTGTTTCTTGAGGCGAGATCACTTGGAAGCGACGCGCGACCGATGGCGCGCAAAGGCCTCGCGGAGTTTGACCGTCGGAGCGGTCGGATTGTCGAGCGCCGTGAAGAATGCGGCATGATCTGCCGGAGCGAGTATCGTGCGCTCGTGCGCGGCAATCGTCTGCAACGCCAAGCCGTACGCGGCATTCATCGTGAAGACGGAGTCATCCACTCCACTCAGCGCCGCCGCTTGCTGGATTGCCTTCTTGATGTGCGGCTTGGCACGGAAGTTCATCCGTTCGCTCGCCCGCTCATCAATGGTTTTCATGCTATCATGGAAAGCGCGCATCATCGCCTCCTTGTCGCCAATTCAGGCTACTATGTACGTCTGAACGGCGTACAAGTCAACGAGTGCAAGCTGCATGCGAAATGTGACCGGATGGGATCGGCCTGGGTTTCAATGGGGAGTCAAAGTCGCTGCGCTTGAACGGGTCGACCTGAAATGGGAATAGACGGGTTGAAAAGGCTTTCCCGATCGCGCGCAATGATTTGGTGAAACCGTCTGGAACTGAAAGCGACAGATCGCAGTATATCCCAAGAAAAATCATAATCCTTGTGTCGGGGGTTCGAATCCCTCCTCCGCTACCATCGCTCCCACCACCATAGATTTGGGTGCGTTTTCTTCGAGCAAGGTGCGTAATTTCCCCTTGATCTCGATGCTGACACCCTTGCCTGTGGCGGGATTGCGAGCGACCGCTATCTTGTCGATCAGGTCACGCATGACGGTTGTGGGGCTGCGGTCGCCCGACGCGATCTGCTCTTCCAGTTCCTCCCGAAGCCTCCCCAATTGCTGACGGTATCTCGCGAGGGCCAGAGGATGAAGGGACACGTTGTCGAAGGGCGCAGGCTCCTGTGCCAGCTCGCTTTTCAAGGCGACAAGCTCTGCCTCCTTCGCGTCCATATCCACCCGGATACGCTCTGGATTGCCAGTGCCCTTGGCGATGAACTGCACCATCCGGTTTAGCTCGTCATCCAGCTCGCGGATACGTCGTTCCAGCCCCGACCGACGCCTGACCATCTCCTGAGCCAAGCGTTTACGGGCGTCATTGTACGTTTTCACGTAGGTTGTCAGCCGTTCGGGGTTCTGGAGTTCTGCCCGCAGCGTTTCGAGCACAAGGTTCTCGACAACATCGAGATAGTACGTGTGCGGGTCCGGGCAGGTACGGCTCTCGGCATAGGCGCTGCACTGTATCCGCTGGCGTCCGGTCTTGTCCTTGCCCTTCACTGACATCCCGGCCCCGCAGGCCGCACATTTCAGCAAGCCTGATAGCAGCCTCTTGGGGCGCTTCATCGCGCCGGTTTCACGAGGAGTTCGCGGTCGCGGGGCAATCATCGCCTGAACAGCGTCGAATACATTCTGATCCACAATTCGCAGGTGCGGCACGTCAGCACGTTCCAACTCGTCGTGCTTATTCGCCCGCGACAATCGTTTCCCTGTGTTCGGGTCCATGACCATGCGGGACTTGTTCCACACCATCTCCCCGACATACAGGCGGTTGCGGAGGATGCCGCTCCCCCGCTGTTGCCAACCGTATATGGCCGACGCATTCCAGCGTGCCCCACGAGGCGGGGGCACCTGCTCCTTGTTCAGTTGATAGGCGATCTGTCGAGGCGAGTTTCCGTTCAGGTACTCGCTGTATATGCGTCGTACGACCTCAGCCTCATCGGGGACGATATGAAGGACGCCCTTCTCGATGGGGTCGGCTCGATAGCCATAAGCCAACCCCCCCGCCGACAGTCCATTTCTTACCTTGCCAGAAAGACCACGCCGGACCTTGCGGGAATTGTCCACGCGGAACATATGCGCCTGAATGGCCCGCATGCCGAGAGAGAGCGTATCTGCCCTTCCGCCATACACGGTGAGGATCGCGACATCGGAGAAGGTGAGATGCTTCTCAATCGTGCCCATGTCACCCATGTCTCGGGCGAGCCGGTCCACTTCCTCAACGACAACAGCGTCGAACTGGTTCTGGGCGGCGTCTGCCATCAGTCTCGTCAGGCCAACTCGCGTGAGGATGGATGCTCCAGAGATAGCTGGGTCGTCGTACACAGCAACAACTTCATATCCCTCGCGCTCAGCATAGCGCCTGCACAGCGCAACCTGATCCTCAATCGACTTCGCGTTTTGAAGATCGGTCGAGTATCGAGCATAGATCGCTGCGCGCATCATTCTTCTCGCAATTTCAACTCGTTATCATGATCCTCCCTAGCCGCTTTCAAAGCAAGAGAGATGATCAGCCGGTCAATTGCGTTCCCTAAGTCCGATGAGGCGGATGTCGACACGACAGTATCGTTGGCAGGCATAGGTGCCTCATTGCACCTCGCAGCCAGACGATCTTTTCTTTTGATGATGCGGATGGTCACGACGCACACCTGATCCGTGTGCGTGACGACTAAACACTGCACGCACAATCAGCGTGCCTGTCCGTCTTCCACGGTCGGCTGCTTTCGGCCTAAGGCACCCAGCGATTACCCATCCAAGCTCCGAAAGCTCATCATGACCGCCTGTCCCCTGTCAACGGTAGATTGTATTGTCCACAGCTCGGGCGCTGCTGGCGCGGTCTGGCGGCCTTTGCCGAGCTTTAGCCGTGGAGTAAGGCAAAAACGCCAAGGAGGGAGACAAAATCGACACCACCCCACCGTGTTCACCGTCTTGCGTCACACCGATTTCCACTGCGCCCGTGAACTAACCGTCAATTCATCACCCCGGCCATTTGGTCATTGCGATCTTGAGCGAGGTGAGCATGGGCTCCCAGCCCTTCCAGATTTCGTCCGGCTGCCACCATGGCATGGGGTGGGCGGCAAGGTGCTTGCGGAACTTCGTACGGCGCTCTTTTTTCAGAAGGAGCACGGCGTCCTTCAAGCCTCGTACCTTCACGCTGTCGCAGAACATGATCCAGAAGCCCTCGTCCACGCCAGACGGCGCAGCAGGCATGTTCTCCGTCAGCGTCATATCGGCAAAGGGGTTCGTGAGGGCCGCTAGATCGTGCAGCTTCATCCCGAGGTTAACCAGCCGTCTCTCGACACGTACTACTGACGGGCCTGTCCACCCTTGGCCTTTCGCCTGCCTCTTTGTCTTGCGGCTGTAGATCAGGGTCTGGTTCCCCTTGGCCTTCCCGAACGCGACGTTCTGCAAGACGCCGTTCTTCGTCCACCGGATCGTGGTGCTCGGGTATTTTGGCAGGAACTGGAACCCGTCCATGCGTACGCCGGGGAGGTCCACGGTCACGTCGATGCGCGTGATGTGGCCGTGCTTCGCCACGTATTCCCAGCCGCCGTCCATGATTGTCATCATCACCGCGTGAAGCTCGGCCATTCCTATTGGCCCCAGATCGACTGGCACGAACTCCAGACGGATGGTCTCGACCTGCTGGCTCTTGGCATCGTATCTCGCCTGAAGCAGCGGCCACCTCTTGTGATCGACCAACGAGGGAAGTTTGATCCGTTTGCCGAGGTTGAACCCCTTCCCCTTTGGTGCGCTGCCCCACACCTCGGGGTCATCGAGGCTCTGGAACAGCCCCATATAGATGTCATGGGCATCCTCCTTGCTCTCGGGCTTGAGGACGATGCTGATCTTGTCGATGAAGGGGGATTTTGGGAGGGTTTCGGCCTTGTTAGAAGGCTTGCCCTTATACTTGATGGTGACGGCCATCCGCCGAACCTTCCCTGCCACGATCTCGGCACTCGACGGGAAGGTACCGCATCCGGGTTAACAACCCCCAGAAGCACGTCAAATGTACATGACCACCCATCCAACACAAGGGCCACCGTTCCCCCCGGATCATTTCATGATCCACTGGTTTTTTGCTGGTCGATCTGCTGAAGGTTCATACGGTTGCCGTTCTGCGCTAAACGCAGTGAAGAAAGATCGTGGCGGAGGCGGTATTGGGGTCGAGTGCATATCAGGGAAGCCTCTTCTCGAACGACTTTGTCGAGCGCTCCATCGTCGATAGCCCTGACTGGGTTTCCATTGCCTCCGACGATCTGACCACGGCGCGGCAGGAACTGGCAGCGATCTTCGCCCGGTTTCCCACTAGCCAGACGCCGAATGAGACACAGACCGAGGACGATCTGATCTGGCGCGTACTGGCTTGCCTTGGCTGGTCCGAGCACCTGCGTCAGCAGAACCTGACCGCGCGTGGTCGAGATGATGTGCCGGACGGCCTCCTGTATCTCGACGGGAACACAAAGGATCACGCTGTTGCACATCCCGAGGAGTGGAAGCGGTACGAGTTCGGCGCGGCCATTGTGGAGAGCAAACGGTGGGGCCGTCCGCTCGACCGGCGCTCTGAGCAACGTAATGAGATCATAGCACCATCTACGCAGATGCTGCGTTACCTGCGTCGGGTGGACGACCTTACCAACGGCTCCCTGCGGTGGGGTATCCTAACCAACGGTGCTCGCTGGCGGCTCTACTATTCCGGTGCCCGGTCGGTGTCCGAGCAATTCTTCGAGATCGACCTAGCTGCCGTGCTCGGCGTGCTGGGCTTCAACGAGGGCCTGTTCGCCCTCACGCAGCAGGAACAGGAGCACTGGCTCAAGGTCTTCGTTCTGATGTTCCGGCGCGAGGCGTTCGTGCCGGGGCCAGATCACCGCACATTCCATCAACGGGCGCTGGAGGAAGGCCGCTTCTACGAGGAGCGGGTCGCCCAGAACCTGTCCGATCTGGTCTTCGGCTCGGTGTTTCCCGCGCTCGCGCAGGGGATAGCCCATGCTGCGCCCGAGGCCGATCTGGACGAGGTGCGCAACGCGACGCTGGTCCTGCTCTATCGGCTGCTGTTCATCCTCTATGCCGAGGACCGCGACCTGCTGCCGGTGCGCGACAGGCGCTATGACGACTACAGTCTGCGTGACCGCATTCGGCTCGACGTAGGCAAGCGCAAGGATGCTGGCGACACATTCTCGGTTACGGCTGCGCGCTATTGGAATGTGATCGACGATCTGTGCCGAGCCATTGATGGTGGGGATACCAGTATCGGGCTACCACCCTACAATGGCGGCCTCTTCAGCCGTGAGAACACACCGCTCCTCGACCGTGTCAGGCTCGGAGACGCGCTGGTCGCCTCAGTCATTGACACGCTCTCCTTCATTCAGGTCGATGGGCAACGTCGATACATCAACTACCGCGACCTGAGCGTACAGCAGCTCGGCTCGATCTATGAGCGATTGCTTGAGCACGAAATCGTCCGCGAGGATGACGAGGTCAAGGTCCGACCCAACATCTTCGCCCGCAAGGGCTCCGGCAGCTACTACACACCCGACGACCTCGTGTCCCTCGTCATTGACGAGACGCTGGAACCTCTCATCCAGCGGGCCAAGAAGGCGTTCGGCGACAAGGTGGCCGAACTTGAAGCGCTGCCGCCTCCCAGCCGCAGGATCGGTACCCTGACCCGCCTCGACCCCGCCATGCGACTGCTGGAGCTGAAGGTGTGCGACCCCGCGATGGGCTCGGGACACTTCCCCGTCAGCTTGGTGGACAAGCTGGCCGACCACATCATCGAGGCAATGGCCGAGGCCGAGGCATCCGTCCAGTGGAGTGACGAAATCCAGTATGTCTCTCCGCTCGCCGAGAAGATCGAGGCGATCCGCAACACGATCCTGAGCAATGCCGAGGCGCGAGGCTGGAGCGTCAACGAGGACCAGCTCGACGACCGTCACATCATCCGGCGCATGGTGTTGAAGCGGTGTGTCTATGGCGTGGACAAGAACCCCATGGCAGTGGAGCTGGCCAAGGTGTCGTTGTGGCTTCATACCTTCACGGTCGGTGCCCCACTTAGCTTCCTGGACCATCATCTCCGCGCCGGGGACAGCCTGTTCGGCTCGTGGGTCCAAGATGGTGTCAACGGCGGCGCAAAAGTCGGCCATTGGGCGGCGCAAAAGTAGGCCACTT
>CAZVTK010000009.1:0-20283 GCA_964629765.1 uncultured Mesorhizobium sp.
TCGTCCTCGATGTCGAAGGTCAGGATGTTGCCTTCGCCGAGCGTGCCGGACGACGACGAATGCGCGATCAGAAAGCCGCGCTCCTGTATCTGGAGCACTTTTTCGATCGCCGGCGTCAGCACGAGATTGATACGGTCGAGCGCGACCTGCCGCAGCGCGGCAAGGGTCGCGTCGACGTCGGCGCTCTGTCCTTCGAGACGGCCCAGCCGAGCCTCGATCTCGCCGGCGAACTTCACCAGTTCGCGCGTCGAGAGCGTCTTCCAGCTTTTGACCAGATCGACGAGCGTCCGGTAGAAGGTTACGGCCATTGCCGATCCTCGTTCTTCAATGGATTACGCCTCGGCGGCGACGATCGGCCCGTCGGCCGCAGCCACCACGGCGGCGCTGATCAGCCGGCCCTTGAGCGTGGCCGTCGCGCCGGGGCGCAGGTTGATGCCGGCCGCGACCGCGACGGGCTCCCTGACCTTCACCACATAGGCGCGGTCGGGATCGAAGTCCTCGCCGGAGGTCTTATCCGCCGCCCGATTGCCGGATTTCTGCTTCGTCATGGTGGTCCTCATCAGGTGTAGGTCTGCGCCACGCGGTGCGCGATCATGAACGCCTTCGTCGGGTCACTGGTCGCCCCGACAAGTTTGATCTTGTAGGTGGAGACCGCAGGTGACACGTCGAAGGTGTACCGCCGGCGAACACCGGACGCGTCGGCCACCAGATCGACGGTGGCGTCCGGCGTTTCCGTCGTGGAATAGCCGCCGCCGGTCAACAGCGTGCAGGCGAGCGTGTGATCGTCGGAATCGAAGCCGATGGCGCGGACCTCGATCACGATCTTGTCGACCGACGACACCGGGGTCAGCGCGGTGGAGATGTGCGTGCAGCCGCTGGTCGAGTTCGCCACCTTGACGCTGCTGCGGACAGGGCCGATGCCGAAGGACGGCATCGCGTCCGTCGTGCCGAGGAGAATGGCGCGAAGCGGCATAAGCTCCGGCCCGCTCGCCAGTGGATTGTAGCCGGAGCCGCGTTCCTGCTTGTACGGCAGGTCTACCCATTGCCCGGATACCTGGCCCTGCATCTGGATGCTGGTGCCCTCATGAAGGGCGACGTCGTAGTTGAACGTGATCGCTTCGATGCCGCCGGCCAGCGACACGGGCTCAAGCGGGACTTCCACGCGGGTCTGCGTGTAGCCGGCGAAGAACGCCTCGAACGGCAGGTCGACGCCAACGGCCTGCTGGACCATGGCGCCGTTGATTTTGACGTACATGGCGCCTTGGCCGTACTTGTTGTTGCTGACCGTGGCGAGGCGGTGCGAGCCGGGCGACGCGATGTAGAAGGAGTAGTTGCGGCCCTTGACCAGCGTGGTCGGCGTGAACGCCACCGGCGTCGGATTTGGGTACACCTGAAGGTCGGCGGGCGTCAGCGTCTTCGTCGCGATGACGTCCTCGGGGTTCGGCGTGCCGTCTGCATTCAGGCCGGTGATGAGAACCTTGACGTCGCCGGTCGCGGCCTTCTCTGTGAAGTAGAGATTGAGCGACAGCAGGTCGCCGGCCTGGCTGTTGAGGAAGGTCTGCGCGACCTGGAAACCGGAGACGTTCGACGGCACCGTCTGGATGTCGGTGTACGGCTCGACGATCGTCGTGATGGTGAAGTAGCGAACAGCGCCGTCCTCGCCGTCCATCCTGACCGTGCTCGGCTTGTACTTCGGGTTATCCGGATCGCCGAAGACCGGCCATGTCAGAACTTCGGTAACGTCGGTATCCGGATTTGTGCGCTCCAGACGCTTGATCTTTCCGTCGTCCCAACGCTCCTGAATGTAGAAGCCGGTGAGGTCGAGAACTTCATACGCCTCGCCGTACCCGCCCTTGGCGCCGACCGTGACCGTGGGTGCCTTGGCGTTGTGGTCTACGACAACACGCGTGCGGACCTTCTGGACCGTGTTCGTGGTGCTGGTCGTGTAGGAAGCGAGCGCGATCTCGCCGTCGCGGCCGACGATCGAGATGCGCTTGACCGGCGTGATCTTCGCCGACACCATGTTGTCGTTGACCTCGATGCGGTTATCGAGGGGGTTGAGCAGCGCCAGTGCGAAATTGTCGCTCCCGCCGCGCGAGAACCAAAGACCGTCCTTGACGTATGCGTCGTAGTCGCCATGGGCGGTATCCGACAGGCTCGTATCGATGAACAGGTCTGTCGAAGCGTCCACGAAGTTGAGCGAGTTCGAGACGTTGTGCTCAAGCACACCGACACGGAGTTCGAGGTCGCGGACACGCGCTTCGAGCGCCAGATGCGAGGCCGAAAGCGCCAGGAAGGCGCTGTAGTCGACCTTCGTTTCCAGCGCCGCGCTCAAGCCCGCAATGTCGGAACGAAGCGTGTCGAGCTGCGGGCCGATAAGATCGAGCCGCCTTTCCACCAGCGTCAGGCGCGTGTTGAGCGTCTTCACCGAGACGAGGCGGTTTTCCGCGACCATCTCGATCGACTGGATGCCCGTCGTGGTCAGCGTCACATAGGCGATGACCAGCACATTCGCATCGACAGACGGGGCCTGCGGGTCCGCGTTCTCAACGCCCGGAATGCGGTCGAGATAGGCGACGCGGCGGCTTTCGGTCGCCACTTCCTGACCCTGCGTCTCGTCGGTGTCGACGTCCACGAAGAACGTCCGGGGCTCGACCATCGTGTTGATCTCGTTGCCCCATACGACGATCGCCACCTTCTTCTTGGTAACGACAGGCAGAAGCTCCAGCAGATCGAGCGTCACGCCGCCTTCGTCGTCGCGGAAATAGCTGATGCCGTTCCGGTAGAAGCGGCCGGCGCCAACGGTCACTTCCGCGGGCGCGGACTGCACGACGTTGAAGGCCACATAAGCCTTGCCGTCCGTGACGGCATCGCGCACCAGCGTATCGAACGCCTCGCGCGGAAAGGTACCCAGATTGTTCGCATCTTCCGGCGTGACGATCTGGTTCTGTTCAAAGTTCACTTTGCGGAGCATGTCGGCCTCATATGAAGTTGGGGACGCGGTCCCCAAGCTTGGCGGTACCGTCGAGCGGGTAGCCTTCCGCAAGAGTGCGGAGGCGGGTGGTCTGGAATGTCACGCGAACCCGGTCGCGTAGCGCCTTCGAAGAGACGATGGCGTCTTTCACAAATGCGGTGTGCGACTGGTCGTTGGGCCGAAGGGCCACACGGCCGAGCGCGCCCATACCGCCCGACAGATAGCGATAACGTCGCACACGGCGCGGCACCTCGATCATCATGTCGGCGGTGAAGGCAGGAAAGCCGAGCCGCGAGCGCCCGAGAAAAGACCGGCCGCGAACGACAGGTGCAATCACTTCGGGATCGTGCAGATAGAGGATGTCGGCGAGCAACTGCCCCCCGTCGTTCCGGCCAAGGCCGTTGCGGCCGAGTCCCCACCGGTTGGCGAAAGCCCGTGGCCCGGCCGTGCCCACATCGGAAATCCGGTAGTAGCGGGTGTCGAGCGGCTCCAGCCCGATCGGGACCGCGGTCAGGGAAAGTTTGCTCTCGCGGTGCACATATTGCCGGTTGAGCGAATAGCTGTAGAACCTTGGCGCAACGACTTCCGCGCCGAGGAACGACCGCCCGATCCCCCATCGCATGATCGCGCTGGTATCAGGCGCGCGGCCGGGGACGATGACGCGCTCCTCGATGGTGGCGGTTAGCTCGCCGGTGGTGTTCGCGACCGACGACAACTGGAGCGGTATATCCTCACCGCCGACCTTGGTCCTCAAATAGGCACGGCGCCCGTACAACGCCGGCCCGTCGTTGACCCGAAAGGCGTCGCGGCCAAGCCCCCACATTCCCGTGAAAACGCCGCGACGACGCCGGCGTGTGCCGATCCCGTGCCCGAGCGTGATGCGCAGCCGGGGCATCTGGCTGATCCAGCCATCCCACTGCTCCTTCGTCAGATCCACGCCGAGGAAGAAGCCCTGCGGCGGGGTGATCGTCTTCAGCAGCTTGCCGCCCGCGTGCCTGATGTAACGGCGGATGCCTTCCTCGGTGCCCTTCAGGCGATGGTCATGTGGGGCCGCAGCGATGACGGCGCGCTTTTTCCACTCGGGCCAGTTCTCGTTCCAGACGTCGACAGAACGCTCGTAGGCAAGAAAATTCAGAAGATGAACGGGGCAGGTCCAAGGGTCCTTGAACCGTCGAATGATATCGACGTCCAAATCCCACCGTTCGCCGGACGTCTGCTCCACCGCACGCATCGCCAGAGAGGCGTTCTCCGGCAACAGCGTTTGGAAGTCAGCCGTCATAGGTCTTCACCGCCACGTCTATGCCAGTGCAATAGGCCGCCTCGCCATTGCCGCGCGCTATGTCCGCAGTAGGCGATTGCAGCACGAACTTGTCGACAGCGCCGACCATGGCGGCGTGATGAATTGCCGACAGCGGCACGTCACGCGCAGGCGTCCAGCGCGCGGCGGCCATGGCGGTCAGACTTTCCACGGCAGCGGTCTTCGCCGCCTGCGGGTCAGGCCCCGGCAGCACGTAAGCCGTCCCCCGTATCTGATAAGGGATGTTTACCACTGACCGCACGGAGAGCTGGTCGGTAAGCGGCTTGATATTGGGCTTGCGCAGATAGGCCGAAACCGCCAGGACGAGGTCGCGCGGCGCAGTGCGGTCGCCATCGCGCGCCTGCACAGCCACCTTTACCTCGCCAGGCTTCGGCGACCACACGTCCACGTTGAGAACGCGAGGGTCCGCCTGCCCGGCGTGAAACACATACGCGCCGATCGGTCCCGCCGCGGACCACGCTTCCGGCGCAAGCAGCACATACTTGCGAAACTCGGCGTCATTCTCGTATTTGCCCGACGTAATTTCCCGCCGCTTGACGCCGTAGAAAGCACCAAGATGGTCAAGGTCACTGCCTGTCGCGAACGCCACCATGACCGCACGCACCGCGTCATTCACGCGTGCCAGCGTCAGGACTTCCTGATAAGCGTCCGCCCGCTCAAGAATCGTCGCCGGGTCGGTGAGCAGCGTCTCGACGTCGTAAGGCACCTGGCCGGCGTCAAAAAGCGCCTTCAACCGCGCGATACGCGCGCTGACGATCGCCTCGAAGTCTACGCCACGAATGGCCAGGGGCGCCGGGAACCTCGAAAGGTCCAGCGTGACAGCCGACAGTCTGCTCATGTACCGCTTTCCAGCCTGACCACACCGTCGGTAACGGAAATGTACGCAGCCGCCTGTTGCCAATCGAGGTGCGCGTAGGGCCGGTAAAGCCCTTCCATCGTGCAATCGAAAACGCCGAGGCGATCGACCGAATTCGGAACGAACCTCGTGATCTTGCGCCGAGGCTCAAATAGCTCGATCAACATCCAGAGGATCGTGAACCAGAGCAGGATCGTCCGCTCCGTGGCGTTCTCCCCCAGCAATTTCAGGCCGGGGTTCCCGAACCACTCGCGCTCGATCATCTCTCCCTGGCGGGTTGTCAGAATGACCTCGACACTCTGGTCGATATGTGGAATGCCGTCGAGCGGCTGGAGTGTCACCCAATCGAGACCGGCCACGGGTTACTCCTCGTCGTCCGGCACTTCCTGCGGGAAACGTGCATAGTATTCTGCCCGATATTCAGGAGGCAGATCCTCCCAATCCACCGAATAACTGATGCCGCCTGAATCAGGATGCTCCGGCGGATACGGGCGGTAACCGTGGCCGTACCACGGGTAATAGTGATAAACCGCAAAAGGCGTGAAGGTGTCGCCGACGCCCCCCGCGTCGATGCGCGTCACCTGATCGGCATGTATCTCGACGCGGTCGCCGCCGTCGACGCGGACCCTTCCGCTTTCGACCACGATGCGTGCGTCGTCCACCTGCACCACGATGTCATGCCCGTTATGCGTGACAAGCAGTGTGTCGTCGTCTACCTTGATCTCGGCGCCGTTCGTAAAAAGCACCCGCTCGACGGTTATCGTCTCAAAGTAGGCGTCAGCCATTGCTCACCTCCGGCACCCACGCGAAGGTGCGGGGGAACGTGCCGACCTTGGAGTAGACACCCCCTTCGTCGTGCACCCCCCTCGTAGTATGCAGGCGCCCGTTGACGCGCACACCGCCGCCGGTGAGATAGATGTTCGTTCCCCCCATCTCCAGCCGCAGGCTGCGTTTCGTCAGCGTGGCCTTAAAATCCCCGAAAGTGGCGACATGCTTTTCCCCGTCATCGTCGGGGGAGGGGTTTTCGTCATTCCAACGGAACGGCTCGCCAGTGCCCTGTTCGATGTCGCCCGTCTCCGTGCGGATGACCATCGGCTGGCCGACCGAAGGCGGGTTGTGGAACTTCAAGGCGCCGGCCGTCTGCTTGTAAGGCAGCCATGGCGAGAGCACCGGGTTGCCGTCCTCGTCCTTGCCGATTTCCATTCTGAATATCTGCTTGGCGGCGTCGACGTGTGTGCACTTGCCCTTGAACTCGACGCCCGCTATACGACGGTCATGCTCCTGCAGCCGCTCGAAAACGGCGCGGACGAGCCGCATGATCTCGTGGTCCATCACAGCAGTCCCGGCGCAACGATGTCGATTTCGTCCGGCTGCGCGTCCACTTCTTCGAGCGGAGGCAGCGCGTCGGTCTCTTCGTCGACCACGAATTCGCCGTCGAGCATGACTGGCGAGCTGCCAGTTGCAATGAAGGCCGCGTCCGTGAGGTTCCGCGCCATCTGGTATTGCTGCCATGGCTGCAGGCCGGTCGGACTCTCGATGAGCGCTTTCAGCATGTCCGCGACGGCTGTTTCGCCCTCGGCGCGGAGCGCTGCGTCAAGTTGCAGCCATTGGCCAAACAGCGGGACACCAATCTCCGGCTCCTGAACCGTCCGTCTGAAATGATAGCTGATCTCGATCGCCGGAATGCGTATCCCGTCCTCGATCTCAATCAGCAGGTAGCGCGTCTTGCGCGCCTCGATGTGCTTGGCGAAACCGCGAAACAGCTTCACCCACGTTTCGTTGCCGTAATGCAACGCCACGTCGACCTGCCGGCCGAGAATGTTAAGCCCGAGGGCGGTGCCTTCGTTCTCGAATACAACGCCGTCTTCGCCGACCCGCCAGCTCGGCGGTGTGTAGGCAATAACCTTCAACACGGTTTCGACCGGGCCGGACTGCGTCTCAAGGCCGACGGGCGAGCCTTCGCTCGATTCCACGTAGACCGCGATCACAGGCTGGCCGGAGCCGCCCGAACGTTTCATGACCTCGACAATCGGCTCGACCGGCTGCTCGACAACGGCGGCTGCCGCGGTCTGCCCGTTCAGCGCCCGCGCCACGATCATCAGCAGCGCCTGGCCTACCATGCTCATGGCGCTACGGCCTCCGGCGCGCGCTGGCACACGCAGACGACCCGGCCGAGGCCATCGGGGTCGGCGCGCGAGATAAGCAGCGGTTCATCTTCCCTGTCGATCAGGACGATGATGTCGCCCTGTTTCGGCGCCCACTGCAGGGCGCGCTCGTCGTAGGAGACGTGAATCTTTTCCGCCGCTATGGCGGGTCGAGCGCCGTCATACTTGCCGACGTCCTTCGAAATGAACGTGACCGGGTCGAAATCGACGATCCCGGTCACTGTTTGTGCGCTGCGTGTTTCATCAGCGGAGCCGGCAAGGTACTTGCTCGTCTTGGCCTTGGGGTCGATGCGCGTCGGTTCGCCATACAGCGCATCGATTTCCTCGGAGACGAGGCTTTCCAGCCCCGCGAACACGCTAGGCATGGTTACGTGCGCTTTGCCCTAATCAATACCCTTGGCCTCGTGCAGTAATGGAGCACGTTGGACTGGAACTCGAGGTTCACGCCCTTGTCGTTGTCCATCTTCCACTGCTTGGCATAGAGACGCTGGCCGGGAGTGTTCACCGTCTCCATGTAATCGGCCGGGCCGTATACGGAGCGGAACAGGCCGGGGACACCCAGCGGGTACCCGTGTGCCTTGTCCGTATCGACCGCCGCAGCACCGTTGAAGTTGCCGCGGTAGTTGATGAAGCGGATGCCGAAGACACTCACTTCACCGAACGTGGAGTTCTGGCCGGCGCCGGACACATAGGCGTCGAGAAGCTGCAGAGCGCCGGCATGGCCCTCATAAGCGTCGCGAACCTCAGCATTGGCCACAAGGTCGTCGAAGAAGTTGTCGCCGCAAATGAACTCGATGCCCGAGAAAGGCAGGCCGTCGAGCGACGCAGCCATATCGCGATGGATCTTGGCGCAGAACTTGCGGAGCAGGCCGTTGACATTAGTATCGAAGGAGAAATCGATCTCCGACGGCAGGCTCTCACCGAACAGCGTCGCGAAGTTCGCAAGCTCGGTGACGCCGTCGGCGTCGAACAGCTTGCCTGTCGTCAACACCTTGAGGCGATGGAACTCCTCGGTCAGGGCGAAGAACTGATTGGCCTCTGCCGCGCGGTCCATGATAAGCGAGGACAGCGTCATTACCGCCTGCTCCTGGCCAAACGCGCGCACGCCCTGTACTTCGTCCGCGTAGATCGCGTCGTTGACCTGGAAGTGCGGGATGGTCAGATTGAGCATGGAACGGCGATTGCGGCCGAAGGTCGTGCCCGGCGCGCCACGCGGCGATGCAGGAACCAGCTTGAGGTTCTGGTTCTTGTCCTTCTCGATGGCCACCGAGAGGGTGCTCACCGAAGACGTCTGAAACAGCCCGCGCTTGCTGATGAAGCTGGGGATGTGTTTGACTTCACGCATTGCTCCGGTCAGTGAAGTGACCGAAAATGCGTCGTTATTGAAAATGTCGAGCATTTCGTTTTCCCAAAGAAAAAGCCCGCTCGAAGGCGGGCTGTTGACCGGAGCGGCGACGCCGCGGGTTAGTTGCGGACGATGATGCCAAGCGCGGCCAGGGCCTGTTCGGCGTTCACCTTCTCGGCAGCCTCAATGTCACTCGGCCACGCGATGCAGTTGCCGTTGACCTCTGCGTTGCGCACGATGGCCGCGATCTTGACAGACTCACTTACGCCGGTCGTGGCGCCGTAAATCGCGATGCCTGCGGGCGCCTCGGAGCCGTCGGTGCCGTCCTGGTCGAAGGCGACGTATTCGAAGTCGGCAGCGTCAGCCGCGACGTCGACGTAAAACTCGTCACCGGCCACGTTGGCGACGCCGCCTGCCGTGATCGTGAACTTGATGCCGCCCTTGGCGAACGCGGCGCCGTGGGTCGAAACGCCGATCTCCTTGCCGCTCGGATCTTCCCAGCGGACGGTGGTCGCGGTGACGGCGATACCCTTGTAGCGGCCGTCCATGACCTTCGTGGTCAGTTCCGGCGACGTCATCGCGATAGTGGCGTTACCGGTGTTGCCGGCGGCCGCCGACGGCGTGGCAACCACGTCCGCTACGACAGCCTTCTTGGCGATCACCGAATTCGGCTCGATCGTCTGCGAGGCGCCGATCTTGACGGCTTCGCGCGAGCGGTGGCCGGGGTCTTCGTTGATGATGAATTCGCCGGGGTGCCGGCCTTCAGTCAGGGTCGTCATGTGGCCGTTCTCCTTACTTCACACCGGCGTCGCCGAAGCGCGCGTTGGCGCGGTCGGCAGCAGCCTTCCAGATATCTGCGATCTTCGCCTGGCCTTCGCCTTCGCGGCTCTCGGGGCTTGCCAGCCCGAGCGCGCCGGCTTCGGCCTTCTTCTGCTCGTACGATTTGCCGCCGTCGCCCTCGTTGCCCTTCGGGGCAGCCGCCTCGACGTCGGACTTGCCCGCCTTCATGGCGGCAATGGCGACTTCCGCGGAGATGTTGGTGTCGTAGGCGAAATGGGCGGCCTGCGACGGCATCGCCTTGCCCTCTTCCGAGGTCATGATCGCCTTGATGCGAGCCTGTGCGGCGGTCGCCGCGTCAGCCTGAATCTTCGCGACGTCGACGGTCTTCTCGGAACCCTCGGCGGCCGCGCCTTCGTTCTTGTCGGACATGAAAATGTCTCCAATTGTCCTTGTGGAGCGGCGGGTGCCGCGGGATTTCAGCGCAGCGAACGCCGCCTCGAACTGGCCGATTTCATCAGCCATGCCCTTCGCGACTGCCTTTGCGCCGATCTCGACGCCGCCGGCGCCGAACTTCTCAATGACGGTCTCCGCGTCCACGCCGCGGTGCTTGGCCACGGCGGCGACAAAGACCTCGGCGAGGTCGTCGACCATCTTCTGAATCTGCGCCGCGCCTGTGTCTGTCGCAGGATCGGGGCGCTTGCCTGGCGATTGCGACGACACGAATTCGCGCCGCACAATGCCGCTCTTCTCGTCAGCCTTGCTGCGATCGGCAACGCCGAGCACAACGCCGATGCTTCCGAGCATCGCCAGATCGCTGATGACGACCTTTTCGGCCGCCGAAGCAATCCAGTAGCCGCCGGAGCATGCTTGCCCGCTGACAAAAGCCGTGATCGGCTTCTTTCCGCGCGCCGCATAGATGGCCGCAGCCAACTCGTCGCATCCGTTGGCTTCGCCACCTGGCGAATCCACGCGCAGCATGATCGAATTGACCGCCGGATCGTCCAGCGCGACGTGGAGGTCGCGCATCAGCATCTCGTAGGACGTTGCCCCGGAGATGTGGACGAACAGATTGGCCTTCTTGAACAACGGGCCGGAGACGTCGAGGATGGCCACGCCATCACGAACTCTCAGGCGCTCGCCGCGATCTGCATGCGCGGCCCGATAAGCTTCCAGTGCCTCGGGCGTTACGGTGTTGGTACGGTCGGCGACCGACAGCAACGTCTCGAGGCTGCTGGGCACCATAGCCCATTGCGCCGCGAGTGCGGTTTCGAGTGCCGACATTATTCTTCCTACTGCCGACGGTAGCCGGCTTGTATGGCGAAGCGTTTGCGCACGCCGCTCTTGGCCGCGCATTCCGACTCCAATTGTGCGATGAGCGCGCCGAACGCCTTCAGGTCGGCGGAGTGCCATGTCGTCGTACGATCGCGAAACGACACCCGTTCAAGACTGCCGCCGGCCACCAGCTTCATGTACGCGGGGCGCAGCGCGACTAACGCCGCGCACGGGTCGTAGTCTTCGACGCCGAAGATGGCATCATAGTCGATCGCCACGACGCGCCGCCTATCCGACCGGGATGAAGTCTAGGTAATAGGATTGGCCGGGAACGAAACCCTTCGCCGCCTCGTCGTTGATCGTGCCCATTTCAAGCTTCCCCCACGGGGTCCACTTGTAGAAGCTGTCGTTCTCCGGGCTGCCGGACGTCACAGGCTCAAAGGTGAGCGTGTATCCGGTCTCCGTCTGGTTCTTCGCCGTGCAGCGAAACTTTGCTCGTACCGTCATCGGTATTCTCCTTCTTTGATTGCCGAAAGCCTCACGCATCCTCGTACAGTTCGGCCTCAAGTGAGGCGTTCAGCGCATCCGCAGGTTCACGCTCCGGCGGGTTGCGACCGCTGCCGCTTTTCTTCGGCCCCTTGCGTTTCGGATCAATCTTCTCGCCGGAACTGTCGTTGCCAGGATCTTTCAGCGCCAGTTCCTGCCCTTCCGGCGTCTCGATCATGTCCTGCGGCGCCCACGGGCGCGGCAGGCCGAGTTTGTCGTGGAAGGCGTTCTCCTTGGCGCGCTGACGCGCGTCGTCGTCCCAATCCCGGCCGTACTCTTCGGCGATTTCGGCCAAGGTGGTCGCCTGCATGCCCTTGCGAACTTCGTAAGCCCGCGCAGTCTTGAAATCATCCGCCTGCGGCTTGGCCGGACCTGTCCAGGTCGAACGCACAGTCAACGCGCGCTTCATCTGGTAGGCGGCATAGCCGCCGGGAAAGTCCACCAACCCGCGTTGTACCTGCTCGTCGAGCCACGCCTCGTAGACGGCGCGGCAAAACGGCACAATCAGGTTCTCGCGGCGGCGCAGGACCGTCAGCCACTCCAACGCGCTGGCCATGCGGACGGACGAATACGTCGCGCCGCGGAAATCCCACGTCGCCGCTTCGTACGAAACGCCGGCGCCCCGCGCTATCTCGCGCAGCAGCCATCCCATGAACTGGTCGTATTCCTGACCCGGTGCCTCGGCCTTGTTGAACTCCAACTCGTCGTTGGGAAACAGTTGCGCGATGCGCCCATGCTTCGTCAGATCGATTTTGGCGCCGTCATAGAAGTCGCCCTTCGCCGCGAGGAACGCAGTAAGGTCGAGCGCACCGGTGTCTCCCTGCGTCATCAGCCCTTCGAAGGCCGAGATGCCGGTCATGTTCGTCTTCAGCGTCGCCGCGAAGATCGTCTGCAGCAGCGCCGCCGTCAGCGTCGCGTCTGCGTACTGGTCGACCTGCCTGGTCACCTTGAGCACCGACGCAAAAGGCGTGATGCCGCGCGTTGTCGCGATCGACGGGTCTTTAATCAGGAGCACATTGGCCCGGCCGTCGGCGTCACGAGCGCGAACGTCGACTTCTTTCCAGCCGTGCAGCTTGTCTTCCTCGCGGAAGCGGTACGCCAGTGGCATCCCCCACCGATCGACCCTGACGCCCTGCACCCAACCGTCTTGTTTGGCCGTGTAGTTCATCAGGCGCATCGGCGGCGTGAGCGCCACCTTGGTGAAGGCGGAATCGCCGGGTCCGCGCTTCACGAGCGGCATGAGCGCCAGGATTTCGCCGAAATTCATATAGCTGGCGAAAGCCGCCTGCTGCATCTGGCCGAACGTCATCTGCCCGGCAGCATCACACTCGGCAGGCGTCGTCGCCCACGCGCGAAAGCGGGCCTCGACGTTGGCCGTCCACTTGCGCTCGTACTCTTCGTCCCATTTCAGCGCTTCGGCATCGGGCCGGGCCGCCATGCGCAGACCGGAGCCGACGACGCCGCCCGACGCGACTTCCACGATGCCGGCCACGAAGCCGGAGTTCTGGATCTGCGCCGTGGCGCGCGCCGCAGCCTTCTCCCAGGATGCTTGCACGTCCTGCTGCGTCTCGCGCAGCATCGGGTTCCAGCCCGCCATAAGCGGGCTCGCCTCATTGTGGAAATAGGCGGCGTTCGGCTTCAGCAGCGAACTGCCGGCCTGGACACGCACGCGCGGCTTTTCCGAAAGCTTGGCCATGGTGTCCTATCGATTCAAGCGCGCTGCCAACCCCTTCAGGTCCAGCTTCGGCTTCTTGTAGCCGTCGAGTTCCGCGTAGCGGTTGTCGTAGTCGAACTGGCACAATTGCTTGGCCGCCAGTGCGTAGACCAAGCAATCGAGTGCTTCGCGCCGCCGATTCGGCAACTCCACGAATTTGATGACGTTCTTGTCGCCGACACGCCGGACTTCCCGGCGCTCGGAGACGAGCTGTTCGAAATACTCGGGCGCCAGATCCTCGCTGAAACGGATCGAGTTCTGATCGCTGTTGCCGAGCGGCAAAGTCATCAGTATCTCGGTCTTCAACTGATCTACGCCTACAATGTAATGCGTCGCAGTATAGTTACGCTTCTTCTTGGCTTGGGCCTTCAGGACCGGTCTCGGCCCTTCATCGCCCTTGACTGCCACGATGCGCCGGCCCTGCACGGCCTCCGCGAAGTCGTAGACCCTCTGCGAGAGGTAGCCGGAGTCCACGCAGGCCGCCGAGACACCTATCTCGCCGCCCAACGGGTGCTTCCAGAATGTCGAAAGCAACGCGTCGAGTTCATCCCATGTGGTCTGCAGCGTCGCCGCGCCACGAAGGATATGGTGCCCAAGCACATAGCGGTGGTTGCGCGACCAACCGAGCAGCGAAACCTCCAACCGGTCAGGCTGGACGTCGACACCGGCGGTTATGTAGGCCACATCCTCGGGGATGTCCTGGCGCCATTCGTTCTTGTCGTGGTCCCAACGCAGACCGAAATCTTCGCGCCGGGCGATGAGATGGTTCTCGTTGACGTTGTCGACCGCGTTCGACCAGACCCTACCCAAAACGGTGTTCTGGAAGGTCTGCATCTCCAGCGCGCCGTTCTTCTCGGCGAGCTCGTATTCCTTTACGAGCTCGACCCAGGATGCGTTCGCAAACTGCGAGATAAGCGAATTCAGCCGGAACCCGGCATGGCCCTTGACGTGCGGACGCGTCGCGCGCCACTCGCCTGCCTCGACCATCTGAGGCTTGTACTTTTCCTCGATCTCCGCGTTGCAGTGCGGGCAGATCAGCCGGACGCTCTCAGGATCGCCCCGCTTCCACGACAACTGCTCCCATTGCATCTCGAAGACCTGCGTGCATTCGATGCACGGCACTTCAAAGATCCGCTGGTCGGACTCCTCGTACTTCTTCGCAATGATCGACGTCTCGGCGTCGGTCGGCGTCGAGCCGAAGACGATCTTGCGATCGGCCTCCGACAGCGTACGCTTCTCGGCCAGCTTGAGCGCGTCGCCCTCGGCGGTCGGCTTCATGCCGTCCACTTCGTCGCAGAACAGCGTCCGCACCGTGTGCCGGCGCAGGTTGTTCGGCGAGCGGGCCGAATTGATCTTCAGCGAGCCGTTGCCAGGCAACGTGCGCTGGGTCAGCGTGTTGCGGCCGTCGAACCGCCCCGTGGCCATGAGGCCGCGCAAATGCGGGTTGTTCTTGAACGCCGGGTCGATTTCGTCGACCGCGATGCCGCGGGCATCGTCATCGGTCGGCATAACCAACATGATGGCGTTCGGATCGTTCGCGGCCATTGCCGCGATCGAGGCGATGAGGCTGACCGTGTAGCCTGTGCGAGCTGATTTTATGACACTGACACGCGGGAGTGTCGGGTCGCCGATCGCGTCCAGGATGCCGCGCTGAAACTTCCACGGCCGGAACGGGTCACCGTTGCCGCCGCTGCCCCAAAGCTGAAAATACTCTGTCGCCCACTCCGAATATGACAGCGCCGGCGGAGGCGTCAGCGCCTTGCCGACATCGGCAAAGAGCCTTTGCAGCGCGCTAGTCATCGGAAATCGGCTTTTCATCGCCGCCGATCACCATTTCCGTGGTGCGGCGGGCCAGGTCGGTCAAAATATCGCGGCAGATGCGCTTCAGCGTCTCGCCGTCATGCGGCGTGAGGTGCGGGATCGTTTTCCGCGCCCGCGTCGGCACCGAAAGCACGGCGCCTTTGACTGCAGTCGCGAATTTCCCCCAGCTTTCGGCCACTTCGTCGACGGTCAGCATGTCGCCACGGAGCTGGGCGAGCTTCACCTCGTTGATCTGGCGCACAACCTGCTGGTTGAGCTCTTTTTCCGACAGCTTTTCGCCGTCGGCGGTCGTTCTGCGGTTCGCTTTCTTCTCGCGAAGCGCCCCGACGTAATTGTGGATCGACGCGAGCGTCTGGTAACGGCCGCCGGCGGCCCGCACGAGCACTCCGCGGGTGTCCCAATCGGAGATCGAGCGGAGCGAAATGCCTAGAATCACCGCCAAGTCGGACTTGGAGCAGGTGTCGGGCAGCCATTCAGCCCCTTGCGCGCGCCTCGGCGCCATCGGATCATGCCCCTAAAGCGCGCAGAACGTGGCGTGTCACCCTCTTTTCGAGATCCAACTGCGCGAATGCCTCTGCGCCCGCGACGTTTTTCCACGTCGGCTTGGCGAGTTCGTTGGCCAACACCGCGCCCCACAGCATTTTCGCCGGGGATCGGTTGCTGGAATGGTCGGCCCGTTTCCAGACCTGGCCTTTGGCCACCCAGGTACCCTTGTGGACCCTTCGGTAGCCCCAGCCGGTGACGAGCGCGCCGGCCATGGAACTGACCGGACCCCCCTTCCAGCCAGGGTTGAGGTCGCGGTGCCACTCCGGGGCGCCGTATTCGGCCAATGGGATCGCCCGGTCGGCAACGCGGACCTCAGCCTGCGTCGCCGGACCCGCCGGCGCTGGTTTAACTTTTATCGGGCCGGCGACGCGGCCATGAGGCAGGGCAGTGATCGCGACGATGCGCTGGATCGACTGCCTGCGTTGTTCTTCGGCGTGTTCGGTGAGGCCGCGCGCGGCGGCCTTCTGCATCTCCGGCCCGGTCAGGTTCTTCAGGAACCGCGTGACTTCGTGGCTCTGATGGTAGACCGCGGTGACTTGCATTGGCCGTCTACTTCTTGCCTGGCGCGGCTCCCGGCACGGCCAAGCCGATCTCGGATGCCGGCGTGCGCGCCAAATACGCTATCGCCCTCCACAGAGCGTCAGGGTTGTCCTTGAAGTGGCCGAGACCGGAGTTGCAGCCGTTACACAGGACGCCACGAAGCGTCTTCGTTTCGTGACAGTGGTCTGTGTTCCAAATTCCGTTACCGCCCGGTTCGTCCTCGCCGCAGATGGCGCATACGAATTCCTGGTGACCGAACAACTCCCACCACTGCGTTGTGGTGATGCCGAACTTGCGGCGCATTGTGCTGTCGAAGCGGCGATTTTTACCGTGAGCAGTAGCCCGATAATCAGCGTCCTGTGAGTAGCGTCGCGTCTTCTCTTCGTCAGGCATTTCTCGCCATCGGCGTTCTAAGCGCTCTTTGTCGCGAGCCTGTTTAGCGATGCGTCGCTGTTCACTAAGGTACGTTCTTACGTGGTGGTCATGCGGCGGATAGTTCTTCCGCAGGTTCCACAGTTTGCGCTCCTCCGGCGACATCGCCTTGCGCCGAGCCGCACAACGTTCGCGGTTGCGTTCGCGCTGTTCTTCCGTCTGGCGATACGCCCTTGCGCGCTCTGTCGCCTTAACACGCGCCTCGTCGCTGCGGGTCAGCGCATCCGCCACCCAAGCTGCGCCGTCGGCATCCAAAAGCATGCTGCGAACCTGTTTGGGGCGGAACCCTGTTTAAAAATTCAAACTTGAGCGATACACCGAGGGTTGGCACCCCGCGGGCGGGGCGCGGAAAACAGGGTTCCTGACCGTCGATCGAAGCGCGCGGCGCTCGCGGACGTGGCATGGCGTGTCGCCTTGATGTTAGGTGTTATGCGTGCTCGCCTTGAGCGAGCTGGTTGCTTGGTCTGGCGTGGTGCAAGCTCGCCTTGCGAGCTGCAGCGCATAGGCGCCTTGCATCTGCATGCGCCTGTCGCCAGAGTAGCGAAGATGGCGCGCTTTTTAGACGAAAGCGTCCGGCACAGTCAAACGCTGCACGTGAGGTAGCGCACAAGTAAAGCTCTGGCGTATTCCGCCGTATAGCCTAGTAACGTGCGCTGCAGGATATAAACGCCAAGTGTATAGGCGAGCTGACGTTTGCACCTGGTCCGCAGCATGTGCTTCGACGAAACGTGAAAACGAAAGTCAAAACGATTCTGTTTTAGCTTCCAAACACCGCTTTTTTCGCAAAGATTCCTTTGCCTTACTACGTTTTCCGCTTGCAAAACGTGTTGATTTTTGCGAGGATAAAACATCAAAGAGATTCATCATTGATCAGCAAAGGGGCTCAGAACATGAAAAAGTTCGAAAACCGTCAGCACCGCCAGTTTCCCGACACTAAGCAGGGCCGCATTCGCCGCGACACGCGCCGATCTGTCATTGCGTCAAAGCGCGCATGGCTGGCGGGTCTGTGATGTCGCGCCTGCTTGTCGCTGCAGCATTCGGTTTCATCCTGGGCGGTTTGCTCCGGCCAGGTTTCGACGGCGCCTATTACGATTGGCGATATGCTGACTTCGCCGAGATCGAACCGGCGAACGCCTCGCCTTGCGAGCTCGCCGAGATCGCGCCAACCGATGCGAATCTCGAGGCATGCTACGGCGAGCCGATTTAGCGCGTCTCGCGTGTTGATTTTAACGTGAAACTGTCGAACGAAAGGACTCGACAAATGGACGTGAACCTTGATTGCATCGATGTTTCCGATCTCATGCCTTTTTGGGCGAAACATCAGAACGGCCGCCGATATCGCGACCTATTTCCGGCCGGAGGCAAAGGTGCCAAGCGCGCGGCCGCCGATCTCGCAAACTATGCCTCGAATAAGCACGCCGCGACTTACTGCCGCGCGAAAGGCGATATCGCTGCTGCCCAGATGTACTAAGGCATTTGCGAGCGCATTTTCGCCGATCTCCCTGACTTCGCCAAATGGTAAGCGCACGCCTCGCGTGTTGATTTAGACGTGAAACTGTCGAACGAAAGGACTCGACAAATGGAAGCGTATCTGCAGTTTTCCGCCGGCCCGTCCGGCCCGTTCCAAACCGTCGCCGTTCCGGTCAAAGAAGCCGAGGCGCCGCGATCTGGTCGCACCGTGACCGGATACGGTTCGAAAATCCCAACGCCTTACATGGTCCGATGGGAGGGCCGCTGGCGCCGAGTCTATGCGGCTTGCTACGGCAACGCATCGTCACACTACATCGGCAAGCCTGGCGATTGGCTGGCCACTGTCGACGTTTGGCACTGAGCAGAGGACTCGACCATGCTTTACGATGGCGACACTTTCCAACACAACGGCCATTCCTTCAAAGTCACCATGCCGTACGATGACATAGGCGAAGCGCCATGGGAGCGAGAGGACGGACACGGGCCGGTCTCTGAGTGGACTCGGCGGGCTAAGCGACCTGGCGAGCTTGTGCTTCGCCAGAATGGCGGCAGCTATCGCTATTACGACTTCGCCGCGGCCGTCACACTCGCCAAGCGCGACGGTTGGAACGCTGAGCCTTATTCGGACACGGAAACGCGCGGGCAACGTGCGCACAAAGCTGCAATGGCTGATTTCTCCCGTTTACGCGCATGGTGCAACGATCAATGGCAGTACGTCGGCGTAGTGGTCGACCTGCTAGACGACGAAGGCGACGAGATAGGCGAGCAATACTCCCTCTGGGGAGTAGAAAGCGACTCGCCTGATTACATCGAAGAAACCGCGCGTTATTGCGCAGACGAAATCTTGCGTCGCCTGGGCGAAGCGCTTTCGCGCACCTAACCTGTTGATTTTCACGAGAAAGAGGACTCACAACATGCAACTCGCTAATCCGTTCCCACACGTCAACGCCAGATACGGCGCCCCAATGGGCCGGCACGGCACCGCCTTTGACCAACTCTCAGACTGGCCATCCGATGTGCCGCTCTACGCGGAGCATTGCGGAGGCGATGGCTACTATGACCGCGGAGGCGCCTATTGGGGCCATTCCAAGGTTTGCGCCGTCTATTCGGCCGATGGCGATGTTTGCGCCTATCTCGAGGCGCGCACGCCAACACAAGCCGCGCGCATGGTTCGCGAGATCGCGCCGGATGCCGTCGTTAAGGTTGTCACGCGTCGCGGCTTCTTCGTCGAAAAGAAGGAGCTGAACTGATGGCCCGCTCCGCACAAGATATCGTCCGCGCCGAAGTCATCTATTGCGTGTCCGGCCTGGTTAGCACGCTGGCAGGCTACACGCCTCGAATGAGCGCATACGATGACGCGCGGCACGACCGCAACAACCGCGACGTGATGGACTTAACGGCGCAGGC
The DNA here is from genome assembly GCA_964629765.1 of uncultured Mesorhizobium sp. Taxonomy (GTDB): domain Bacteria; phylum Pseudomonadota; class Alphaproteobacteria; order Rhizobiales; family Rhizobiaceae; genus RCIO01. The sequence goes on from CAZVTK010000009.1 coordinate 19,187, forward strand.
GCAAGAACTGTCCGCGCCTGTCGCCGATTATGAATCGGCCGCGATTGAAGCAGGGTGTGAGAGGTCGGGCGCTCTTTGGACTTACGCAAATGCCGATGGCACATGGCGCACTGCAACATCAATAGAAGAAATTTTCGAAGAGCGCGATCTCGAACCGTACGACCGCGACGTCTACGAGCATTGGATTGTGTCCGATTGGCTCGCCGACAAGCTCGAGGCGAAAGGCGAAAAGGTCGACCGCGACTTTGCCGGCATGACGGTTTGGGCGCGGACCACGACTGGCCAGAGCATTTCGATTGATGGCGTGATTGTGGAGATCGCGGCCGATCTGGCGCGGGAGTATCCCGAATGACTAAACCTCCACGCACCATCCGTCGCGCCTTCACGCGCTTCTATTCCGACAATCGCCAGCTAAACGCATATGTCGAATGGTCGGACGGCAGCCGCACCGAAGGCGGCGCTGTCGCACCGAAACGGCCGTCCGGCTTGCACATGAATCAGCTTTTTGACCGCGCCAAACGCGACGGTGTGTCGATCACGCATGAGGTGTGGTCATGACGCGCGCCACGCTGGACTTCCTACACGACCTCGCCGCGTTCCTGGCGGTGTGCGCTTTCGTCGCCGGCGTTTTCGCCGCCGCAATAGCAGTGCCGCCGTGCGAGTACGAAGATTCGACCAATTGCTACTGGAACGCGTCAACGCAAGGCAATGGCCGCGGCCAATCCTTCATTGATGTCGCGGGCTGGACCCTACGATTTTAGCTTGTGTGTTGAAATTCACGAGAGAAAGGAACTACCAATGAAGTTTGACATCCTCAACCGCTTCTCCGGTAAGGTGCAATTCACGGCCGAGATCGACTGCGGCGATACCGCCGATCGCTCAATTAAGATCGGCTTGGCGGTCAAATGGGCCGTAAAGAACGGCGCGGACCTCCGCCGCGCGTACCTCGGCGGCGCGTACCTCGGCGGCGCGAACCTCGGCGGCGCGTACCTCGGCGGCGCGGACCTCAGCGGCGCGAACCTCGGCGGCGCGGACCTCAGCCGCGCGTACCTCGGCGGCGCGGACCTCAGCGGCGCGAACCTCGGCGGCGCGGACCT
>CAZVTK010000009.1:20383-65738 GCA_964629765.1 uncultured Mesorhizobium sp.
GGACCTCAGCCGCGCGCACCTCGGCGGCGCGGACCTCAGCGGCGCGGACCTCAGCCGCGCGTACCTCGGCGGCGCGGACCTCAGCGGCGCGAACCTCGGCGGCGCGGACCTCAGCCGCGCGCACCTCGGCGGCGCGGACCTCAGCGGCGCGGACCTCAGCGGCGCTAAGAACGCCGACCTGGGCATCGCCCGTACTCGCATCCTGCCTGAAGGCGCGTTGATCGGCTGGAAGAAATTGCACAACGGCGCAATTGCCCGGTTGCGCGTACCTGAAGATGCGCCGCGCAGTCACGCATTCGGCCGGAAATGCCGCGCGGGTTTTGTTGACGTGCTGGAAATCATCGGCGCTGAATCCGGGGAAAGCACGCCCAACGCACGCGGGCCGAAACTTACCTATCGCGCGGGCGAACGCTTGACCGCGCACGAATGGTGCGAGGATTGGCAACAGGAATGCGCTGGCGGGATTCATTTCTACATCACGCGCGAAGAAGCCGAAGTGCACTAATTGTTGAAACAAACGAGAGAAAGGAATCTACAATGCGCAACAGTATCGAAATCAGCCAACCGGTCGCGATCACCGCAAACGTCAATTTCTGGATTGACCGCGACGAATGGCGGGCGATGACGGAAGCAGAACGCGCCGGTCTCATCGCCGAGCATGTCGCTTCGGCGGCCTTTCGCTGCGACGATGATGTTTTTCACACTCCCGACGGCAATTTTTCGGCGACGATTTCGGGGCCGGCGGGCGATTTCGAAATATATGACCCGGAAGGCATTCTCGACCTGAACGGCAACGACACCGGCGGTTTTAGCGAGGAGGACCGCGCCAATGCCTAAGCGCGCCACAATTCATCAAGGCAAAACGTGGTGGGTCATACCGGATGGCGCAATCGGCTTTAACCAGATGCGCCACGGCTTTACCAATCGCGCCGCTGCGCTCGCCTGGGCGCATGCCAACGGGTATGTTGCGGAATGATCCAAATCGGCCGCACCTCAGCCGGCGAGTCCATCGCCCTGCCGCTCCGCTTTGCCAATCGCCACGGCCTAATTACCGGCGCGACAGGCACGGGCAAAACCGTCACGCTGCAACGCCTGGCGGAACAATTCTCTATCCAAGGCGTGCCGGTTTTCGCCGCCGACATCAAAGGCGACCTGTCCGGCATCGCCGCGACCGGAGATCCGGCCCGCTTCAATGTGCCGGCGGATAAATTCCCTGTCGCGCTCTGGGATATCTTCGGCGACCACGGTTTACCAATTCGGACAAGCGTCCACCAGATGGGTGCGACTCTGCTCGCCGCAATGTTGCAGCTCAATGAGACGCAGGCGGGCGCGCTCGCGATCGCGTTCAAGAAATGCGAGGATGACGGCGAGTTTCTACTGACGCTGGACGATCTGCGATGGCTCCTGAATGACCTCCTCGAAGATCGGGAATCGATCTCAAAGCAATATGGGCATGTGACCGGCGCATCCCTGGCCGCTATCCAGCGTGCAATTCTGACGCTGGAGGGGCAGGGCGGTGCCAAACTATTCGGCGAACCGGCTTTCTCGATCGCCGATTTGATGCGTGCCGAGAATGGCCGGGGTGTTGTCAATTTGTTGCACGCCGATCAATTGATGGCTGCGCCAAAAGTGTACGCGGTTTTCCTGCTCTGGCTCCTCACCGAATTGTTCCGCGAATTGCCGGAAGCGGGCGACCTCGACAAACCCAAGATCGTTTTCTTTTTCGACGAAGCACACTTGCTTTTCAATGACGCCCCGAAGCCGCTGCTCCAGCAAATCGAGCGGCTTGTGCGCCTAGTGCGCTCCAAAGGCGTCGGCGTCTATTTCGTGACGCAATCGCCGGCCGATGTGCCCGACGTCGTGCTCGCCCAATTGGGCAACCGGATACAGCATGCTCTCCGCGCTTTCACACCTTCCCATCAGCGCATGATCCGCGCCGCCGCTAATGCCTTTCGGCCTAACCCTGGGCTCGACATCAAAGGCGCGTTGACAAGCATGGCCACGGGCGAGGCGCTCGTGTCGGTCATGGAATCGGATGGAGTGCCGAGCATAACGCAGCGCGTGCGCGTGTGCCCGCCGGCGGCGCAGGTCGGGCCGATATCGGACCTGGAACGCGAGGTGCTGATCTCCAATTCGCCGATGCGCGCCAAATACGGCCGCAAGCTCGAGCCGGAGGAGATGCAACGCGAATTCACAGACCGAATGCGCGCGGCCAACGGCTTGCCGCCGCTCGTCTACGACACAGGGCCGGACGCCTACCAGCCTGGCGATTGGGTCAACTTCCTGCCTAACATAATGCCTGCCGCCGAGGAGCGGCCGCGCCGATCAGTTTCGTTCGTGCCGGCGCTCTGCTGGTTTACGTTCGCCGCGGTGTGCTTCAAATTCGCCGGCCTGTTCTGAGTTGCATTCGTCCGAACCAATGCGCCATAATCCTCGCCGGCAACGGTGGGAGGTGCGCGCATGACGGAGCGATGGACGATTCTGGTCATTCTAACGGCAGCAATTGCCGGGTGGAGCTTCTTTGCACTAAGCACGCCTGTTAGAGGCGAGATCCTGTTTGCGCTCGCCGGCGCGCTCGTATCCTCGATGGCGCTGCTGGCCTGGTGGTGCGGGACAGATGCGCGAGCGCGGGGAATTACCGGGCTCCGAAGGCACGAAACGGCGCTGCTGGTGCTGGCCATGCCGGTCGGGCTTGGCGCCTATCTGGTGCGCTCGCGAGGCGTGGCGCTCGGCCTGCTGTGGCTGATCGGGTTCGGGCTGCTCGGCTATCTGGCGTTGTCGATCGGCCTCCTGTTGGCCAATTCCTGGGCCGCCTAAACAAAAGCGCCGCCGGTGCCGCCGCGCTGCACACGAATGTGCTGCTCGCATTTATCCCGCGTCAGCAGCAACTCGGCGCGCATCAATTTGAATTCGCGCATGCCAACAACCGGCGCCTGCAGAAACTCTGGCCACGTCTTGTCGATCTCGATCTTGCGCGCAAAGCACTCAGGTATGCGGTGCGTGACGGGCGGGTAATCGATCATTCGAGGCGGTAATCCGGTTCGCGGGCGTCGTAACCTTCGTCGTATCCTTGGCTCCTGGCGCGTTGTATCGCCCCGAAATAACGCATCGGGTGCGCGCGTTCCGCTGCGCGCAAGACCGCCATGTGCTCGACCTTGACGTCGCCGTGCTCGTCGACAGTGAAGCCGACCGCCTGGGCAAGGTCCGCATATTGCCGGCTCATCCGATCGGCGAATACTTCCAACGTCTCGCCTGACCGGCGCCGGGTCGCAGAAACCATCATGGCAATTCGACTCCCGCAGATGTCAGTCGGTCGGCGAGCAGGCCAGCCGCTTTCGCAAGACGCGCGTAGGTGGCGGAAAAACCCCAGCCTTTGCGCCGGCAACCTGTCCGAAATTGCGTGTCGGAGGCGTCCCACAATGCCGCCGCCACAAGGGTACGTTTCAACGCCGGTACATCGCTCATGAATTCGCGCAGCCAACCACCCCGCCCGCCCTCGCCAAGCAAGACGATTTCCATGCGCCGAATTTGTCGCGGCGTTGGTCGAATGCGCAGTCGCACGCCCTCCGTGATAACCTGCGCGCGCATCTCGGCAACTTCGTCCGCGTCGTAGCTGACGTCAGGCCAATAGCCTCGCGCGGGAGGCAGCCTGTCCTTCTCAGGCAACGCGCGAAGCACGCGGTATGCTTCCGCGAGTTCGTGTTTCACTTCGTCGGCCGTCCATGTCTTCAAGCGTACGCCCCGTCGACAATGGCATCGTACATCTCGTCGTTGATCGCGCAGACGGCGATACGCCGGATGAACTCCGCGGGCTGTATGCCGAGTTCGTCGGCCTGCCGTTCGAGTTTGTGCCGCACCCGCGTGTCGAGATGTATCGTCAATGACGTCGCGTTACCCCGGCCCTGGGGCAGGCTTAGCCCCCAACTGTGCGCCATCTGGCGAATGAGCGCGGGCTTCGTGCCGTCGTCGAGCTGTCTTGCGATCGTCGGGCTGTTGAACCCCTGGCCAAGCAGGTAGCCTACCCGCGCCGCCTTCGCGTTCGTCCACTTTGCTGATGCGATACCGGCGGTCACGCTACCCCCGACAGCGCAACGGCTTTTGCGTCAGGCTTCTTGAACAATCGCTCGGCCGCCGATCGCAGGTCGGACAGCACGCCGGCCTCGCCACGAACCAGCGGGTACATTTTCGCGTGGAACACGCGCCATGCAATTGCCTCGGCCTCGAACGGATTGTCGAAAATCTGGTCGACCCCTTCCTTCGTCTGCACGCGCTGCCAGACAGCACGGTGCATCAGCCGGAACTCGCCGTAGAAGCCGCCGTAGGCCAGCGCGCTACGCGCGCCGCAATCGGTATTCATTCCCCGCTCCTCGCGGAATTTCATTTCGGGATTTTGGCGCTGGGCCGTCCGAGGCGCAGCAGGTCTCAATTGGCTCGAATGCTAAATTGCTCAATTGGGAGTTTTACGACCGTCATCCAGTCGGGAATGTCGAGAAGATAGGATCAACACTGGTCAATTGTCAAGCGTCTTATTTTCGGCCGAAAGCGTTAATCGAGGGGCAGCCGAAAAGGTCTCGGCCAGGGGGGGGAGGCGTTGCGTTTTTGGCGTGGATCGGGGGCGTTATCGCGGGCCTTACTATGTAACGGCCCCGCTGAATAACGCTCTCCCGCCCAGAATCCCGGAAGCGTTACTGCGTTTGGTAACGCTTTCAGTAACGCGATAACGCAATAAGGCAAATCGATTTAATCCTGCCACAATTGCTCTTGCGCCCGTGGCCAAAGCCGCCCAATATGTGACAACATGCCGCATGTTGAATCTTACGAGAAAACACTTGCTACATTTGTCGCATAATCTTATGTGCGCGTTACGAACGTTACAGTACGAGGCGATGCAAATGGCAGAGGGAGAAGCTTTAGCGCGAGTAGGTGAGGCGCTGTTCGGGTTTCGCTGGAAGACGCCTTTGGCTCGAGCGATCGGCGTGAATCGACTCACAATTCACAGATGGGCGACAGGCGACAGCCGCCCGTCGGCGGCGCATAGAAAGAATCTGTCACGTTTAGCCGATGAACGTGGCACAGGTCACTTGGTGCCTGCCGACTGGCGCCCCGTTCGGCGCAACGTTGCCTCTTTTGATTCAGAGGCACCCCGCGGTCGGCCGCCCTTGGCGAACGGGCCGCTCGACCCCGATGCCCGCGCGCATCTGGCCTACTGGCTCGATATCGCCGAATCTGTCTTCCTGCTCCGCGCCCAAACCTACTACGCGATAACCGAGGAACCTTTCGTATATCCCGACGGCAACGTCATCCCTGGCTATCGCTGCGGGACGCTTTGCGGCCATTGCGGTACGCCATTCGAAACAGTTGTCGCGGTTGAGCATATGCGCGCAGGCACCGGTCGCCGCTACTGTCTGGCATGCAGCCCTGCTAAAAATGTTGATAGTGACGAGAAAAATGCTCTTGATAAAACAAACAATATCGACAAGCCTGCGGCCTAGTCTCAGCGCGCCGACGGCGTTCAACCTCCGGCGCGCTTCCCGCTGGCAATACGAAACGGCGGGTCAGGCCGCCTTGCCGAGCACTTCCAGTGCGTGCGCGTACTTCTTGCTGTTCGACGAAGACCGCAACTCATCCGCCAATGGCCGGAGGTTGTCGCGCACGTCAGCGCGCTTCACTGCCAGTGCTAATTCGTTGCCCATGACACGCTCAAGATACCCGTAGTAAGGTTCCCCCTCCGACCGTGTCAGCACCTCGATCGCTTGCACGATCTCGTCGCTGAAACCGAGCGCACGCAGCCCGCCGGCCGTCCATCTTGTATCCTCCAGCAGGTCGTGCAGAACGCCGACGATGCGCGCGTCCTCGGTCTTCTGCGCCAACATCACCCGCAGGCAATGCAGGATGTACGGCTCGCCGCTCTTGTCGAGCTGCCCGTCGTGCGCCAGCGCCGCCAGGCTGATCGCTTCCGCCAGTTTGCTTGTCATTTTTCATCCTCCTGGTTCCAGACGTAGCCGTTGTATTCGCCGACCAAGCCCTTCGCGATCAGCGCGTTCTTCGTCTTGAAAATCTGCTGCCTCTGCTGCCCCGACGACTTCTCGGGGTCGATGACGCCCCGCTTTAGGCAGTGCTCGCGCCATTTGCGGTAGGCGACGACTCGCGCCCTGACGGGCATATGCGGCTCCTGCTTGTACTCGCCGGCATCTTCAAGGGCGTCCTCGAGGGCCACCAGCGCCTTGGCTTCCACGTCACGGATGTCGGTCTTGCGTCCTGTGACTTCCTCGGAGATGTGCGACACGACTAGGCTGCCTTGCGGATCTGCCTCGTCACCCCACTGGACGTTGGAATATGCGATGGAGCGCGACCACCCGTCCGGCCCGTCCTTCATCTTGGCGCAGCGGATCGAACCGTTCTGCAGCGGCCCGGTGTCGCCATCGCGCGTCATCTCGAACACGAAGTCGGAGTTCGCCTCGAAGAACGTCGAGCCCATCATGCCGCCGTTCTTGTTCTGGTGATGTACGCCGATCGTCGTGGCGCCTGTCGCCTTGGATATACGGTCGCAGCGCTCGGTGAAGGCGGTGACCGTCTCCGGCGCGCTCATGTCCACGCCAGGAATGACGCGGGCCACGGTGTCGATGATCGTCAGCCGGAACCCGTCGTTGCGCTCGCGCAGCGTCTTCTCGAGCAGCTTGAAATCGGTGTCGCTCATGAAGTTCACCGGTGCGCGCATGAACACGAGATTCTCGGTGTCGCCTTCGATGCCGTGGTGCTTCTTGAATGCGTCAATGCGCTGCACGAAGCCCTGGTGGCCTTCGCGGGCGATCACCAGCACCTTGCACGGCTCGCCGGGAAGCTCGGCGCCGTGCCACTCCTGCATGCCGTAGGCGAGGTGCAGCGCCAGGTCGAAGGCGACGAACGACTTGCCGGACGCCCACTTGCCATAGATCAGCCCGACCGTGTTCTCGGGTATCCAATACTTCACCAGCCACTTGGCCGGCGGCAACAGGCGCAGATCGGCGGTCGTCTCGAACAGAAAGCGCGGGGGCTTGTGCTTGGTCGCGCCATCGATAGTGTCGACCTCGCCGTCATCCGCCGACCACCCATCGTCGATCCCCTCGACGACTTCCATCCACGCGGTCATGTCCTCGCCACCCCACGCACCCGTGGCGTAGCGGTAGGCGTTCTGGATGACCGCAAGAAGATCCTCGGGGTCCCATACCGGAGACGCCTTCTGCTCGTTCCAGTGGTCGAGCATGACCTCCCACGCCTTGGACTCGCTGAGTCCGTAGTCGCGCATGCGGCCAGCCACCTTGTACGTTTCGGTGTTGCCGCCGGCGCCTTCGATCGCCTGTGGCGCGCGGTTCACCAGATAGGTGATGGCGTTGGCCACGTTGTGCGGCTGGTCGAGCTCGACGAGCGGCTGGTCGGTGCGCTCTGCGTGCTTTGGCCGCGCGTTGATGAGCAGAGTGTCGAGCCACTCCGGCGCCGCGGGCATCGGGCGGCCATTGGCTTCGTAGGGGGTGCCTGGGAAATCGCGGCGGATGCTTCCTGCGCCGACGACGTAATTGCCTTCACACTTGATGTCGATGCCGGGAAGCCCATCGAGCCGATCGATGATCTGGCGATGAGGTTGCTCGGTGCGCAGGAACACATGAACGCCGCCCGAAGGCGTCTTGACGCGGTATCCGTCCAGCGGCAGCCCCATGGCCTCGAGCGCCTCAAGGCTATCCGCGCCCTTCTTGCCGTTCTTGACGTCGACATCTACGACGAGCACACCTTGACCGGTGGCCACGCCGACGTTGTAACGTGGGTTCTCTTTCCACCAGGCGCGGATCTTCTCCGACTCGGTGGTCGCCTGTTGCTGGAATCCGAAGAACCCCTTCGGGGGTTTGTTCGACCCTTCGGCCAACGGGAAGACCCGGAAACCCTGGGCGGCTAGTTCGAGGGCAGAGGTTAGCGACAAGGTCGAGCCTTGTTTAGAAGAGTGGAACGATAATTCTCGTCAAAATCAACAGCCAAGTCAAATGAAATCGTCACCGATCGGCGCGAGGATCAATCTGTAGCCGAGGGACGCAGCCAATTCCTCTACCGTGAGAATGCTCGGCGTCGCTGCGCCACGTTTCCAGTTCGACACGGTTTCCGCCGCCACCTTATTGCTGTAGGCGATTTGCTTGTTCCTTACGCCTTTCGCTTTCGCCGCGTTGAACAGGTCGCGAAGAACGGGGGACGCTGTCCTGGGCGCCCTACTCACTTCTGCCTCCATCGGCGAGGGCGCGGATGGCGGCCCGGCGTTCGTCCGAGAGTTTGTTCCGGATGGCCGCCGCGCTCGCTGCATGATGACGGTGAGCCTCGAAAGCCCTACGCCTGTCATCGGCATTGAGGCGCGGATCGTCTCTCGACACTTCAAGACACAGGCGCGCGTTCTTGTCGTGCCACTGAGCGACGGTTTCGAAAGCGTGCTCTGTTGCCCGCGCGATGATCTCAGCCGGCGTCATGGGTGCCATCCTTTGGCTCAGGATGAGTGCAAGAGCCGTCGCAATCGCCGGGGCGGTAACAATCGTGCGGGCATGCCAGCGTGACTTCTTTCGCGATGATCATCCACGCTTCAACGCCGCCGTCAGCGCACAATTCGTCAGGGTCTACGCCACGGCGTGCGCACTCCTCACGAGCCCAGATTTCACGCTCCTGTTCAGGCGTAATGTCGTAGTAGCCGATGTCGATCAAACGGTCGCCATATGTGATGCCCATCACCCCCTCCCGCCAGCGGCTTCGAGTGCGGCGCGGGCGATCTGGCCGCAGTCTGCCCATAGGTCGCCCATGCCGCCCGTCAGAGGCGCGGGGTATTTGCTGACATCCGCGTAAAACTCCAGCGCCTTCCGCAGCGCTGCTACTTCGGCTTCTGCCTGGATTGCATCCTGCGCGTCTTTCCAACAGCAATCGAGATAATCGGCAGGAGAAGCCGTAAGCAATTCCTGCACAAGATCATCGCGCGCCTTAGCTACGGCGGCAGGATCAACTCTCGGCCCGTAGGTATTGGCTGCTGCATATGACGCGCAGTCGATGGCAGCCTTCCATCCAGAAATTGTTGCCGCATCCCTCTCAGCCGTCAGTTCCTCTACCTGCTTCTTGAGGGCGGCTGTTTCGGCGGCGTGGTCGGAGTAGCGGACGTACTCGCCCTCATCAGATTTTCGCATTCCCCAGTCATCGATGTTGTCAAACGCAGCAAACCGCTCAACCATCTCGCCCCTCCAGCTTGTTGAGAAAGGAACGGGCGGCTCGGCAATCGCCGATTTTGACATCGATGCGATCACCATCCGTAAGTTCCTTGAACCCATAGTCCCGAGGTGAGACCGTCAGTTCGCCCCGCTTGGCAAACGGCCTCACGACATCAGCCGCTTCCTTCTTGAGCGCTGCTATCTCTGCGTCTTTGGCGGCGAGGGCAGACAGAAGCAACTGGATGGTGTCGGGGTTTGCCGCAGCAATAAAGTCAGCTACCGTGCCAAAGTAATGACGGTCAGCGGGAACCGCCGCAACAACTTGGCGACCCATGCCGTGCCCGTTATCGCCGTAAACAGATCGGATTTTCCGTTCGCCGAACACCGGCTTCGGAACTGCGTACCATTGCCACTGACGCCAATGGTCAGGTAGCCCATCTAGTGCCGTTTGTAGGGCGGCAATTCGTACAGGCAATTCCTGCGCCTTGTCGGCGCTAACCTGCGCGAACAACTCGTGATGGCGAGGGAAGGAACGATGCCACACCAACCTGAGTTGTGACATGAGGGCGTCGAACTGCTTGCGAATTTCAGCAGGATTTTCGCCCGGCCAATATTCTTCAATCTGATCATCGCCTAGCGGGTGAGCAACCGCCCGCGCTTCTGTCTGTGCGGTGGTCATGGCTGGCGATCCTTCTTTTCGCGAAGTTTCTGCCAGTAAAAATCCATCAGCGGCGTGCGAATGTAGTTGAATTTTATCCACCACTCCAAGCCCTGCCACGCGAGAAGGCCTGTGAAGGCTATCGCGCCTACAATGCTGGCAAAGACGCCGATTGCGAACATCACTTGCTCTATACCACTCATGGCTGGCGATCCTTGTTCAAGAGGGAACGGGCGACGCGCTCGGCAGCGTGCGTTTCCTCGTCCTTGTAATCGTTGTCTGCGATGTCCGGGCAGTCGAGCAGCCCGCGCAGCCCCGCCTCAAGCTCGGCGTTGCGCGCCGCTAGCGACTGGATGGTGGCGGCGGCAGTGCGGCAGTCGGCAAGCAGCACAGCAACCTCTTGCCTGCCCATGTGACTTTCCAACCGCTCCGCCAACCCCGCCAGATCATCCGGCAGTTTCGGTGCGGCTGCGTCACGTTCTGCCTGTAGGGCTGCGGCGATGGCCCCAACGAGCAATCCGTCTGGATCACTGCCGTAGTTTGCAACGAGGCTCCGCGCCCTCTCCAATGCTTCGGGGGAGATGGTCATGATGCCTCCGAAATAATCTCAGCGCCGACCAGAGTGCGGTAGCTGAAGTCGTTTCTGTCGTTGCTGCCGCCGCCACGAAGCAGGGCTTCGATCTCGGCATGTTCGATGTCGAATGTGCGGTATGTCGTTTGCGGCGATCCGCCGACATGAGCAGCCATTGCCGCGTCGTCTATTCTGACAACCAGCCGGATCATCCCCGCTCCTCCGCCAGCTTGGCGCGGCCTGCGGGGAGGACTTCCCACTGCCATGACTGTCGGTCGAACCGGATCAGACCGAGAGCCTTTAGGTGGGTTCTGGCGCGGTCTCTGGCCCGGTCGCTGCTGCCGTATTTGGGATTGTCAATAAGACGCTTGATTTCAGCCAAATCGCCCTCTGTCAGCTTACTCATCGCTACCTCCTGCGAGGGTGGAGCGGCCGGTGGCTTCTTGCTGATCGGCCCACAACTCCATGACATCGGCTATGCGCTGCAATGAGACGAGGATGCTCGTGAACCGGGCCTCCATTTCATCGTCCCGATCAAAGCCAGCCTGTCGCCGCTGCTCCGCGCGAAGATCATTTTCAATACGAAGGCGCTTTCGCTCATCGTACATCTGCTTCGGTGTCAGCTTCTCAGCCATCTCACGCCCCTCCGTCCTGATTGAGCGCTGCGCGGCCGGTAGCCTTGGCGATGGCGGCAGCTTTATGCGCGTCCGTGCGGCCTGATTTCGAAAGTTGATCTATCAGTACGGCCGCCTCTTCATCGCTCGCCGATTTGAGCAACCGGCAATCTGCGATGGGCGCTTGGCAGGTAGGCCAGCCGCAAGGAGCCATGTAGCCGCTTTCGTAATCAGCCCATGCGACAATCCAGGTTTCTTCACTCGGCACATGGAAAACGGTGTCGCCAGTTCGGATGCGTGCCCCCGTCAGCTTATTCGCCATGGTTGCCTCCATGAGAGACGGGGGCGGTGGAACGAAGCTCAGCCCGGATTTCCATCCAGAGCTTGCCGAGCATGTTCTTGCCGTCGCGGTTCGGACCCCATCCCCAAAAGTCATCACGCCATGAATTTTCGACCAACTCGCGCTCGCCGGTTGCCAGCAGTTTGCGGCGGACGTACTCGTGCTGTGTGGCCTTCGCGCGGAGGATGTCGCGCATGATGTCGACCTTCACGTCATCCCAATCGGGGCGGCGAGCGTCTTTCCGGGCTTCTGCTATCTTGAAAGCTTCGTGAGCAGACGGCGCGGCATCGATCCCCTGTTGAAGCATTGGCAAATGCGGGAATTTCTCCCAATGGTACGCGTGCTCTGATGTGTAGAAGTGACAGTCCTTCCATATGAGCGTGAAGGACGAAAAGTTGGACAGGACATAGAAATCCTGCTCATAGAAGCAGACGCGCTCCGGCGTATCGAGACCGTGACATTCGATTTCGCCAGCCCCCGTCCCGCTACTGGATGGTAGGGGCGAGGCGGCGAGCCGTTGTGCGGCGATCTCATCCCCGCCCCTCTCTGTGGCCGGCGTGTGGTCGGATGATGCGAGGGTAGGGAGGACGATAAACTTTCCGGCTTCGGCCCTGGCTGTTTTCTCCCAGGCGGCTTCGGCCAGCCGTTTGGCCGTCGCCTCGTCGCCGGTCATGAAAACGCCCGATGACGAACTATGCCAGTAGCTATTGCCTTCAGCATCAGTTCCATAGACATACCGCCCCAGCGGCGTCTGGGCTTGGAACAGTCGATACGGGCCAAGGCCCGCTATGCCATGATCAGGTTCCCACTCCAGCGGCTTCACCGCCCATTGCGTTGCGGTGGCCTCGCTGACGGCTGCTCCTTCCGTAGAGCGGCGGGTCATGCCGACACCTCCAGCGACGCGACCGCAGTCTCGATCACGCGATTTTCATCGACCGCAGGTGAATTAGCAGTCTCGCGGAAAGAAGACACGACGGCGACCACGTCGAACTGCTTGCCGGGGTTCTTGCGCGCCAGGTTTTGTGCTTCCAGCGCCGCGCTCGCGAAAGACGAATGTTCGAAAGGCCAACGTGACGGCCTGATTCGCTGGGTGCCGCGCCCGCGGCGCATGACGAAAAAGCCGCCGCCGATGATTTCGCCCGGCCGCGCGACGCATGGATTCTTGTAGACGTTTGGCGTTCCACCAGAATTTCCGATGTCGGGAAGTAATTCGACACGCATTTGTTAACCTCCTCTTTTCAATTGACGCAAAGTAAGTTATGGGCGGCGGCCCCGGCCAAACCAGGCTGACGTCGCAGTGGTGGGCGGCGAACCGTCTCGATACGGAAATCCATCAGCAGCTTGCTGAAGATCAAAGAACGCATCTTTGATTCTTGCATAGAGGGCTCAAGCCGCAGGAAGACCTCACCCGATACTGATTCCAACGCCGCCTGGCGTGCGCCTTTCCGGGGCTCGTGAGGTTGGCGGGAGAATTTTCGCACGAGACCGATGTTGACTCCTGTTGACTTAGGTTGATTTTTGTGAGTAAACCTTACTCGACAAATTCGACAGGCGCAAGACGCCCTCGGAAAGAAAAATGAACGACACTCCTCCCGATAACCACAGCAGCCGGTTTGTGACCGATCTCGAGCGCGCCATGGCCGCCTCGGGCATGTCCCAGACCCGTTTCGGATATCTCCACTTCGGAGACCCCGGCTTCATGACGCGAGTTCGTGAAGGTCACCGGCTCCAGCGCAAGACGATCGAGAAAATCGAATCGGTACTTGCCACGGAGCTAAAAGGAAAATAATCCTAACAGGTGCCGCGGGACAGCGGCTAACAGAGGTCAGGGCGACATGAGCAGGTATTTGTGCGTGGATTTGGGGACCACGACGGGTTTTGCCGTCGGGTCTGCCAGTCACATGGTTTCCGGCATATGGAACCTGAAACCGAGCCGGTATGACGGCGGCGGGATGCGCTTCGTGAAGTTTCGGCAGCGTCTCAACGAGATGCTGGATGCGTACAAGCCGGATGCCGTCTTCTTTGAAGAAGTCCGGCGGCACGCGAGCACCGACGCCGCCCACGTATACGGAGGCTTGCTTGCCATCCTGACCGAATGGTGCGAAGCGCATAGCACTCCGTACACCGGTGTACCGGTCGGCACGATCAAGAAGAACTGGTGCGGCAAGGGCAATGCCTCAAAGGACCTGATGATTGCCGAGGCCGAGCGCCGCGGCTACGAGCCGGCCGACGACAACGAGGCTGATGCCATCGCGATATTCGATTGGGCGCTGAACAATTACGGCGACGCGACGGCTCCGCAGTTGACAGGACCACAGGCTGAGATCGACGATCTTGCCAAGAAGCTGCTTTGACTAACCTGTTCCCATACCAGCTCGACGGCGCCGCCTTCCTCGCGGCGCGCAAGGGTGCGCTGCTGGCAGATGAGCCGCGCGTCGGGAAGACGTGGCCGGCGATCGTGGCAAGCGACTACGTCTGCGCCGAGAACGTGCTCTGGATAACCAAGGGCAGCGCCCGCGCCGATCACCGCCGCGCGTGGCAGAAGGTCCAGGTGCTCAACCGGCCCGTGACGTCCATCTATAGCGGCGCCGACCGGCTGCCGGACTACGGCGTCACCATCATAAGCTACGACCTGGCCACGGGCGCATTTTATGAAGCGCTGCGGAAGCGGCGGCTCGACGCGATTGTGCTCGACGAGGCGCACCGTGTTAAGAGCCTCGACGCGCGCCGCACGCAGCGCATACTCGGCAAGAAAGCACAGTTGATGGGCGGGCTGGCGGAGCGCGCCGAATACGGCTGGGCGCTCACCGGCACGCCGTTCCCGAACCACTATGCCGAGATATACCCGGTCGCCCGCGCGCTCTTTCCCGAGGCGCTTCGCACGCCCAAGGGGATCATGAACTACCACCAGTTCGAGAACCGGTTCTGCGTGCTGCGAGACAATGGGTTCGGCCTCAAGATTGTTGGCAACAAGAATGCTGCCGAGCTTCACGACCGCCTGGCGCCTTACATGCTCCGGCGGAAGTTCACCGAGGTGTGGCCGGACGCGAGCCAGCCTGTGGTCGACCGGATCTTTCTGGAGGCGCAGTCGGCGCTCGACGATCTGACGGCCGACGAACGCAAGCTCATCACGGAAGAGTTTGCGCCGCTGTTGCGCAAAGCAGAGGGCGACGCCGAGAGGACCGACGCCATCCTGCGCGAGATCGAGAAGCGGATCGGGCCGCGACTGCAGCGGCTCACCGGCGAGGCCAAGGCGTTGCCGCTGGCGGAATGGGTGATCGACCACATCGAGTCGGGCGGCGGGAAGGTCGTGTTGTTCGCCTGGCACCGCAGTGTCATAGACCTGCTCGAGAAGGCGTTGGCCAAATTCCGGCCTATCGTCATCGACGGGCGCACCACCGGCCGGCAGAAGGACGAATATCAACAGGCGTTCATGAATGACCCGACGCGCATGGTGGCCATCGGACAGATAGTGGCCGCCGGCGAGGCTATCGACCTGAGTGCGGCAGACACGCTGATCTTCGCCGAGGCGAGCTGGAGCGCCGGAGACAACGACCAGGCATGGCGCCGGATCGTGAACGTCAACAAACGGTCGGCGCTGCTGGTGCTCTTCGCCACCTTGGCCGATTCCATCGACGAGGACGTCCAGCGGGCGCACGAGCGAAAGCTGCAGGATGCGGCCAAGGTGTACGACCGCATTGCTGCTTGAAGTGTTGATTTTGACGAGAGAACGGGATGGCTGCGTACTACAACGAATTCGACCCATACGCCGCCGAGTGGCTGCGAAACCTTATCAAGGCCGGGCACATCGCACCTGGCGACGTGGATGAAAGGAGCATCGTCGATGTTCGACCAGACGAACTTGCCGGATACACACAGTGCCATTTTTTCGCAGGCATTGGTGTCTGGTCCTACGCTCTCCGGCGGGCCGGTTGGTCCGACGACCGACCAATCTGGACGGGGAGTTGCCCTTGCCAGCCTTTCTCCGCGGCAGGCAAAGGAGCAGGGTTTGATGACGAGCGGCACCTATGGCCGCACTTCCACTGGCTCATCAGCCAGTGCGCGCCTCCAGTCGTCCTTGGTGAGCAGGTTGCGTCAAAGGACGGACTCGCTTGGCTCGACCTTGTACAGGCTGACCTGGAAGGAACGGGCTACGCCAGCGGGGCGGTCGATCTCTGCGCTGCGGGCGTCGGCGCCCCGCACATCCGGCAACGACTCTGGTGGGTCGGAGAAAGGCTGGACGACACCGCAAGCCCACGACAGCAGCCCGCGGGGCAAGGGCCAGAAGGCCAGGCATGGAACGAAACATGGTTGCGCGGACCTGAACGCGGACGCGGCACTGGCGGGCTGGACCACCACCACCACCAGGGATTGGAAGGACAGCGGAGCGGACATCAAGCCGAGGGCGGACGGGTCGGAGAGATTCGACCAGTTGCCGAGGCAGGCGAATTTGGCCGGATGGCCGACAGCCACCAGCAACAACGGCACGGGTGCAGGCACACAGGGCCGACAGGGCGGGGAGAACTTGCAGACCAGCGCCCAATTGGCGGGCTGGCCGACGCCTACCGCGTTGGAACGCAATGCTGGGCCGGAGACACACGAGAAGAGGCGGGAGTTTCGCAAGACCAACGCCAACCAGAACACCACGCCGATGTATCTCAACGAGGCGGCGCAGATCGTGGTGGACCCGGAGATTTGCGGGGCCATGGGCTATCCGGTCACAATGGTGGCCCCCGCCCGACTAACGGCTTCTGGGGAGATCCTGACTGGCTCTTCTGCCGGGATGGAAAGTGGCGGCCAGTTGAATCCGGCACATTCCCGCTGGCTCATGGGGCTCCCGCCCGAGTGGGACGCCTGCGCGCCTACGGCAACGCGATCGTCGCGCAAGCAGCCCAAGCCTTCATCGAAGCCTATCTCGGCACCCGCACCAATTCCGTGTGCCAAGATTGTTGAAAAAGACGAGAAAATCCACTCGACAAAACACGACAAACCGTTTACGTTCACTCCAACCAAAAACGAGGCAGACATGTTTCGCATCGAGATAACGGCCGGCTCACCGCTTGAGCTTGCGGATGCAATCCGCGCCCTTTCCCCCATCGCATTTCCATCCGAATCCGGCCCAACGGTTCTGACCATCGACGCCGACCCGGAACCCGCCAAACCGACAGAGCAGGTGACCACGGCCACCGAGGTCAAGACCCGCAAGCCGCGCGCCAAAAAGGACGACACGACCGCCAACACCGAGACGGCTTCTGCTGCCCCGAGTGTTGAAAGTGTCGAGAAATCCGATGGCGTTCAACTCGACATCGAGGATGCGATAGCCGGGAAGTCGAGCGACAGCAAGGCCGAAGATGTGGCTGCTGCCGAGACCGCGCCGGCCGCTGGCGAGCCCTCCGACGCACTGTTCACCATGACTCGTGCGGAGCTCAAGGACTGGTTGATCCGTACGTATCTCGTGGACTGCATCCCCGAGCAGAACGATCGCCCGGCGGCCTTCAAGGCGCTCTGCGAGGAAAACGGCTTCAAGAATTTCACCGAGACGCCGGACGACAAGCTGCCGGCTCTCAAGGCGCTTGCCGACGCCAAGATCAAACAATTCAAGGACGGAGGTAAGTGAACATGACGGATACCAATTCCGCTTTTTCGGGTGCTACAGCGATCGGCTATTGCAGCAGCGAGCCGTACCCCGTTCCGCAGCACGTTTTCGACAAGCTGGTCGAGAAGTACGTCGGCGGCGCGACGCTGACGGAACGTGAAAAGACGCTATGGGACTATCTGACCCAGGTCAACGAGACGGCGTTGATGGAGCGCAAGCTCGCGCTTGTAGAGACCACCGACTATCTCGATGTCTCCGACGAACAGCTCGCTGCGCTTGGCATGGCGCTGACGATCGACGGTTCTGTCGGCAGCGACGACCCGTATGCGTGGAGGGATCACGACGGCACTTGGATGCCTGTCCCTCCCGAAACGCGCGTGCACATTCGACTCCGCGACGGGAGGACGATGCTTGGCAGGTTGGCGCTCCTGCAACAATGGCCGTGGTTCGGCAGAGACAGCGACATCGTCGCCTATCGCATCGCGCGGCCCGCGGAGATCGTCTGATGCAACCGGAGCGCGTCATCTTGTACGCGATCATCGGCTCGTTTATCGGCTGGCTGCTGAGTGCGGCCGCGATAGGCGCCTTCATCTGGTGGGTGGTTTTGTTATGACCGCTCACACTGCCCGTGCGCACGCCAAGCTGGCACCAAGTGCTGCCCATCGGTGGATGTCGTGTCCTGGCAGCGTAAAGCTGTCGGAAGGCATCCCGAACATCAGCACGGTGTTCGCCGCCGAAGGCACCGCCGCGCATCACCTTTGCGAGCACTGCCTTGAGACGGGTGACGATCCGGCCACCTTCGTGGATAACTGGATCGACATCCGCACCAATGACGGCAGCAAGCGTTTCGTCGACCTCGACGAGCCGCCAGAAGACGACATGCGCTTCTTTCCGGTGACGGAGGAAATGGCGGATGCCGTGGCCATGTACGTCGACCACGTCAAGTCACTCGCGGCCGCCGCAAAGGGTGAGGTGATTGTCGAAGCCGAGCAGCGTCTCGACATGACCCACTTGCACGAATCCATCTTCGGCACCGGCGACGCGACCGTCCTCGACATCGAAGCGCGGCACCTGCATGTCGTCGACTTCAAGTACGGGCGCGGCGTGGCGGTGGATGCGGACCAGAACCCGCAATTGATCTTGTACGCCGCAGGCGCTGCGCGCCGGCATCACAATCACAACCTGGAGCGTTTAACCGTTCATGTGGTGCAACCTCGTGCGCAGCACGCCAAGGGTGTGATCCGCAGCTTCGACCTGGACGTGATCGACCTTTGGGAGTTCGAGGACGGCGTACGTGATGGCGCGCTGCGTACGGAAATGGCTGCGGCCGCCTACGATGACGCCGACCGCGACGCATGGGCTAAGGAATACCTCGCCGCCGGCGAATGGTGCCGCTTCTGCCCCGCCTACGGCCTGTGCCCGGTGGCCCGGCAGGACGCCTACGACGCGGCCATGTACGAGGACGACGGCGTCACTTTGCTCGACCCCGAGAAGATGACGCTCGATCAGTTGAGCGAGGCGCTGACGCGCCGCGAGCGCATCAAGAATTGGGCCGACGCGGTGGCTGCCCTCGGCCACAAGGTCGCCGAGTCCGGCCAGCAGATCCCTGGCTTCAAGCTCGTGGCCAAGCGTGCCATCCGCAAGTGGAAGAACGCCGCCGAGGCCGAAGAGCATTTGCTCCTGCTGGGCCACGACAAGGCCGACATCTACACCGAGCCGAAGCTGCAGACGCCGGCCAAGCTGGAGCGGCTGTTCCCCGGCAAGAACAAAGACGAGCGCCAGGCCGCCATGGCCGAGCTCGTCGAGAAGAAGTCGTCAGGTACGAACCTGGCTTCAATGGACGATCCTCGCCCGCCAGTCAGCGTCGGCGCCGCCGACTTCGAAGCGGTGGAGGGGATCGAATGAGTTTCACCGCATAGCCGGTGGAAGCGCGGGGTGAATGCCGCCCGCCGAGCAAACGGCTGCCTAAGTTGTTGAAAGAAACGAGAAAATGAGCACGATCGAAATCATCAAAGGGAAATATCCAGCATTCTTGAAGGCCAAGATCGCAGGCGTGAACAATGACCGCGTCGTCCTGCCGGCGGGCCGCGGACTGTGGCCGGCGCTCTTCACGGCGGTTAAGCCCAGCAAGGGCGAGACTGACCCGAAGAAGTTCCAGTACGGCATCACCGTGCTGATCCCGGCCGAGGCTGACATCTCGGCGCTCCGCGACCGCGTGAAGGCGGTGTTCGAGGAGAACGTGTCGGAGAAGCAGCGAGCGGCCACCAAGTGGCGCAATCCTGTGCTCGAAACCGCGTCGGAGATCCCCGACATGGCGGACGAGTACCCCTTCATGTTGCGCCTCAACTCGAAGCAGTGGCAGAAGAACGGCGTCGAACGCGCCCGTCCCGATGTCTTTGACGCCAAACGCGTCGCGATTCCGGCAAATCCGGGGCCGGAAGTCGTTTACCACGGCCGCTGGGTCCAGTGCGTCGTGAACCCGTTCTGGTATCCGGCCACCCAAGGTTCCGCCGGGGTGTCGCTCGGGCTGCTCAGCACGCAACTGCTCTGGCACGACAAGCAGGACACGCCGATCGCCGGCGGTCGTGTCGACACTAGCGGCGACTTCGAGGTAGTCGAGGGTCTGGACGAAACCCCGGAAGTGGATGAGTACGCATGAGCGACGAAGGCACCGCCTCCATCGGGCACAACAGCGTCGCCGCGGATCAGCTTCGTTCTCTGATCGAGCGCGTGGAAAGGCTGGAAGTCGAGAAGAAGGACTTGGCCAGTGACATCCGCGACATCTACGCGGAAGCCAAGGGCAAAGGCTTCGACACGAAGGCCATGCGCACCATCGTCCGTCTGCGCAAGCAGGACAGGGAAGATCGCGAGGCGGAAGCTGCGGTTCTGGAAACCTACCTCCATGCCCTCGGCATGATCTGAACCACCTCTCGACACGGCAGGACTCTGCCTGCCGTGTCGATTTCAACGAGAAACACGGATCAACAATGAAGAACTGTATGTTCGATCTCGAGACGTTTGGCACCAAGCCGGGTAGCGTTATTCGCAGCATTGGCGCCGCCATGTTCGACCTCGACACCGGGGACGTCGGCAGCACCTTCTACCGAAACATCACGCGCCAGTCCTGCGAGGCGGCCGGCCTGACGGTCGACCCCAGCACCGAAGCCTGGTGGGCCAAGCAGTCGAAAGAGGCGCAAGACGCGCTTCTGGTCGACCAGCGGCCGCTCGGCGGCGTCATTGACGAGTTCCACGACTGGTTTCGTGCGAACGGCGGCGTGCAGGTCTGGTGCCAGGGCGCCAACTTCGACGCCGTGCTTTGGGAAGCGGCCATAAAGGCGCGCTTGGCCACGGCGCAGACGCCTTGGAAGTTCTGGAACGTGCGCGACACGCGCACCGTCTACGAGATCGCCGGCTTCGACCCTGGCAGCGTCAAGCGCTCCGGCGTCTATCACGGCGCGCTCGACGACTCCCTCCATCAAATCAAGTGCGTGACCGAAGCGTTGCGCCAACTCCGTTACGCGTGAGGAGGCTTCCCATGTTCGAGAGCTTCAAAGTCGTGACTACCCGCGGCGAGACGTACGTCTTCAGCGGTCGCGAAGGCAAACTGGACGCCGACATTGTCGGCGAGACTTTCATCCGGCTGCGCAGAAACCGCGTCGACGTCGCACTGTTCCCGTTGCGCAATGTCGAAGTCTTCATGCGCCTCACCGACATCGACGGCGAGGTGGCGTGATGGAACTCCACCAGCTTATGGAAGCCGGCCCGATCGTCACGAGCACGACGCCCGACAGCACCTGGGTGCAAACGTTCACGGGAAAAAAGTTCTGGCCGCTCAACCCCCGCGTCGAAGACATCGACATCGTCGACATTGCCCACGGGTTGTCGCTCACCGTCCGCTACAACCGGCAGGCCAAGTTCCCCTACAGCGTGGCGCAACATTCCGTGCTGCTGGCGGACCATTGCCCGGCCGAGATGTCATTTCTGGCGCTCATGCACGACGCCCACGAGGCGTATTCCCCTTACGGCGACGTGCCGCGCCCGCACAAGACGCCGGAGGTCGAGGCGGTAGAGTCGCTGATCGACAGGGCCATCGCCGTGCATTTCGACCTGCCGTACCCGATCAAGAATAAAGCGATCGCCGCGCTCGACACGCGCATCCTGCTGGACGAACGGGCACAGGTGATGACGGTCACAGACCACGACTGGCAATTGCCAGCCGACCTGAAGCCGCTCGGCATCCAGATCGACCCGTGGCCTTGGCAGTCCGCTCGCGAGAAATTCCTCAACGCCTTTGACCGCTATTCGAAGATGTACCGGATGCTGGGGAGGTGCGCGTGATGCAGCACGTTGATCCTGAAAAGCTCACACGCGACCAGCTCATCGAATACGTCTACAACCTGGAAGCCCGGCTGGAAGAGGCCGGAGCCGTGGTCAAGGAGCAGCCTGTCGCCAACCTTCGCGCGACGTTCGGTCTGACGAAGTACGAGGCCATTCTGCTTTGCACGCTCGCGGACGGCAAGACGCACAACAAGGAATCGCTGCTGTCGGCCTTGTATTTCGATCGTGCCGACGATGCGCCGGAGATCAAGATCGTTGACGTGTTCGTCTGCAAGGTGCGCAAGAAGCTAGTGGGCTACCCGATCAAGATCGATACGGTGTGGGGCACGGGCTATCGCGTAGCCGACACAGCGCCGTTGAAAGCGGCCATGGCCGGAGAACAGATCGATACTACCGGCGGCGAGCGCACGCCTTACCCATCCAAGCCGCTCGGCGCCAAGGGCCGCCCGCATGGGTCGATCAAGGACAAGGCGATTGCGTATCTCGTCAGCATCGCCGTTGACGGCGTGGCGTCGATTTCGTCTCGCGACCTGACGACCGAGCTCGGCGGATCGTCCGGCTCCGTCACCATCCAGAACCTCGAACGCACCGGCTATGTCGAGATCGCCAGGCGCGCTCATCGCCACAAGCGCGGCGAGCCGTGGGAACTCCGGCTGTTGCCGAAGGCGTACGGGGTGGCGGCATGATCCTGCACGGCAATTGCCTCGACATCCTGCCGATGCTCGACGCGGACAGTTTCGATAGCGTCGTGACCGACCCGCCCTACGGGCTTACCGCTCGTCGCCCCGGTGGTCGCAGCGAGGCCACCCGCGGCAAGGTCATGGGCGGCTTCATGGGCATGGCTTGGGACGCAGACGTGCCGAGCGTCGATATCTGGCGCGAGGTGTACCGCGTCCTGAAGCCCGGCGCGCACCTGCTCGCCTTCTTCGGCACCCGCACCTATCACCGCGGCGTCATCAACATCGAGGACGCCGGCTTCGAGATCCGCGACCAGGTGCAATGGCTGTACGCCCAAGGCTTCGCGAAGAGCCATTCCGTCAGCCTTGCTTTGTGGAAAGGAGTTCTGGATTGCCAATCGAAAAACAATGCCCCGCTTGTGGTGCAACTTTCAAAGTTTACCCCTCTCGTCTGCGCCGAGGCGAAGGAAAGTATTGTAGCCGCGCCTGCTCTAATCCTGCCAGAGGGCGCCCCGGCGCTAATAATCCAAACTGGCGAGGAGGGCGGTACACTCGGGCTGACGGTTACGTCTTTGTCCGCGTCGCAAGCGGAGAGTATCAGCTTGAGCACAGGGTGGTCATGGGCGAAGTCCTCGGTAGAGAGCTTAGACCCGAGGAACATATCCACCACAGAAACGAGCGGAAAGGCGATAACCGACCAGAGAATTTCGACATCGTTGACGTCGTCACTCACGCAAAAATTCACGCCCCGCAACGTGATCCTTCAAAATGGATGGACGTGGCCTGCGGTTTCTGTGGAGGCACTTTCACCCGACGCATATACGAGCTCGAACGACATCCCGATTGTTACTGTTGCCGAGATTGCTACGTGGAATCCCGTCGCGCAGCATAAAGGGGTTGGAACTGGTCTGAAACCGGCCAACGAGCCTATCGTAGTCGCCCGCAAGCCGCTGGCCGTTCCGCAGGAGGCTCCAGGGGGCGAAACATATGACGCAGATACGCCGGAGCGCCCCGTGCGTATGCGCGCCGCAACCGTGGCCGAGAACGTGCTGGCGCACGGAGTCGGCGGGTTGAACATTGATGGGTGCCGGATCGCGTCGAGTGCCGAGGATAAGGCGCTCATGGACTCGAAAGCGTCCCGCAAACCCACAGGGAAAACCGCTGAAAATGTGCCTTTTGTTGCAGGCGTCTGCACGCCCGCTAACGAGCTCGGCCGCTGGCCAGCCAACGTCATCACGGACGGCAGCGACGAGGTGCTTGCGGCGTTCCCTGACGCACCCGGCCAGCAAGGTGATTTGCGGCAACAAGACCACGCCGTGCCGCAGGGCAATGCGTTTGGGCAGTACGGCCCGAAGCGGGCACATCCTGCGCGCGTTGAGATCGACAAGTCGGCCGCACGATTTTTCTATGTAGCTAAAGCGAGCAAGAAGGACCGGAACGATGGCCTCGAAGATTTCGCCGCAAAGCCATCCGCCGCGTCGGAGTTCCGGCCCAACCACACCGAGAAGGCCGAGCAGGGCGAAGACGGCAACCCTTATGGCCGCTGGAAGCCGCTGAAGAACAATCACCCGACGGTCAAGCCGACGGACCTCATGCGCTACCTGTGCCGGCTGGTTACGCCGCCCGGCGGGAAGGTGCTCGACCCGTTCGCCGGCAGCGGCAGCACCGGGCGTGGCGCCGTGCTGGAGGGCTTCCAGTTCACCGGCATCGAGATGTCAGAGGAGTACGTCGAGATCGCTCGCGCAAGGATCGCCGCCGCGCGCAAGCGCTACGAGGATGAGGTTTACCTATGAACCCCTGCCTCGTTGCAATCGTCGAAGAACTGCGCGCCCGTGGAGTGCCGTACAGCATCGAGCAGGGCCGCAAGCACCTGCGTGTCCGCTTCGGCCGAAGGTTCGAACGCTTCCGCATCATATCGCGAACGCCGAGCGACTGGCGCGCGTCACGCAATGAGCGGGCGGCCGTTCGAAGGGCGCTGGCTGAGATGGGGTGGGCGCGATGACGACACTCCACATCGACCTGGAAAGCCGCAGTGCCGTCGATCTGAAGAAAACCGGCGTATATGTCTATGCCGAAGACGCCACCACAGATGTTTGGTGCGCGTGTTTCGCCTTCGACGATGAGCCGGTCCAGACATGGCTCCCGCACGAGCCGATACCGCCGCGCATCGCCGACCATGTTCGCGCCGGCGGGGTCATTTACGCGCACAACGCGAATTTCGAGATGACCATGTGGCGCTACATACTCGCGCCGCGGTACGGCTGGCCGCTGCCGGCGATCGAACAATTCCGCTGCACCATGGTGATGGCTTTGGCCATGGGCCTGCCCGGTGCGCTCGATCTCGCCGGGCCGGCTGCGGGCGTGGAAGTCGCCAAGGACCAGGCCGGCAAGAAACTGATGCTCAAGATGGCGAAGCCGCGCCGCGTCAACGACGACGGCAGCTTCGTGTGGTGGGACGAACAAGAGAACATCGACCGGCTGGTCGAATACTGCAAGATTGACGTCGAGGTGGAGCGCAGGCTGGAGAAGCGGCTGCGGCCGCTAAAGCCGTCCGAGCTCGACCTGTGGCACCTCGATCAACGGACGAATTTACGCGGCGTGCAGGTCGACCAGGATTTGGCTGCGGCGGCGAAGGAAGTCGTCAAGGCGGCCGCTGCGGATCTCGACCACCGCATGGCCGTGGCCACGAACTTCGAGATCAAGAAGTGCTCCGAGGTCCAGAAGATCATCGCCTACATCGGCGCCCGCGGCGTCGACACGGAGAGCATTGCGAAGGCTGAGTTGAAGGAACTGCTGGCCGAAGACAGCGGCATCCCTGACGACGTCCGCGCCGTGTTGTCGCTCCGGCAGGAGGCGGCGCGCGCCAGCGTGGCCAAGATCAACGCGCTGCTGAAAGGTACATCGCCGGACGGGCGCGCTCGCGGCCTGCTGCAATTCCACGCAGCTACGACCGGACGGTGGGGCGGGCGGCGCTTCCAGCCGACCAATTTGAAGCGGCCGGACCTCAAGGACATCGAGACCGCCATCGAGGTTATAGCCAGCGGCGATTTCGACCTCGTGCAGATCATGTACGAGAAGCCGCTGTCTGCCGTCGCCGACATCCTGCGGGGACTGCTCGTCGCTGCACCGGGCCACCGGATCGTCGCGGCTGATTATTCAGCAATCGAAGGCCGGGTGCTGCCGTGGCTTGCCGGTGAGCACTGGAAGGTGGAGGCGTACCGTCAGATCGACGAGTCCATCATCCTCGGCGAGGACGGCAAGCCGCTGCGCATCGGCGGCGAGAAGCAGTACGCCATGGACGACATGTACTGCCAGACGGCGTCGAAGATCCTCGGCCGCAAGGTCACGAAGAAGGACAAGAACGACCGGCAGGTGTTCGGGAAGGTACCTGAGCTGGCCTGTGGATACGGAGGGTCACGCGGTGCCTTCACGGCCATGGGCAAGGTTTACGGCGTAGAACTGCCGGACGAGCAGGTGATGGAAATCGTGCGCGGCTGGCGCGAGGCGAACCCGGCGATCAAGCAGTATTGGTACGACCTGGAAGAGGCCGCGCTCTCGGCCATTTCTAACAAGGGCGTGCCGTACCGCGTCGGCAAGGTCACCTTCAAAGTATCGGGATCTTTCTTGACGCTGAAGCTGCCGAGCGGTCGGCATCTCTTCTACCCGTACCCGGAGATCCGGCGGCTGCCGATGCCCTGGCTGGACGATGATGGCAACCCCGTCATGAAGGACAGCCTGTGTTTCTTCAAGGAAGTGGACCCGCTCAAGAAGCACCTGATCGTGTCGAACCCGCGCAACACCGAACGGTTCGCGCTCCACCGCAGCTACGGCGGCGAATTGTCGAACAACGTCACCCAGGCCACGGCGCGGGACATCATGGCCGACGCGCTGCCGCGGCTCGAGACGACGGGCTATCCGACAATTTTCACTGTCCACGATGAGATCGTCTGCGAGGTGCCGGACGGCCACGGCTCAGTCGAAGAAATGGAAGCCATCATGTGTGACCTGCCGGCTTGGGCGGCGGGTCTTCCGGTCAGCGCGGATGGTTTTTCTTCGGAAAGGTACCGCAAGTGAACGATTGCGTGTGGAAAGACGCCCCTGGCTGGGAAGGCAAATACCAAGTCAGCAGCGACGGGCGCGTGAGGTCGCTAGATCGAGATGTCTGGGCCTACGACCCTGTAGGCCGGTTTCGACCTCGCCGATATCGCGGGCGAGAGCTTAAAGCTGGGGTAGGCAAGAACGGCTATCGGTTGGTCTGCCTCGTGGAAAATGACCAGCGCGAGTACCGGTACATCCACGATCTCGTACTTGCCGCGTTTGTCGGGCCGCGGCCGGAAGGCATGGAGTGTTGCCACAATAACGGCGTCCGCTCTGACAATCGGCTTGGCAATCTTCGCTACGACACGCGGTCGGCCAATTCGCGCGATCGGGAAAAGCACGGCACGTTGAAGCCCCAAAGAGGTGAAGCCTCCGGCATGGCCAAGCTTACTGACGAGGCGGTGCGTGACATTCGAGACAACTACCGGAAAGGCGAATGGTCCGAAGCGGCTCGGCTGTATGATGTCTCACCGACGACGGTCAGGTTCGCGGCCATATACCAAAGCTGGACCCATCTGGAATGAAAGGAGAACGCATGAAAACCGACGCCGTCGTCGAATCAGTACGCGCCGACCTCTTGGCTCGCAGCCAGACCGGCGTGGCCAAGTACGGCACCACGCTGGCGCGCACGGACCTCAACCTGCGGGACTGGCTCCAGCACGCCTATGAGGAGACGCTCGACCAGGCGAACTACCTGAAGCGCGCCATCATGGAGATCGACAATGGCCCGGCCGCCCGCACCTGAGCCCTATACCTGCCACAACATCTACCTGTACGCCAGCCAGATAGAAGCGCTGCGCAAGGCGAGCTACGCCCGCCGCGTCAGTATCTCGCAGGTGGTACGCGAGCTTATCGAGGCACATCTGAAATGATCGACCACTCCAACTACGAGCTCGAACTGATCTGCGACGCCACCGGCGAGCGGTACCCGCGCACCTACGACCCCGACGAGTTCCACAAGATGTTGGCCGACGCCAAGGAGGACGGTTGGCTCGTCACGATCCAGAAAGGCGAGTGGCGGCACTTCTGCCCAAAGGCGCTTTCGACGGAGGACGACCTTGCCGAGGTAGCCGACATCGACTGAGTCGGGAGGCTACCGGGCGTTAACGTTGAGCGCTGTTTGCGGCTGCTGAATATTTATTTCCAAAAAGTTCTCTTGAAAATCAATAGATACCGCGATAGTTATCGTCCCGTCTACCCTTTACCGAACGAATCCTTCACTAGCACATCGAACAGCGAAGCCGATACACCAATATATGCCGCTGCCTCAGTGCGCGACAGGCCGCGAGGCGGCAGGTTGCGAGGGAGTTTCTGCGGCTCCGGCTTCACGCCGCCGCCCTGTGCCCAAACACCTCGCCCACGAACTCCAGCAGCACCGGGTTATCGCGCATGACCTGCACGAGTTGGTAGCCGAGACCGTTGACGACCTGCTCCTCGGTAAGCTTGCCCGCCTTGGCCAGGTTGGCGCCGTCGTAGCAGGCGTGCAGGACTTCGTGGATGAGAACTTCGCATGTCTTCTGCACAGGCAAGCCAGCGCGCAGGTAGATAGCCAGCGTGTCGACGTTACAACCGCCCAGGTCAGTCAGGTCTTCGTCCACCTTGACCGCATAGTCGAGCGCGCCGACCCGTATGGTTTTGGGAAGCGTCATTTCTTCCTCCGCTTGATCGCTGCGGCGAGCCGACTTTCCATCCCGCGTGTGACGTACAGGTTGTTACCGCAGCGCACGGCGTATTTTTCGTCGACTTTCAGCGGCGCTCGCTTGCGGTTCGGGTCGGGAATCCATGTGCCCGGCTCGACGATAAGACAGAACGCGCCATCGACGAGGGTGGAGCCGTGCTCGGCATGAATGTTCAAAGTCAAAACCCTCCTACGATCTGTTGGACGAGCGTACGGACGCCGACGGTAAGCGCTTTGATCGTCGTAGCGGAGATGTGATGATCGGGGGTGATACCGGCGACCGCGGCATCGGTTTCCTCGGCCACGGGCGAGGCGAAACCGGGCCGCTCCAGCTTGACGATGATGCCGCCGAGCGAACGGAAGTAGTCGGCCTCGTAGACCACGCTTTCAACAACGATCGGCGCACGGGGAAATTGGCGGCGGACAGTCTTTATAGCCAATCCGAGGGTCCAATCGGGACCGAGATCCGCGTGGAACTTGCCGGCCTTCTCCATGTAGAAGCGAGGCGTGCTGCAGTCGGGGAGGTGTTCGGAGGGGAAGTCTTTGAGATCGCCATAGACCATGCGCGTCGCCAGTTCGGCGCTGCCGGTGATAAGCGAAAAGAACCACTGCCACGATTCCTTCTGAAGCTCGACGGCATGCACCTTGACGAAGCCGTATTCTTCCTCGAGCAGGGTGGCCGCGGTGGACTTGCCTGTATTACGGCGGCCGGTGAAGCCGATCATCACGGGGTTGGAAACGAGGCGGGGGTAGGGAGGGAGAGTGTCGAGGGGCGCGAAGGTACTGACTGCCAAGTCGTCGTAGCAGAAGTCCTCGCAAGGGAAGGCTGCGTCCACGGGGGATGTTCCTGTTGATCTTATCGGTCACTTATTCTCGACAAAATCAACAAAAAAGTCAAGCGGCTTGTCGCCGTCGATGTCACACCTCTACGTCGACGAACTCCAGTTCGTTCAGGCAGGTAAACAGCGTGCGGCCGCGCTTGACGGACAACGAAACATGCCAGTGGCCGAAGAACCACTCGCGCGGCTGATGCAGATGGAGCATCCGCTCCAAGGCTTGACGGGTCCGGCTGCCGTCTTCGATCTTGCGCTTGTTGAACGCCCCGAGGATTTCGTTGGCGATGCTCTCCGGGCAGTCGTGCGTGATGACGACTTCCGGCTTGATGACCGCATACTCGTCGATCATCCGCTCAAGTTCGACGTAGCTGCATTCTTCATCCGCCCACCAGTCCCAGCCTTCGGTGCGCCACGCCCGGTCGATACTGACCGCACCGCCAAGGCAATAGATGCCGTCGACTGTCGTCCCGTCAGGTATCCAGTAGCGCTGCGTCTTGCACACAGACGGGTTGTCGTGATTGCCTCGGATGAACAGATGCCTGCCTTCCGACATGGCGTCGAACGGCGGGTTGGGCATCCAGGTGAAATCTCCGTGCTGTCGCCGAAAACCGACGCCCATGTCGCCGACCTGGATGCTGAACGGCACGCCGCGGATGATCTCGCGATACCTGCGGAATTTGCCGTGCACGTCGCCGATGATGCGAACTACGCTCATGCCGCGTCCTTCACATACGCACCGGCCACCATCGCAGGCCTTAGCGTCAGCCTGCCGACCTCGCCGAAACGCCTGGAGTAGGTGATGACCTTGGCCGATCGGCCGGAGAGCCAGCCGCCGCCTGCGGCATACGCATCCGGCGCCGCAAGCGTTTCGTGCCGCTCGATGTGCATAAGCTGCGTCGACACCACGGCATTGCTGTGCAGATGCCCGCCATGGCCATAGTTGAACTCGCAACGACCGAACATCTCGCGGAACATGCCTGCGAAGACGCGATCCAGATCGTTGAGGCCACGCTTGTGCATGTGATGATAATAGAGACCCGTCTTCCCCCACTCATAGGCGTAGTACAGCGCCGGGCTACGGTCGACGGTCAGCCTCGGCTCATTTTCATAGAGCGCGGCAAGAAGCTCGCGCACCCACACCGACGACGCCGGGTCGTGGTTGCCGGAGGCCATGATAACGTGGACGTGCTGATGCTTCTGCAAAAGCATGTCGATGATGCGGCGAAGTGTGCGCATAACGACACGCACCACTTTATGGAGGCGGCTGTCGGCGTCCAGCACATGACGGCTCGCCGGTGTGACCGATTCCAGGCTGTCGTGATGCAGGAGATCGCCGAGCTGCGCCAGCACAGCGGTATGCGCCATCGGAGCGCAATGCACGGCGGATGCGAACCAGTCGAGAAGCAATTGCTCCGCGATCTTCAGGTCGTAGTCTGCGCCGGTCTCCTCCCGGTGCGCCAGCATGCCGAAGTGTGAGTCGGTCACGGTGAACTGATTGAGGATATCGGCTACGCTGTCCGCCGGCGGCGGCACGAGCGTCACTCGCGGCAAGTCTTCCTTTGCGGCGTCGAGCGCCGCTTGCATCGCCTCGGACTGGAAGTCGCGGTCTTCACCGGTCTTCACCCATTTCAGCACTTCTCGCCCATCGGGGTCCAAAAGTGCTGAAACGCCTTTGATGCGCTGGCCGAGTGGGATCTTGAACTCTTCGCCGCGCTCGGGCTTCTGCTGGACGAAATCGCCCTTCGGTGTGTTCGTCACCTGGCTGATGCGGAAGCCCGGCAGCACAGGCTTCGTGCCGAGCATGCCGCGCTCGGCGGCATGCTTGAGCCGATTGTTCATCGCGTTCCACGACAGGCCGAGTTCATCGGCTGCCGCCTTGAGCGTCGAGTGACGATCGCGGGTTTCAACCGCCTCGACGAGTTGTTCGTCAGTAAGGGGACGTGTCGGCAATGCGGGTTTCCTTGTTCAGCCGCCGATCGTGAAGGCAGGCTGATCCGGTTCTTTCGGCGCGTCACCGCTGACGGGCGGCTCGCCATCGTAACGGACGCCGCCGTTTTCCCCGACTGTGGCAAAGGCTCCGCCCTCTCCGTCGAGGGCGCCTTGCAGATCGCCGGCGGCGGAATTGCTGTAAGGCAGGACGTAGTAAACCGGCTCACCAACGCCGTTATCGAGCAGGACGTATATGGCCTCGCCGACGACGATCTTGGCGCCCACGACTGTGTAATTACCGGGCGGAGGCGTCGTGAACTTCGGCAGGCCGAGCGGCACGTACATCGCGAACGCGGCCAATGCCGTCATCGCCGGCAGCGTGAGCGCAGGGATACGTCGCGTCGACGCCCATGCGAAGCCGCACAGGAGCAGGGCGAGCGACAGCCAGACGGTGGCGACGGTGGTCACTCGTCTTCGCCTTCCTTCATCGCGCCGTGCGCTAGTACCCACGCACCGCACAGCATGGCCACGCTGAATGCGATGCCGATTATGATAAGTGACGTCATTTTCTTGCGCTCCTCAAAGCCTTGAAGACGTTGTTCACGGAGCCGGGCACGACCTGCCCGCGCTCGTCCAATGTAAAGCGGATAACCGTCCGTTCTTGACGCGGCCGGAGTTCCAGCTCCGTTGAGACCAGGAGTTTCATGCTGTCGGCCGAACGGCCCATCGACACTTCGACGTAGACCTTCGTCGTGCCGAGAGGCAGCGAATAGCCGTGGATGTTGACCACGTACTCGCCGGCCGGCGTAGCCCGCGCGAAGGCGTTTTCCATGTTGAGCGGGGACAGATCGCCGTCTACGCCGGTATCGTCGCGCAAGAGGCTGAACACCTTGCCGGACTTGTTCGCATAGCCAACGGCAATCGGCTCGCCGGGCGCGAGCACCCAAAGGTCGACATCATCGGGGCCGTCAGGCCAGGCTATGGCCACCGCGATGGAACCCGGTGGCCGGGTCGCTTCGGGATTGGCTGCCGCCGGTGGATTCAAGCTCGGCAAGATCAGGACGGCCAGCGCCATGAAGGTGAAGCTGCCGATGAGAAGCTGATCGACAAACGCCCACAGCCATGAGTCCGACGGGCGCCGCATGTCAGGCGTCCCGCAGCCCGAGCGCGGTGTTGACGATGCGGACGTTGACGATCATCCACAACGCCAGCGTCAGCCCTACGAGCGTTGAGCCGAAGGCGGTCCCTGCCCCGGCAAGAAGGTTTGCGCCCGCTTCGGCCGCGCGAGCCGGTTCGCTCAACGCCGACGGGTCGATGCCCGCGAACGCCTGCAGCATCCCCCATGCGTTACCGATGATGCCGATCACGAACAGCGCCTTGACGAAATCGTCTAGATGTTCGGCCTTCAACAGCGCCGATTGCCTACGGGCAAGCGACAGGAAGGCCGATGCTACTCCGACAACGAACACACCGGACAGCAGCCAGACTGCCCCGTGGCCATAGAACCTGTCGAGTTGGCCGAGCCACCATGCCCACGCGACGACGCACGCGCCGGCGAAATTCGCAATGAACAGCCGGATCACGTCGTCACCGCCCGGCCGAGAAGCCCGCACACCGCGCTGGCAGGAACGATCAGCCCAAGGCCGCTGCCTGTCTGGGC
The DNA here is from genome assembly GCA_964629765.1 of uncultured Mesorhizobium sp. Lineage (GTDB taxonomy): Bacteria > Pseudomonadota > Alphaproteobacteria > Rhizobiales > Rhizobiaceae > RCIO01. Next base: position 52,582 of record CAZVTK010000009.1, read on the forward strand.
GCCAACGCCGCCAACCGTTATGCCGACGACGTCGCCATCTGCGTCATAGACCGCGCCGCCGGACATACCCGGCATGGTCGTGAGATCGACGACGACGGCCTTGCGCCAGAAGTTCTCGATCAGCCGCTCGCCGCCCGACACATATCCGCGCATGGTGATGAACTCGACACCAGCGGGGTTGCCGTTGGCGGTAATAGGTTCGCCGACGGAGGGCGTGCGGCATTCCACGTTTGCGGTTGCAAACATGGAGGGGTCGGCTATTGCGACCGCTGCGATGTCATATGCGGTATTGACCCACAGGACTTCGCCGGCCTGTGTGCGGCCTCCGCTGTTGCGCACGACCACCGAGCTGGCGCCGTGGACGACGTGCGCCGCAGTAATTATGACGCCGTTGCCGATGTGAACGCCGGAGCCTAGGCTTGTCGGCAACTCCAGCCGGACGTCGGCCGAGGCCAGATAGCGCGGCCGGTCTTTGGTCTCGCCAACCGGCGCGCAAGAGGAAAGCACGAGTCCAGCCGCCAAGGCGGCAAACAGTTTGCGCATGGCGCGGCTTCTTTCGTGGGGGAGGGGGCGGGGCATGACAAGTTCCTGATGACTTTGTCGATTGCAAATTCTCGACTAAATCAACAATGAATGTCAAGCGGAATCTTCAAGCACTCGGGCCTTTGACCATAAGCCAGACCGCGCCGGCCAGCCCCGAGACGAGGATTGTGATAATGGCGAACAGCCCGTGGCGCTTGGCCGCGCCCATGGCCATGCGCCACTCGCGTAGGTGTTGCATGTCTTTCTGAAGCTCAAGCGGCTCGGCAGTCGACATGCCGAGCGTGAGCAACGTGCGCCGCACCGCTTCCTCGGCGGCCTGCTCTGCCGCGGCTTTCGCGGCCTTGTTCGCGGCGTCTTCTACGATGGCACGGATCTCCGCTTCGGACATCATGCGCCTGTTGGTCGTGGCTCGTTCGCTCATAGCGCACGGCCTTCGCGGATTGCCTTGTCGCGCTCCTGGTAGAAGTCACGGAGGGCCTTGTGCCGCTTGCCGCAGTCTAGGAGCGCCTTGCGGTCGGTGATCCAAAGACGCTCGACGTCACGCTGTGTGATGGCCCCTTTCGGCAGGCGCGCCGGCCCGAGGCAATCCTTGAGCACGGAGAGGTCCGGCTCGAGCAGCTGAGGGGGTGGCGCCGGAACGTACCTAATGGACTGAGTCGATACGCAACCGGCTGCCATCAGACAGGCAGACGCGATCACGGTCAGGGTCAGCATCCGCTTCATCCGACAGCTCCTTGATTTTCTGTTCGAGAGCCGCGTTCTCGGCGGCGAGTTCGGCGAGGCGCTTCGCTTCCTGCGCCTTGGCCATGGCGTTGGCCTGCTGGATGCGGTTCATCTCGGCCGAGACTTGTGCGGCGATCTCCGCTTCACGAGCGGAATATCGCGCACGCCACTGATCGGAAGCGCGGTCGAAGCCGAGATCGTAGGACTTCCACAGCACGAATACGGCCGCGAGCGCAGCGAGAGCAAACAGCGCGGGCTTGATGTAAGCGCCGATGGAGGCGTTCAGAGCCCAGCCAAACACAGCTTGCGCTCCTCTTTCCGACGGTTCACGAGACCCTGCACGACCTTGCCACCGGCCTTGTTGAAGGCGAGAATGCGATTGCATGCCTCCTTCAAGTTCCCTTCATTCGCCAGGCGGGCGACACTCGATTTGCAGAACGCACCGTTGCCGATATTGTACGCAAGCGAGAGGAAGGCGACGTAGGGTTTGTCGGGTATTTTGTCGGGGTTTCGCAGGCATTTGCGCATGCCTGCTTCGAACTCGATAAGCGCATCGCCGAGCATCGCCCTGCACTCGTCGACCGTGTACGTGTCACCCATCTTTACGCCGCGGGTTTCCCCAAAACACACAGTCGGGATGCCACCGGCCAGATTGTCGCGGTAAGCCTTGGTACGGAGTCCTTCAAACCCTCCGACCATGCCGATGGCCAGGGAGCCTGCGACAGTCAGGCCCACTCCGGCTTTCCGTAACCTTGATGTGCCCATGCTTTCTCCTATATACAGATTTTGTGGGGTTCTAACGGGTGTTACGGAGGCTTAATGGCCAATAACCCGCGATTGATCGACATGACCGGCCAGCGTTTCGGACGTTGGACAGTCCTTGAGAAGGCCGGCAACACTCCGCGCGGCGGCGCTATGTGGCAGGCGGTATGCGACTGCGGCGCAGCCCGCGCGGTTCTTGGACAAGACCTGCGCAAGGGAAAATCCGTCTCTTGCGGATGCCATAAGGCGGAAGTGACCGGCCGCCGCAGACGCACGCACGGGCAGTCGGGGACGCGGCTTCACCGGATTTGGAAGAACATGCGCAAACGCTGCCTCAACCCCAAAACACCCGGCTATGAAAATTACGGAGGTCGGGGCATTTCCATATGCCCAGAGTGGTCTGCTTTTTCGGCGTTCAGCGAATGGGCGGCAGGCTCAGGTTACCGAGACGATCTCTCGATTGAACGCATGAACGTAAACGGCAACTACGAGCCGGATAACTGTATGTGGGCGGGGGCCGCTGTGCAGTCCGCTAATCGACGTTTTGTGCGGAAAGCCCCCGATGGCGAATTGTGGTGGCACAAAGCGCGACGCAATGGAATCACATGGTCCGCCTTCACCTGGCGAGTAGGTGAAGGCTGGCCTATGAAACTGGCCGTTACGCTGCCTTTAGGCACACGGCGTGTAGAGCGAGACCGTAACGATCTCGGGCAATTCATCTAGCGCCGGTCAAACTCCTTCTGTGCGACGATGCGCGCGACGAAGGCGGCGGCGGTGGCCAAGCCTGCGAGCGCAGCGAATATTCGGGGAGGGATAGGCAGGTAGCCGTCGAGGAACGGCAGCGCGACTTCGGCGCCGGAGAGCAGACCGGCGAGAACGAGCAGCCGGATGCTCCACGCATAGCGAAGCACCTGCCACCAGTTGGAGAGCAGTTTCATCGAAAAAATCCCGCGTGGATAAAAAGCCCGCCGATGAACGGCGGGAGTTGCGCCGGCCGGAGGCAGACGCCGGCGATCAGGCGATGTTACTGTTCGGGTCGGCGGCTGTCGTATCGAGCGCCAGATTGTTGGACGCAGTGAGCGCGTCACCCGCCGACGCGGTTTTGCTGCCGCGGCTGTCAGTGCCAGCGCCCTGCTGCGGCTGCCGAAGCTGGAGTGTTGTGGTGAAACCGCCGCCCTTGTCCGCCTTGTGCTGCACCGTGTCGATGCGGTACGCGCCGTCCACGCCGGGGCGCACGCCGCGCAGTATGCAAAGCGCCTCCGGCTCGGCCCTTGCGTCACCTATGATCGTGACGTCGCCTTGCCCCTTTTCCCGGTCGGATTCCTTGCCATGCGCCTTGCCGCGCTGCTCCGCCTGCGACTTGTTAGCTACGCTGTGCGTACTGCGCAAGACAGCATTCACGTCGCCCAATCCTGTGTCGACAGGCACCTCGACCTTCTCGGCCTTGCCGATGTCGAAATAGCACAGCTTGACCTGGTTGAACTTCGGCCGGCTGACGATCGGCGTCACTTTAGCCGACAGCAGGTTGTCGCCCCACGCCGCGACGATCGGAGTCAACGGTTGGCCGGACGCGGACAGCCCTTCGTTGCGCGCGGCCAGGAAGGCGCGGTTGCCGATGACCTTGAACGTCCCGCCGACTTCACGGGCGATCCGTTGTCCCCACGACAGGAAGGACTCGTTTTGCTGTAGCCAGTAATCGCGTTCGATGCCGGCGATCGAGCCGAGCACCTGTACGCTTAACCCTGCCTTACTGCCAAACTCCTGCGCTACCGCGGACAGCGTACCCCTGTCCTTGTGCCGGAGTGACGGCTCTTTCGGCTTCGCACCATGGTCGACGGAGTCTGCGCTGATCTCGATCTCCCGGCCGGAATCCTTGCCGATCGAGCAGGTTACTTCGGTGACGAAACCTGTGAACGCCCACTGGCCTCCGAGATGTATTTCGATCGGCGCGCGGTCGTTCGGCAGGAAAGTCGTTCCGTTGGGATCGGCCAGGGTCAACGAGGCGCTGTCTGTCGACTGCCCCGCCGAGCGGTCGACCGAGACGGACTTGAGCCGCGGGTAGAACCGGCTGCTTACGTCCTGCCCGGCAACGATCACCTTGAAGTCGCGTTTCAGGAAACCCATGCTAATCCCACAGCCGTACCACCGCCGGCGCAACCGTGCGCGTCAGGTCGATTTCGTCCATCGGAATGACGATCTTCGTACCGACAGGCAGGATCGGGCCGAGGTCCGCCAGTCCGGGGTTGATGTCGAGAATGCGCTCGACAAGGCCGGGCGGCTGGCGACGCAGGAGCGCCCACACAAGCAAGGCCACGGTCAGCCCCTCCGCCTTCACCGTCTCGATTCGCTGTGTCACCGCAAGGCGCTCGCAAAAAGATTGAGAATGCTCGCCGGATTAAACGACCCGATGCTGTCGACCTTTTGAAGCTCGACGGTGAACTGGATTTCCTCGCCCATGCCGCCGGCATCGAGATAGTCCTCGTCGCGGGTGAAGTCGGTGATGACGTACCAGCCGAGCGGCCGATAGCTGCCAAGCATCAGCGGAAGCGGTATCTGCTGCGTCATGGCCGCTTCGAGCGCCGCAAGGCTGCCGTTGGTGCCAAGGGCGTTCGGATGGACCGTGCCGGTGAGCGTCCGGCCGGTTTCGCCTTCACCCATGGCCTCGAAGATCGGAGCCGCGCCGACCACATCGTGGCGCGCGAATACCGCTTCCTTATCCATCTTCGTCTTGTCGACATTGGTGACAAGGTCGAACACGACCGGGCCGAGAGCCATCAGGGCCATCAGGGCGCCACTCCGTAATCGGGCATGTTGCGGCGTATCTGCCTACCGGCGTTGGAAGCTGTCGCGGGAGAGGCGGAAACGGCGGCGTTGGCCTGCTTTATGAGGGACAGGAACTGCTGCGCGAGGTTGACCGCCTGCTGCAACGGGCCAAGGTTGATGTTCGGCGTGGCCTGCACCTCCAGCGAGGATTTCACCTGCGAGCCGGTGTTCTCCGCCTCCTGCTTCAAACGGTCCATGCCCGCGAGCATGCTGTCGATCGTACCAGAGGGTGCTATTTCGACGCGCGGGACCGCCGAGGGCGCCGCGGCTGCGGGCAACGGCTCTTTCTGCCTTTCAGCAGGAATCGGCGGAGAGTCGAAGTCCGCCCGTGGCTTTTTCGGAAACACATCCTCTGTCCGCAGACGCGTGTTGGGGTCGAGGTCTCCCCGCCGGGAAGGGTCATGGAAGATTTGTTCTATAGTGCTCGGCTCGCGCGGGGGCGGCGTGCCTTCACCCATGATGGCGTCGCGGATGCCTTGGTTCGGGTCGATGCCGTCGCGCGTAGCTTCCGCCCGCTGGCCGCGCGGGCCGGCGAACGTCTGCATCCGCCGCATCTCGTTGCGATCGGCGTCGGTGATCGGCGTCGGTAGAAACTCCGGGTTATTGGCCAGGTCGATGAGTGTGAGTATCCAACCTTGGCGCCCAACCATTTCGCGGAAACTGCGTTTGTTCTTGCCTCCTGGAACGTCGCCCCAAGGGCCATCGGTGCCCGCTTGGGCGCCCGCCGCCTGCTGGAGCATCTTGGCAGCTACGGTTAGCTCAACGGCGGCGCTGCGCAAACCGAACAAGTCCGCCAACTTGCCCGCCGCCATCTTGCCGCCTGCAACAACGCCGGCGGCTGTGCCTCCGATGCCGAGCGCCGTCCAAAGTGGGTTGTCTTTCGCCTGCGCGGCGAGGTAATTGAGCGCGTCGGCCAGGGCGTTCAGACCGGGGTTGATGACGGACTGGACCGGGATGAGCGCCGCTGACAAGTTGCCGAACGCCGAGACAAGACTGTCGACGGCCGAGCTTAGGCTCAAGCTGTCCATCAGATCGGCAGCGTCGAGACCTACGGCGTTCGGGAAGCGCTCCTCGAGCTGGCGCTGCAGTTGATCCCAACCGAACAGCGCCTTAACGACAGAGTCGGAAGCGAGGCGGTTGTTGGTCAGTTTGCCGACTTCCTGCGCGAGTTCGAGCGGGTCGTCGGTATTGACTCCCTTTTCCTTCATCGCCGGCAACAGGACATCATGGAACCACTTCAGCGGATTCTCGGCGAACAGGTCTCCTTGGATCAACTCGCCTTTGTTCTGGACGACGCCCTTCTTGTTGCGTGTCACGCCTGTGCGCAGACCATACTGATCCTGCGCATCTATCGCCTCTTTGGAAGCCCGACCCACGATGAACTGGTCGAAGATGGCGCGCATCTGCGTGCCTGCGTCAGAGCCGCCGGTTTCCGCCATGACGAACGGCAGCACCCGAGACAGGAAATCGTGGCCGAAGACCTTGCCCGACGAACGCGCGTACTTGATGGCCATGGCCCAATCGGATGGATCGATGTCCTTGCCGGTGACCTGCCAAGCTTTCATGAAGTTGTCGAGCATCCCTTTATATTCTTCGGGGTCGGTGACATTGATGTTGTCCATCGCGCGGTTGAACGCACGCAGGTAGCCGATCGCCGTCTCCTCACCATAGGTGTTGGCCCAAACCTTGAACGCCGACACCTGTGTGTCGAGTGTCGTCAGGGCCGCGTCCGTGTTGGGGAAGTTCATGGCCGCGTCCGCGGCCACTTCCATGACATCCGTCTTGCTCACGCGTCGGCGGCCGGAGATTTCATCTGCGGCGGATTCGATTTTCCCGCGCTCGCTTTCGTTCAGCCCGCGGAAATGGTTTTCGGCCTCGACACGACTGCGTTCGGATGCTTCCTTGAAGCCCTCGCGGATGACCATGCCGCCGCCGTAAGCGCCGGTGTAGAAGCCCAGCGAGACATAGGCCGCGCGCAGGATGTCGGCCATGCGCAGTCCGTGCGCGCGTGCGCTGTTTTCAACCTTCTTGAAATGGTTCTCGATCGCTGCACGCTGTTGCGCCAGGTGCGAAATCGTATTCGTCTTCCAGTGGGATATCTCTGCCTGGCGCATAGCCCGCGCGAGATTGCGCGAGTTCATGCTCCGATGCAGTTGCGCCCATGACTGCTCTACCTTGCGGATCTCCTGCTGGGTGAGCCGAAGATTGTCGATCTGCTTTTGAAAGCCGATGCCCCAGGACTTGGTGCCGTCTTTGCCGAGACGCCGTGCGGCGTTCTCGACGTCCTTCATGGTCTGGATGACTTTGCGGCCTTCGCCCAAACCTTCAGAGCGCAGCCGAAGGATGAGTTGGCCGATAAGCGTTCTTGCCATCGGGAAAACCTAACGGAAGGTGGCGCCTGCGAGCCGCGCCTGAATGACGAAATCGTCGTATTCGTCGTTCAAGGCGGCGCAGTAGTCGTCAAGGAGAGTGAGCCAGTCGGTTTCAAGCACGACCGGCAGGGGCGTGCAGTAGCGGTGCGCTACTTTTCTGGCGTAGAAGCGAACTCGGCGCGGATCAACTCGGCCGCCGCTCGCAAACTCCGGGGCAAAAAAGGGAGGAGCGCCGCCTCAAGGCGCGCACGATCGTCCGCATCGAGTGCATCGTACACCTCCGGCGGACAGTCGATCATCGGCGACTTGAGCGACGGCGCATCTTCCGGCGAGGCGGCAATGGCTTCAACGTAAGCCTCAAGCTCGCGGCCCGTGATGCGCCTGATGGTGACGGAGTCCCAAGTCTTTCCGTCGAAGTCGATCGGCCATTCCAGGGGGACGGACGCGGACCGCTCCTTCGGGGAGACGATCCGCGCTTCCTTCTTGATTTCTGCCTCTTGGGTCATCTTCGAGACCTCTTATGCGACGCCGAGGTTACGGGCGAGAGTCGGCGCCACCGGTTGGCCGTCAATGCGCAGCCCGGCAGGACCGGCCCAATAATCGAAGAACTTCTTCTCGACGCCGCCATGGAATTCTTCGAGCCAGACGATTTCGTTGATCTCGTAGTCCGACTCGACGCTCTTATCGCGCTCGAGTTCGGACTTCGTCATCTTGGTCATGCGGCCTTCGATGATGATTTTCAGTTCAGTCTCGGCATGGGTGCGCAGGTTGGTGATGTTGCCACGCACCGTGTACTTGATGCGGCGCGGCGTGATCGGCATGAAGCGCCGGTCGATCTCCGGGTTGTAGCCTTCCAGCTTGAAGGTGAAGGGCGACATCTTGAAGGCGCGCATGCCGATTACAAGCTGCGCCATCGCGCCGCCGCCGAGGTGCTCTTTCGTCACCTCTTCGAGTTCCGGCAGCTTGGTCGACTTGATGCGCAGCAGCAGCGTGTTCGTCGGGTCGTCATCGCCGACGTAGATGGTGTGCGCGTCGAGATTGAGAATTTCAGAAGCCATCTCGGCGTCTCCGGGTCAGGGATTGAGGGAGATTGGCGAGAAGGTCGTTCTCGCCAAATTCAACATTTCGGTCAGGCGTAATCGCCCAGCAGCACCGATATCTGGCGCGTCAGGTTCTCCAGCGCCTCGCGATAGCGACGCGAACGCAGGGTGATCTTGCGCAGCACCGGCGGCTCCTCGGCCTTGAAGATAAGGTCGAGGTTGCCGAGGCGCAGTTCCTCGGGCGAGTTGACGTCCGGCGAGAACGCCACGCGGAAGTCAAGGATGTCGCCGTTGGCGCGCAGCACCGACAGTTGCGACTTCATCGTATTAATGATCGCCTCGACCGTCTGGTAAGTGATGTTGAAGCGGCCGAGATAGTAGCGCAGCGCCTTTATCTGCATGAGTTCGATGTAATCGCGCATGCGGTTGACGTTGACGAACAGCCACTCGCTGGCCTCGGACAACGTGTCCGTGCCCCAAAAAATGAAACCACCGTCGGTCAGTGCGCCGTCGACGCCCACGTCGCCGCGGAAAACGATGCCGAAGCCAAGGCCGATGTCCGCCTGCCCGAGTATGCTCTCGTCCGTGATGCTCATCGGAATCGTCGGAGTGACGCCGACAAGGCCGTTGATGCTCTGGTTGGCGATCGAATGACCGGGCACGCCGTCGAACTCCGCGTCGCGGCTCACATACTTCGCGATGATGTAGGGGCTGAGGGGTTTCATAACCACATCGCCGTCGTCATCGAGGACCTTGGCCACCTGCCGGAGCGGGTGCATGAAGCGCGCGCTGCGGGGCAGGGTCTCCAGCCAGTCAATAGCTGCCTGGCGGCTGTTGGTCGGGCCTTCTGGCAGGAAGTTTGCCTTCAGGCGCTCAAGGATTGTCGGCATTGCCGCGCAGACGCCGTTGGCCTCCGCCTCGCCGTCGGTGATGTCGACGGTAAGGTCGAAGCCGTCGCCGACCGCGAAGTCGGGCGAACCGTCCGCGATGGTGAACTTCACATGGTTGCCGGTGTAGGCGACGCCAACCGTGGCATTCGGCAGAGACACGTTGTCCGGGCCGACCACCGAAAATACACCGCCGTTGCTCGGCACCGAAGCAACGACGGTGATGTCGAACGAGTCGCCGAGGTCGAAGTCGGCAGATCCGTCAGCGATCGTGAAACCGATATGTTCCGACGTGAACGCAACGCCGACCGTGGCCACGCCGATGGTGGCGCCGTCGGGGTCATATACGACAAAGGTCCCGCCGTCCGAATCTTCCGCGAAGCAGACGGCAGTGTACACGCCTGCGCGCACACTGCCCCCCGCGGAAGTGATCGACCCGATCGTGCCGTTACCCACGTTGCCGGACGTCGCCGCGCCGGTTGCAGAGAACGCGCCGCCAATGCAGCGGACCCGATACACGCCGTCGCGAACCTCCGGCCCGAAGGCAGGGTTGGCGAGAGTAAGCGTGCCGCCGCCAGTATTGCCGCCGGACTTCGTTGCAGAGGTTACGTCCACGTCGCCGTCGCCGCCGACATAGTCGAACTGGTGCGTGTAACCGGGCGCGATGATGAGGCGCGGCGTCAGGCCGAGTTCTTCCGGCGCTTCGAGAAACTGCCAGATGCCGGTCTTGAGCGCTTCGCTGCCGACGATGTTGGCGATGGTCTCGTCATCGTCGTTGCCTTCCTCGACCAGCACAACAACGATACGCGCGGCGCCAAGGTCGCCGGACAGTTGGGCCGAGATGCCGTTGAGCGCGTCCGGCACGGTACCGGAGGCACCAAGCGCGGTGCGCAGCACGGAGTCGCTGGTACGCAGCTCGGTGGCCTTGTTCAAGTCCCAGGCGTCGGAGGCGTCAGGCGCGGTGCCGATCAGGCCGATGACGCTCATGTCGGCCTTGTTGACGCCCTGCGGCTCAATGCCGTCACGGATATGCTTGATGCCTACATGGAGGACCATCGTCGTTTCCTTCTGCACGAAAAGAAAAACCCGGCTCGAAGGCCGGGTCGGTGAACCGCTTTGGGCGGTAGTTTGCGGGATCGCGCCCTAGAACTGCTGGACGGGCGCGGTGATATCGATGTTGGTCTGTGTCTCGGTCACGAGGCGGAGCGTGAAGAAGATTTCCTGCTGCTCTCCGACGAGGTGCGAGACGCGGATTTCCCGGACCCACACGTCGTTTTCTTCATCGAGCACGGCCGGCGTGACCACGATGTCGGACACGTCCGCCAGTTCGATCGTCTGCTTGAGCGTGGTGACGGTCATGCGGGGCTCCTTCGGCTGCGCCGCCTATCGACTCTCGCCGCTGCGGCGTGCTTCTGTCTCTTATTCCAGTGGAGGGGGTTCAAAATGACACCAACGGACATGCTAATCGGGGAACTTGTCGGGATACGCTGCACGGTCGCCGCACTTGCGCGGGAAATCCTTCTGCGAGCCGGTTCGGACGCATTCATCCATGCCGAGGCGCAGGCCATCAAATTTGTCGAAACCAGCCAGGATGTCGGGGTCAATCATCAGGAGGTCAGAGAGCGTGCCCTTCGCGCCGTCCGTGACACCTTCAGAATGGCCGACCACGCCTGAAGCTGCCGCCAGAGCGCCGGAGAGTTCCGCAATAGTCGAAAGGCTTTGGCTGCTCATCCCGGCCATCCTGCGTCGATGTCGATTGCGTCAAGCGCGGCGGCGTCCTCGGCCGCCAGCACCGCGTCCTTCAGGTCGCGGCCGTGCTGGCGTATCTGCGCGTAGCGGTCGCCGACAAAGGCGGCGATGCCGAGCCCTTCCGCCGGCGTCGGCAGCGGGATGCGGGCGTTCTCGATCGTGATCCAGCCCGCCTGATAGCTCGACGGCCACGGCACCGCGCCGGTCGCGGCGGCCAGCGCCGTCGCCGCCATGCCGGTCATGTCGGCGCGCGAGCCGTCATCGAGGGCGATGTGCAGCGTGGCTTCGCCGACGTCCACCGGTGCGCCGGTGGCAAGCTCGGCCTCCATGCGCTGCTTGACCGCGTCGAGCTTGGCGATCTTCAGATCGGCAAACGGTACGGCCGGCGGCGAGAGGGCTTCACCGTCCCACGTCCAGCCGATCTGCGCCACCTCGTCGGCGACGAGGATATGCCCTTCCAGCTCGAAGCCGGGCTCGGCCACGATGCGGTTGACCACCTTGTTGGTGGAGATGTCGATTGCGGCAAAGACGGTCATTGCGTCACCATGTCGTTACCCGTGCCCATCCGTCGCCACCGTCGCCGCCCTTGCCTGAGTTGGTCCCGTTGACGGACGCGCCGCCGCCCCCTCCACCGTTGCCCGCCGCGACACCGTTGCCGCCGGCAACCGGCGACACGTTAGTGCGTCCACCGCCTGCTCCCTGTGCCGCCGTGCCGTTGACTGGGCTGGCGGTATTATTGCCTCCGGTCGCACCTTGCCCTGTTCTCGTCCCGCCACTTCCGCCGGCATTGGTGGTATTGCCAGTCGTCAGGCTCGCTCCCCCGCCACCGCCAAGACCACCGAGGATGGACCCACCGCCACCCCGTCCTGATGGCGTGCCACTGACAGAAGTCCCGCCCCCGTCTCCGCCATTCCAGTTGCCGTTGTTGCCGGCAGCAGCAACCGCCGGTGCCGCCGCGCTACCCATGGGCGAGCCGCCGGCGCCCCCGGCGAGGTCCACGCTTGCGCCGCCCTGCCCGCCCTTGCCGCCCTTGGCTATAGCCTTGTCGGTGCCGAACGTGACATCGCCGCCATCGCCGCCATTGTTGCCGTTGGTGTCGTTGACGTTGACAGCGGCGCCGCCTGTGCCCGGCGCTCCGATCACGACGCTTTCGGTGGATGCAAGATTGCTCGCCTTGTAGAAGAAGACCGCCCGCTCACCGCCGCCGGCACCGGCGCCACCGGATCGTGCAGAGCCGGCGGCGCCGCGACGTCCAGAGCCGCCACCACCTCCCGGCGCCTGGATTTCCACCATGACGATAGTCGCGCCAGCGGGTTTGTTCCAGGTGCCGGACGAGTTAAACTCCTGCACGTCCTTCATCGCCCGCGCAGCAATCTCGCCGCTGGTCAAAGCGGCAGCTACAGCCTGCACGAACGCCGTGGTCGCGATCTTCGTGGTGTTATCGGACGAGCCGGCAACCGTTGGCGCAGCCGCAGTGCCTGTAAAGGTCGGATTGTTGATCGGCGCCTTCGCCGCAAGCTCACCCTGTACGAATGCCGTTGTCGCGATACGCGTCGTGTTGTTGCCGCCCGATTGCGTCGGCGCGGTCGGATTGCCGGTCAGCGCCGGGCTTGCCAGCGGGGCCTTCGCGTCGAGGCTCGTCTGAAGATTGGTGACGTCGGAAATCGCATGCGTGTGGCTGCTGGCAGCCTTGCCGGAAAGCGCCGATGACAGCCCGTCAACATCCGCAATCTCGATCGCCAGGGCCAGCTTCAGCGCGGCCGCGCTGATCACGCCGACCTCGCCGGCGACGGATGTGACCGGGGCGCCGCCGGCGACCAGAATGGCCGCCGCGCCGATGTCGTCGTAAAGCTCCTGCATGGCCGAAAGCTGCGCCGCGCAGGCCAGCGCATAGTGCTTCGCGGAGCGCGTGCCGACACCGTCGACGTCTTCGCCCGGCTCCTTCTCGGCCCAATCGCGGGCGAGATCGCGGGCGTCTACCGTCTGTTCGAGCGCCTGAAGCTGCGCGACGGTAGGACCAGCCGTGGCGGCGATGACCCAATCCGTATGCGGGCCGGCGGCGCCGAAGAAGCTCACCACTTCCACGATCAACTCGCCATGCTGCTGGCTGTAGGACACAAGGCGGGCGATGCCGACATCCTCGGGGTTGTCCTCCCGCGTCAACGCGAGGAAGGGCGACGGCGTGAACAGTTCGCGCTCGGCTTCGTCCTCGATGTCGAAGGTCAGGATGTTGCCTTCGCCGAGCGTGCCGGACGACG